>NZ_LT745762.1 GCF_900166595.1 Virgibacillus dokdonensis | reverse complement strand
TACAATATCAAGCGAATAAAGCGACATGTGGTCGTAAAAAGATTCAATTAACACCTAACGAAAAAGCCTATATTCATGAAAAAGTCCGCGATGGCTGGACGCCTGATGTAATAATCGGACGAAACGAAAAGACTATCTCCTGCAGCATGCGCACGCTTTATCGAAATTTTTCATCAGGCGAATTTAACCAAAATGATTTACCTATGCAAGGCAAACGCAAACCAAATGGTCACCAGGAAAGAAGAGGAAAACAAAAATTTCGCCGCACCATCCTTGATCGTGATCACGATCACCCAAATTACAAGAAAGAATTTGGTCATCTAGAAGGAGATACCATTGTGGGACGTCATCACAAGAGCGCTGTCATCACGCTTGTTGAGCGTTTAACAAAATGCATCATCGCAATTAAACCAGCTGGTAGACAGGCAACCAATATTGAAACATCGCTCAATCAATGGTTTGAGCGATTACCAAAACACTTATTTAAGTCCATTATCTTTGACTGCGGGAAAGAGTTTTCCAATTGGAAATCCATCAGCAATGAACAAGATGTTGATATTTATTTTGCAGATCCTGGAACGCCATCCCAAAGGGGGCTAAATGAGCATTCCAACGGTCTTCTGAGAAAGAATGGGCTACCAAAAGAAATGGACTTTAATCCTGTGTCACAAGAGTATATTTCTGAGGTTGCACTCCGACGGAATAACATACCAAGGAAATCATTGAAATACAAAACACCAATGGAGTGTTTCATAGATTATGTCGGTCAGGATTTTGATAAAAGCATGTTGTCTCGCTTAATTTGACAAATCAAATCCTAAAAAATTTTACCCTTTGCTATAGTATAGCGGTGATCTAAATATCCTAGGAACTTAGTTTCTTTTATCGTCCTCTTAGACTTATCTTGAAGGAGTAATTTTACTACAGTATTCGGAATAAAACCTAAAATTCCAGCTTTTCTATCGTTGAAGCAAAGGAAATAACACATGGATAACACAAGCTCAGTCAGTGTGTTATCCATTAACCCTCACCAACCTACCGAGCTGTTTTCTGAACGGCTACTTGCACAACATGGCACAGACCTGAGTGTCTCTTTCCTTCATGTCGTTCGGCCTCTCCATAATAAAAATGAATCCATTTATGACCATCTAACCAGTTCAACATATCTACAGGACGATATAACATCGATTTCTCCTTTGGCCCTCCACTTTTATATGCTAATTGATCCTCCGAGTAAACTTCGAATAGGAGATAGCCACCCGTTTTGAGCGAGTTCAACATATTATTAATAAAAAAGACTTGCTTTTCTCTAGGAACATGCCCAAACACCATAAAAGCAGCGTCATATTGTTGCACAGGTACGCTTTCTGTGGTAAGGTCTTTAACTACGGTTTGAACAGCTACATCTTTTTCTTGAGCTAGTTGGGTTGTTTTTTTAAGCCCTACCGTGGATTGATCATATGCTGTTACATGATGCCCACATTCTGCTAAATATACCGCATTTCTACCTTCCCCTTCTGCAAAACAGGCTACTTTCAAACCTGCTGCAAGCATCTCATTCATGGAACGAATAAACGCATTTGCTGTTTTGCCATACACAAACTCATTTTCTGAGAAACTTTCATCCCAAAATTCCTTTGACATTGTTTCCTCTCCTTGCTTCATTATCGATTAAGTAGTTATATATCATAAAATACCCCTATATGTAATGTAACAGATAAGCACAAGATGCGAAATAAAAGGGGCTTCTATTGTTTTTATGTTACATAAATCTTTAGCTTCTTCCACGTAGATTGCCAATTCTTCTTACTTACTCTTTGTCGATAGATTTGCATTCTTTTCTCGTTTTGCAAAAAATACGGAGTCGGTTTTACTTCTAACTGAAGAACATCTTCTATGCCATGTGGGGCTGTTAAAATAACATTTTCATGCTGATCTAGTCTTACCCCTAATGCAGTTGCAGTTTCTGGAAACTTTGCGATAGCATCTTCGGATGAAAGATATGGTGGAACGTGATTTCTAGTATGCATTCTTGTTTGGTTTTTCACCGACCATGGAAGAGCAGGCAAAATATGATGAAGTTTCTCTTCTAATTGTTTATCTATATATTCTGCCGTGTGTTGATGATTAAAATAAATGACATCAATATCAGGAAGTGGTGTCTTTTCTATTCCATGCAATGTATCCCAAATTTTCGTCCTTACAAAACCAGCACATACCCAGCAATCTGGTAAATCAAGTGACATAACTGCTTTTAATACCGTCATCATTTCAACGTCTTGCCCAATAGCGTTCATAATATCTTGTTTCGTTGCTAACAAATGGTTCACCTTCTACTTGTAAATCAATATAAATATCTACATTCAAACTTCTATCTTCTTTTTTTCCATAGTATCAAACAAAATTCTGTAATTCTTGGTTTCGAGCTTAATAGATCAATAATTTGCTTGCTTTTTATAGTACCCACTTTTTTAATCTAGCTATGTTTTCCTCTAAAAACAGAGCGTTTTTTTCCACTCCTCTACGTTTACACCAACCGATACTATTAAAAGCATCCGTAAATCGATAAAAAGGTAATACTTCCTCTAAGTTAATTAGTGGTCGAATACTGTTATAGCCATCTTTGTATGCTTGATACAAACTACTATCCAAACTTAAAATATCGCGATACAGCTTAGTAAAATCTATTTCTGTTGAGCCAAACCTTGCACTTTCAAAATCTATTACTCCTGAAACGCTACCATCATGAACAATGATATTTGCTGGGCGAAAATCCATATGTACAAAACTTGGACCATCTGGAGATGGCAATTGTTGTTTCATCTTTTTATATTTTTCAATAGCTTTTTCGTATAATCGTTCATCCAAAATATCTCTTACATCTGCAGCGAAACTTTGAAACTGACGTTCAATAAAGTTAGACCAGTTGTCAAATTCGTTGTTTATACCTATGAAATCACCGTTCGTAGGAGGAGTAACTGAGTGCATTTTAGCATGAAGCGTCCCAACTTGGTAAGCTACCGTTGGTGTTGTCTTCGCTGTTAAAGGTTTTCCTTTTAATGCAGATATTAAAAAAGCACCAGGACACTCCTCATCACCCGACCAATAATTTATCAAATAAGGAATTGGAACACTTCCTTGTAAAATTTCATAAGCTGATAACTCACGTTGGAACTTCAACTTTGTAAAAGGAATTTTTAAATAAACATTTTCACCATGTAACAAAGTACATTGATAGACGGTTGAGCTATGTGAGTCGTCAACCTCATTCCATTGTAATACATCTAATCCAAATTTTTGGATGACACGATATAACATCAAATCCCTCCTTTTTCCAAGCGCGATAAAAACTGGTCATCCAACTGTGGGATAACCAGTTTTGTTACCTCTTATTCTTCTAATGTAGATGTATCGCCTGTTGGCAATCCGAGTTCCCAGGATTTTAATAAACGCCGCATGATCTTTCCACTCCGCGTTTTCGGAATAGAATCTTTTACTTCTAACTCACGAGGAGCAGCATGTGCGCTTAAACCTGTTTTCACAAACTGCCTTATTTCTTGTCGCAAAGCTTCTGAATCCTTATAACCTTCATTTAATGTAATAAAGGCTTTAACAATTTCTCCTCGTTCTGGATGCGGTTTGCCGATTACACCAGCTTCTGCAACAGCTGGGTGCTCAATGAGCTTACTTTCTACTTCAAATGGGCCTACTCGTTCTCCCGATGTATTAATGACATCGTCTAAACGACCCTGAAACCAAAAATAACCATCTTCGTCTTTATAAGCACTATCGCCAGACACGTACCAATCTTGGATAAAATAGCTTTCAAACTTTCCAGGGTTATTCCAAATGGCGCGCATCATCGATGGCCAGCCTATTTTAATGGCTAAATTCCCCATTTGATACGGGGCTAATTCATTTCCTTCATTATCAACAATGGATGCTTCAATTCCTGGTAGCGGTTTTCCCATTGAACCAGGCCTTATTTCCATAGATGGGAAGTTCACAATAATATGTGCTCCCGTTTCTGTCATCCACCATGTATCGTGAATACGAAGATGAAAGGCCTTCAATCCCCATGAAATTACTTCTGGGTTTAAAGGTTCACCAACACTCAAGATATGACGTAATGCAGAAAGATCATATTTTTCAACTGTCTCCTTACCCGCACTAACGAGCTTACGTAATGCAGTTGGTGCTGTATACCATACCGAAACGCTATTTTTTTCAAGTGTATGGTACCAATCATCAGGCGTAAACCTACCACCACGAACGACATTCGTCACGCCATGAAGCCAAGGAGCAAAAATGCCATAACTTGTGCCTGTCACCCAACCAGGATCAGCAGTACACCAGTAAATATCGTCCTCCTTTAAATCCAACACCCAATCGCCCGTTGCATAGTGCTGTATCATTGCGTGATGCACGTGATAGACCCCTTTTGGTTTTCCAGTAGATCCAGAGGTATAATGAAGCAGCATACCATCCTCTAGATCAACCCATTCCATTTCTGTTTGATCGCTAGCGGCTTTCATTTCCTCGTGATAATGAATGTATGATTCAACTTTCTCCTTGTAATTGCCAACTAAAACAATTTTCTCAAGTGCTGGTAAATCAGCTTGTGGTACGCGCCCCAATAAATCAGGCGTTGTAATCAGCATTTTCGCCTCACTATCTTGAAGACGATCTCTAACTGCCTGCTCCATAAATGCTTCAAATAATGGTCCTGCAATGGCACCAACTTTTAAGATACCAAAGAAAGCAGCATAAAACTCTGGCGTTCTCGGCATAAATAAAAATACACGATCTCCTTTTTTTATTCCATATTTCCGTAATACATTTGCAAATTTATTACTCTCATGACGTAGATCATTAAATGTCAGCTTCTCCTCACGGTCCGGTGATGAAAATAAAAGTGCAGTCTGATTGCTTTTATTTGGGTTATCAGCATGACGATCAACAGCTTCATAAGCCATATTTACCTTCCCTGTTTCAAACCAGGAAAAATTCGCTTTTATGCTCTCCCAAGTAAACGATTCTTTCATACGATTATAATCTTTTAAATTATGATTTCCCTCTCTAGGAGAGATTTTTTTCATTTCCACGTATCATCCACTCCTTATGTTTTAAGGTATCGGTTACAAACAGCCTGCTGTTTACTTCAGTTTACCTTCTATAAATCTAAACTCGAAATAAAAGGAAGCACTTTTTTAAATTATGAAAACATTTTGGTAACTACTATTATTTTAGAACATTTTGTGACATTTTTAAAGTGATATCTAAACTTTCAGCCTATCTATATGGAGAAAAAAGCGGATATATTTACTTTTAAGCTAAGATACCAGTGAGGAGGACCAGTTTGCTATATCATTTTCCTAGTCAATATTGTGTAAAACGGAAACCCCAGCACCCTTTATAAATGACAGACTAGTCCTTTTCGTTTAATAACATTTACCTATTATTGGGATTTTTCCGCTTTTTTAACAGGACTTATAGCACTTGTAATCGCAGCGTATAAGTCTTAATATTATGACAAGTTGTTTTATGAATTAATTAACACATAAAATAATCCACCTTCGTTCAGCCTACCAAGAATATCCTATTAACTAAGTTTGACTAGCTACTTGTGATTTTAGAAAAACTTAGCTTACCCCAAGTCTTTAGCAAAAGCTTTTAGTTTTTCTTATGCTATAAACCCTAAAATTTTATACTTTTGTATAAAAAAACATCTTCTTAGCTAGAAATCCATTTTCATACTAAATGGTGGTTCACTCCATGCTAGTCATGGTGGGTTCGTATAGGATAAAAATAAGTCATCTCTCAAAATTTCATTATATTCACCTTAGAATAGAAAAAAACTTGGCTTGATGCCAAGTCTTATAGCGAAAGCCTTTGTTCTTCTTATACGATAAACGCTAAAAATTTTATACTTCCTATAGTGCAAAGAATGCCTACATTATTTAACTATAAAGGAGGCGATTCATGAATAGAATTTAGAGAAATATACAGTTTTGGTCATTGTTGCTATTGTTGCTTTTGTTTTAGTTTTTATATTTAATTAGGAGGATGATTTGATGAAAAAGAAGCTAATCACCGGAGCACTGGCATTAAGTTTATTTATTGGAGGAACAACGACAACCTCTGTCTTCGCTGGGACAGATAATATTGAAACCGAAAAAGCAGTCCAAACTGAATTGGCTACCAACAAAGAAGTATCTCCTCAGGCTACTCCCGCAGTTGCCGGAGCTTATGCATTAAAAGGGGCAGCCGTTGCGGGTGCAGCTTTTGTTGGTGGAGTTACCGCCAAAGCTGGTGCAGATGCTTATGATTGGGCTAAACAACAATTAGGCGGCAGTGATGAGAAGATGAGAGGTAATGCAGAATATGAAGATATCAAAATTGTTTTTGACCAATAATTCTTTACTTGCCCTTTACTAAAATATAAGACGATTGTCCCACAAATTGGGACAATCGTCTAATTCATAGAGGTGATCCTATGTTAAAAAAAGTAATCATTCTATTTTCGGCTTTTTTGTTTTTTATACATTTTATGTTTACCGCTATTTATTTAGCTCCTTTTAATCCAGTAAAAGCCAAATATGGGTTTATTGTAAATGCCTATATGGAGCCTTTATTTTCACAAAACTGGAAATTATTCGCACCAAATCCAGCAAGTTCAAATAACCAATTTCTAGTTCGTGCACAATTTTCCAATGGCGAAACAACAGAATGGACCAATTTAACATCATTTATGATTGAAAAAAACTATAAAAATCGCTTTACTCCTTATAATCGTTTAGTGCGCATCCAACGAGGCGCATTTATGTCCCTGTATCAAAAAGATGATGTAACACGGAAACTATCCCAAGAAGTAGAAGAAAGAAATTTAAATAAAGAGGAGTATGATTATATTCTAGACAATGAAATGACAAAGGAGCAAGAAGAGAATGGGATAAATATATTAAACCGGTATGCTCAATCTTATGTAAGCAGTTTATATCCTGAAAAAGATATCTCACGCACACAAATTGTCATAAGAGAAACAAAAGCCACACCTTTTTCCGAACAAAACAATCCAAAATTTGAAAACGAAAGAACTATTCATGAATTTGATTGGAAGGAATTTGAAACAGTTTCTTCTGTGTTTTAATAACTTATCTATCATTTTCTTTACATCAATTTTAAACTATTTCTTATAGCTTACATTATTTCCACCATTTTTAAGAGGAGGAATTTTAATTTTGAATACTATTTACAATAAGCTAACTACACAAAAACATATGTTAATCGGCGCTAGTTTAATCAGAATTGCTTTTGGTCTATTAATTTTATATTTTTATTTTATTCATTATGGACAACGACGATTTCTGTGGGGTCCAAATGGCATGCAGGAGCACGAGACTTTTACGCAAAATCTAATCACCACTAGCAATTTTTCTTTGTATCAATTAAATGATTCTATCTTGTACTTTGAAATCATTTTTCATATGGGCATTGTAGTCGCTTTGCTCTTTACCTTAGGTTTCATGGGTCGACTAACAGCCATCTTAAATTTTGTTTTTATTTGGTCTTTACAACATGTAAATGTTTTAATTCTAGACGGTGGAGACAATGTAATGAGAATCATTCTGTTTTATTTGTTATTTGCAAATACGACAGCATTTTTTTCATTGGATCGTTATAGGAGAAAAGAGAAAATACCTAGTAGCATCACGGCAACCCCGATATCCAATAGCTTTCATAATTTAGCTATTCTTGCCTCCATTATACAAGTTTCCTTTATGTACTTAACTTCTGGTATGCATAAAATCATGGGAGAGGTATGGCAAAATGGGACAGCGCTTTACTATATCTTGCAGGTCGATGAGTATACGCATCCATTTTTCAAGGAATTCATTTTATCATCTAACATTCTCTTGCTAATTGGCGCATATGGAGCTATTTTTGCACAAATAACCTACCCATTTTTATTATTTAACCGTTATACCAAATATATTGCCATTTTTAATATTATCGCTATGCACGTCGGAATTGCCATTGTCATGGGTTTGTTTACTTTTTCTGCTACAATGATCTCCATACAACTGCTTTTACTAAAAGATAAAGAGTATGCTTGGGCATATGCTATCATCAAAAATCTATCATCCAAGTGGAAACTAAGAAAGGGGAGAAAGTATGAGGCTGAGCATGTTGAACAGGCCTAATAAAAAAAACAATGTCCTTGTTTTTTATGATACTTGGTGTCCTATTTGTACAAAAAGTATGAAAACACTAGCAAGATTAGATTGTTTTCGTCGTCTTCAATATGAATCTACTAGAAACAAGGCTGTTCTAAATGAGTACAGTTTAAATTATGAAAAATTGGAAAAACGAATGCACACTATTCGATTAAAAGATGGTAAAATAGAAGAAGGTATAGATAGTATATTTCGTATAGTTAAACAAATTCCCCTTTTATGGATAGCTGTTCCCTTTCTTCAACTATCTATATGGATAGGAGTAGGATCCAAAATATATGACTGGTTGGCAAGTAAACGAAAAATACTTCCCGTTGGGGGCTGTGAAGGTGATTTTTGTAGACTTCCCGACAGAAGCTAACGTTTGCAGATTATACCTATAAAATCTCAATCAGTGGGGGCTTTTTCATCCTCCACTGATTGTTTGTAGCCCAAGGATATGACCTAAAGGCCCCCCGTGTTTTGGATATTTAGTTCCTACTTAGTACTTATTTATGAATTCTAAAGCAAGTCCACAGCATCTTATACGCTAAATAAAAATAATAAAGCAGGTGAAGATTTGGACAATAAAGTAGTGTATACATTTCAATATAAAAATCCTACCTCAGCTAACGTGTATTTATGGTTAGCAACCCCACCAGATACGAAACATCAGCAGGTTATGAACGAAAAGAAAACGCCACCTTGTCAAACAAATGAAGATACAATTGGAAATCAAATTAGCTTTTATGAAATCAAACCCAATGAAACTATAAAAGCTTCTTATAAAATACAATTGTTAAACAATACGGAAGATACTTTGCCCGAATTAACACAAGAAGAAAAAAATTATTATTTAAGATCCACACCTATGGTTTGCGTAAACGAAAAAGTAAAGGACATTGCTTCCCACGTTACTAAAGGGGTGGAAAATCCAAAAGAGCAAGCCAAACTACTATTTTTTTATATCGTCAAAAATTATAAATATAAATTCCCCCCAAAAGCTAGAGGAGTTACCCATTTCCTCAAAAGTAAGAAAGGAGATTGTGGTGAATTTTCTTTTTTATTTGCAGCGCTTTGTCGTGCAGTTGGAATTCCTTGTCGTATCATGGTAGGGGCATTTACAGGTGGAAATCATCGGGCGCATGTATGGAATGAAATTTATCTCGAACAAGAAGGTTGGATACCTGTCGATACAAGTATGGCTGCTACAGTAAAAAGACAGCTATGGAGATATTTTTTCTCTCCATTTCAAACTTTGTTTTGGAAAACATATTTTGGAAAAACGGAGCATCAACGCATTGTTTTTTCTATTGACATAGAACACCAGCCGCTACCAGCTTACCCAAAAGTTATTGTGCAGAACAAACAACCATATAGCCCATTTAATATTGCAGGAGAGCCATTTATTTGGGGGAAAGATTTAGTTCAGAATAAAATACCTTACTTCCAACCTATGTACCTATATTATGAAGATCAGAAACCCTTGAAAGATAAAACGGAAAATTTTCTTGGTCTATGGAATGTTCAGGAAACTGGAAAACAAAAATTAACACTTCTAGTTAGATCAATATCAGGATATATTGCTCTTCTATTTGCCATATTTTATTTTTCTACTAACTGGGATCTGCTAAGTATTCTGTTTCCATTTCCCGCGTTTTTGTTTTGTCTATCTTTTGTTATAAGAAAAGAAAGGGTGCTATTCTTCTCGTTTGCAACCGTTTTTTTTGGAATTATTATGCTGTTAGTCAGTATGGGCGCAATGTCTACCCTTTTATAAACCTGGGTCATTCATTCCATGAGAAGGCCTCTTTCACCATGTATTTGCCCGAAAAGCATCTATGTCGTGATAGAAGGCCGCCTCTCCTCTAGCAGAAAAACGCGCCTTCTCGTAGACGCGCCTCATAAAACTAATGTTTCATTATGCTGTTTGTTCCGTTTGTTCCTCATCTAAACCATTTTTCCGTTTATCGTCTTCCGAAATGATATACGCACACGCTGCATCACCCGTAATATTTAACGATGTCCGTATCATATCTAACAACCGATCTACCCCAATAATTAAAGCAATTCCATCTACTGGTAAACCTACTTGTTTTAACACCATCGCTAACATAATCAGCCCTACTCCAGGGACTCCTGCTGTTCCGATACTTGCTAGTGTAGCTGTTAAAACAACCATTAGCATTTGACTTAAGCCCAGCGGTTCTGCATATACTTGCGCAATAAAAACCGTAGCAACTGCTTGCATAATTGCAGTTCCATCCATATTAATCGTCGCACCTAATGGCTGCACAAAACTACTGATCGATTTTTTTATACCAAGTTTTTCCTGCGCTATTTTCATAGATACTGGTAGTGTTGCACTGGAACTGGATGTACTAAAAGCAACGGACATTGCCGGAAAAAACGCCTTATAAAATTTTAATGGGCTTGCTTTTCCTAACGTTTTAATAGCAATGCTGTACGTAATTACTCCGTGTAAAACAAGAGCCAAAATAACTGCCAACATATACATAAACATGGAACCTATTGCATCTAAACCAGCTTCCCCAATTGCTGATGCAATTAAAGCGAACGCCCCATAAGGAGCTGTTTTCATAATCGCATTCACAAGATAAATTAATATTTCATTGGCCTGCTCAAATAAATTTCTGATTCCACTCGTTTTTTCTCCCAACATAGCTAGTGCAACTCCAACAAAAATGGCAACTGCAATAATTTGCAACATATTTCCTGTTGATAGTGCTTCTACTGGATTTTCGGGAATGATTTGCACAAGCGTATCCATAATCGGTGGCGC
This sequence comes from Virgibacillus dokdonensis, assembly GCF_900166595.1. NCBI lineage: Bacteria > Bacillati > Bacillota > Bacilli > Caryophanales > Bacillaceae > Virgibacillus > Virgibacillus dokdonensis. Next base: position 307,220 of record NZ_LT745762.1, on the reverse strand, counting down.
TGCTTCTTCTTCATAGGAAGCATCATCTATGGAGAAATTCCCTCCTTCACCTGGCTCTAGTACTATTCCAACTCCTAATCCAATTACTAGCGCTATTGCTGTCGTTACTAAATAAAAACTAATCGTCTGTACCCCAATTCTTCCTAATTTAGAAGGGTCACCTAATCCAACTGTTCCAAGCACAATCGAAACAAAAACAATTGGAACAACTATCATCATAATTAAGTTTAAAAATATTTCTCCAACAGGATTTAATACATACATATCAATAGGTGTAAACACTTCTGCTGGAGCAAAAGTTAAACCTATTCCAGCGAAAATTCCTAATAGTAAGGCAAGTAATATTTTTTTGGTTAAACTCATAAGCATTCTTCCTTTCTTGTTGTGTGAACAGTTTACTATAAACAGAAAGCTAAGACTTATCTGTATTCTTGAACTAATAAAATTGAAATGTCTTAAAAGTTCTTGAAAAAGAATGCGCTTTCTCAGTAATTTACCACTAAAAAACGAATTATTCTAGTGATTTATTCTTTTTTTCATGTTTTCCTATATGAAATATAGATGAGTAGAATAAAGAAATGGGATACAGAGCAGTGTGTTACAAAAGGTATAAAAAATATAGAGTTGCTTTTTTATTTTATCATTTTTCTTACTACTTGAATAGTCCTTTTTTTTGTAAGGTAGATGATAATCCTATTTTCCTATTTAAACGTATACATAACGAGTAAAAATCCTTTTTAAAATCCAATTGACGCGCCGTTTTTATTACGCGCATTCTTGACAATAATTTATAAAATCTTTATTGTTAACCTATATAAATATATGTTTACAATTTGTTTTTTTAGGATTTCTTCATCAAAATATTTAGGAGAGGATGAAACAGAGAAGATGATAGATTTTCAATCTTTAGCAAAGGCTGTTTTGGAAGGATACCAGATAACAGAAGGAGAGAGTTTAGCCATTTTAGATTGCCCTGACGAAGCTATACTTCCATTACTACACAGTGCTTACGTGATTAGAAAGCATTACTACGGTAATAAAGTAAAACTTAATATGATTATTAATACAAAATCAGGAGCTTGCTCAGAGAATTGCGGCTATTGCGCGCAATCTCGTGATTCAACAAATCCAATTGAAAAATACAAAATGATGGACAAAGATTCGATTGTAAAAGGAGCAGAACGAGCTAGTCAATTGCATGCAGGCACATATTGTATTGTTGCGAGCGGACGCGGGCCTACAGATAGAGAGTTGAACCATATTATTGGTGCTGTCGAAGAAATTAAAGCCAAGTATGATTTAAAAATTTGCGCTTGTCTCGGTATTTTAAAACCTGGGCAGGCAGAACAGTTAAAAAAAGCAGGAGTAGACAGATATAACCACAATATTAATACATCAAAAGCTCACCATGCTACGATAACTACTAGCCATACTTACGATGATCGTGTACAAACTGTAAACAAAGTAAAGGAAGCGCGTATCTCTCCTTGCTCAGGCATCATTGTCGGAATGAAAGAAACGAAACAAGATGTTATACAGATGGCATTTGCCTTACAAGAACTAAAGGCTGCTTCTATTCCTGTGAATTTTTTACACGCAATGGAAGGAACCCTTTTAGAAGGTACAGATGAGCTTACGCCTCTCTACTGCTTAAAAGTTCTATGCCTATTTCGTTTTACAAACCCCCAAGCAGAAATTAGAGTTTCCGGAGGACGGGAAGTTAATTTAAGAAGCTTGCAACCGCTTAGCTTATACCCAGCCAATTCTATATTTATAGGAGACTATCTCACAACTACTGGACAAGTGGCAAAAAAAGATTATCAAATGCTTAAAGATCTTGGCTTTGAAATTGATGATGTGAATTCCGAAGTACCCGTCTAAAGCAAATGCATGCTACGGCATAAACGATAAGCAAACAGCCCCCGCGTACTACTTATCGTTTATGCCATTTTTTATACTAAAACTAAAAAACTTTATATTTCCCTAATAATGATAAAAAGACTTGCACCATGCTATAAATAGAGAAATTGCTATAACCCCAGCTTAGAAAAACTTGGCTTATCGCCAAGCCCTGATGGCGAAAGGCGTAGTTTTTCTTATACTATAAACCTTTAAACTTTTATACTTTCCTATAGTGTAAAAATAGCAGTGTTCCCGTTCTCCCCCAAATATCAACAACGAAAAGTGAAATAATTGGACCGAGAGAAGCGCCAATAAATAAGACAAATGCATAAAGCGAAGAAGCTGCTAGTCTTTCCTTACTACTAAGGTCAAAGGAAGCCAATAACGATTATTTGTTTTTTTCCATATTTTTGCGATAACGGTGCAAATACTAAGAAGCCGAACGCATAAAACACCGAAAAAATACTACTTATCCAAGAAGCTTCTTGTGCAGAAATTGTAAAATAGCTTGTTAAAGTATCTGTAATTGGAATAACGATATAAACGGCGGAGACAACAACGAGAGCACACCAAAATAGGAGAAACATAGAAAGATAACTTTGATATAATGGCAGTAGAATAACCTCCCATTTTTAATATTTTATTTTTACTATATGAATACCTAGTGGTTGATGTGCCCAGCATAAATTCACTTAACTCGTATACGTTTCAGTTGTACAAACGAAAAAAAATGATAATATGAGGAAAGTAGAAAATGAAAAATTCATGCCTGACGTTAAATAAATGTTTTTTTACAGAGGGGAGATAAAGAAGGGGTGCTTTTTATTGAAGCAACAGCGATTATGTAAAACAAGAAAGCAAGGAAAATGGGACAGGAGATAGATTAAAGCTCCAATCCATACAGTATGCTTTCCTACTTGTCATTCATTTTAGATAATATGTTTCATCTCGTTCATGCTTAACCATTGCGTGATCTTTTGATCTAACAACTGAATTCGCTCTAAGGCCGATTCGTCATCAATGCGCTTGTAATGATGGTTCCCACCAGTTTCTTCATCAGCTTCATCTGCCAAGTGTACAACTTGCTGTAATGGTTTTAATTGTAATTCGCCATTCGGCAAGTAAGAATCCGTATGCAACAATATAGCTACAGCTATTTCTTTAGCTACTTGAGGGTCCTCGCCAATGCGAATGAGTAATTTATGCGCACGGCTAGCACCTTTAATTGCATGAATATCATTTTTTCGATATTTGTCATAATCCCATTTTCCTTCTGTATACCACGTATAATGCCCTACATCATGCAAGAGAGCCGCCTTCGTAGCATGATCACGGTTTACATGATACTGCTTGGCAAGATCAAATGCATATTCCGCAACCGCAATTGCATGAGCTATACCTGAACGTTTTAAATAACGCTGTGTAACAGGATGTAGGAACACGGTTTCTAATGTTACATTTCTCATCTATAGATACCTCCTTTATATGTTATTTTTTTAATATTCTCTAGTATAAGGGTAAATTTTTAAAACTATAGCATATGAACATAAGTTATTGCAAGTTATATACTCGATCCAATTGTTCTTTTTTTGAACTATATTCATCTCAGCTCCTTATATTTCCTTTAAAGTCAGTAAAAAACAACTGCCATAAATAAAAGCACCCTTATGCATGCTTCTATTTGCGACAGTTGTTTATATATTACATTTCTAATTCAAAATCTTTTACGTATGCTTTTGGTGTCAATATTGCTTTTCCATCAAATGCTTGTAGCTCTTCCCCATTTTTCACCCGATTTGGAGTATCAGGGTTCGCTAACGCTTGACGAGCAATAGCTATAAAATCAGCCTTTCCTTGCTCGATAACTGCTTCTGCTTTTTCCGGATCGCCTAAACGTCCGCAAGCAATAACCGGCTTCCCAGCATATTTTTTCGCTACCTCTGACATCGTCATTGTTCCTTCACCAAATCCAGGTGTCATTGCATCATCATCGGAAATATGAATATAGTCGACATCCGTTTTTCCTAGTTCAGAAAAGATGATTGATGCTTCTTCCTCTCCACCAGACCATGTATAGCTTTTATCGGTAGCTTTTAGTTGAGAAATACGAATTCCTACAATCATTGTCCCGCCAACTGCTTCTTTCACATCAGCTATAAGTTCCTTTAACAGTCGAACTCGATTTTCTACACTACCTCCATACTGATCATTTCTCTGATTAATATTTGCTGATAAAAATTCATCAAGTAAGTAACCATTTGCTCCATGTAATTCGACTCCATCAAACCCAGCCTTCTTTGCATACTTTGCGGATTGAACAAAGCCCTGTTTCACTTCTTCAATTTCATGAAGGGTTAATTCCTTTGCTTCTGGATACCGACCGCTACCACCATAGATTTCTGCCTTATCACTTGGAGGAGTAAACGGCGATGGTGCTACGGTAACATTTGTATAAAAATTCCCTTGCGTTTGAGCTCCACCATGCATCAATTGCGCAATCATCAACGCTCCATGGGATTGTACACTTTCTACAATTGGCTTCCAATGCGTAGCATGCTTTTCCGTGGCTAAGCCTCCTTGAAATTCATATGCTTGACTATATTTCGTGTCAGGATAAACGCCTTCTGTAATAACAACAGCGAAGCCACCTTTAGCATATCGTTCATAATAACGCTGAACGCGCTCATTCGGTGTTCCATCTGCTTCAGAGCTTACTCTTGTCATTGGAGCTAAAATATAGCGATTTTTTAACACATATGTTCCGAGATACCCTTGTTCAAACAATTTATTCATCATCTTCACCCTATTCTTTGTTGTTATTTAAAATTAACATTTATCGATAATTTTATGCAGTATATTATGGCACCTTTCTTTATTTTCTGCAATTTAGTTGCTTATATGAACTGTTTTGAACTTAATTTGGCATACTGGCTTTTAAAAATTGGTTTATACTGTAATCTCTATACTTTTCTATAGTTCAAATTTAAAACCAGATGTATATTCATTATCTTTTAATTTTCACCATATGCTTTGGTATAAAAATGATTTTATATCAGGAAAATGCCTCTCATTACAAAGCATAGTACTTTATTATTATAGTTGTGAAAAAATTCCTAATAAAAGTATAAATAGACTTGTTAAAAAATAATAAATATTATATACTCTCAAATAACAGAAAAATTACGATTTATTGAATTTAACAATAAGGGGGGCTTAAGTTGTCTCAAGAACAGCAAGATCAAAACGTACTTGATATAAAGAATTTACATACAGGTTTTTTGATAAATGATGAATTACATCACGCTGTAGTAGACGTGAATTTTAACGTGAAACCTAAAGAAATAGTTTGCGTTGTTGGTGAATCAGGCTGTGGAAAGAGTGTAATGTCATTATCAATTATGCAGCTTCTTCCAAAGATAAATTCTAAAATTTCAGATGGAGAAGTTCTTTTTAATGGAGAAAATTTGGTACAAAAGTCCGAAAAGGAAATGAACCAAATTCGTGGTAAAGATATTGCAATGATTTTCCAAGAACCAATGACAGCTTTAAATCCCGTTTTTTCAATTGGATGGCAAATGCGCGAGATTTTATTTAATCATTTAGACATTTCTAAGCAGGAAGCAAATCATAAAGCAATTGATTTGTTAAAACAAGTGGGGATATCACGTCCAGAAAAAATTCTTAATGAATATCCTCACCAATTGTCTGGTGGAATGCGTCAGCGTGTAGTCATCGCTATGGCAATTGCTTTACAACCGAAGCTTTTAATTGCAGATGAACCTACTACAGCATTAGATGTAACCATTCAGGCGCAAATACTAGAGTTACTTAAAGATATCCAAAACAAAGTGAATATGGCCATAATGCTTATTACCCATGATTTAGGTGTTGTAGCAGAAATGGCTGACAGAGTCATTGTCATGTATGCTGGTAAAATTGTGGAAGAGGCTAGTGTTGTAGATCTATTTACGCAACCAAAACACCCATACACACAGTCATTACTAGATAGCATACCTAAAATGGACCAGACAAAGGACAAATTAAACACTATTGATGGTGTTGTACCTTCATTGGAAAGCATGCCTGAAGTAGGGTGTCGCTTTACAGATAGATGCCCAAAGGCTTTTGGAGATTGTCCACTTGTAACACCACAACTTGCTAAAGTGGATGATGATCACTATGCACGCTGCCTCTTATATAACGAGTGTTATCCAAAAGAAACATCCTATGCTAAGGAGGTAGAAAACGTATGATGCAAACTGCCGAAGTAAAGAAAAAAGATTTAACACAAAAGGATATACTTTTAGAAGTCCGAAATTTAAAAAAATATTATCCCATTCATACTGGATTTTTCAAACGAAAAACAGGTGATGTGAAAGCAGTAGATGATATTTCCCTTACACTTAGAAAAGGAGAGACGTTCGGTCTTGTTGGTGAATCAGGTTGCGGAAAATCTACCGCAGGACGCACCATTTTAAGGCTCACAGATGCTACTGATGGAAATATTTTCTTTGAAGGGGAAAACATTACTAAAGTAAGCGGTTCCAAACTTCGGAAAGCGAGACAGGATTATCAAATGGTTTTTCAAGATCCATATGCTTCATTAAATCCGAAAATGATGGTTGGCCATTTAGTAGATGAGCCTATTCGTAATTATAGAAATAAATCACATAAAGACTTAAAACCCGAAGTACAACACCTATTAAAACGCGTCGGTCTACGTGAAGAAGATTATTATAAATACCCACATGAATTTTCTGGGGGACAACGACAACGGATTGGAATAGCACGAGCACTTGCTTTAAACCCTAAATTAATTGTTGCAGATGAACCAGTTAGTGCACTTGATGTCTCCATCCAATCACAAGTATTAAACCTTTTAAAAGAACTGCAAGAAGAGTTTGATTTAACATATTTATTCATTGCCCATGACTTAAGTGTTGTCAAACATATGAGTGATCAAATCGGCGTCATGTATTTAGGTAAAATGGTGGAAGTTGGAGATAATGAATCCATTTATAGAGAACCATTGCATCCTTATACACAAGCACTCATTTCTGCCATTCCTGAACCGAATCCACTAATAAAGAAGGAGCGCATTATCTTAAAAGGCGATGTTCCAAATCCACAAAACCCGCCAAGGGGATGCGTTTTTCATACGAGATGTCCAATGGCAATGGAGAAATGTAAAGAATTTGTACCTCAATTAAAGGAGGTGAGGCCTAACCACCAGGTCGCATGTCTTTTATATGAGAACCAATAATAAAACCATTTAAGGGGGAGTCATTGTTGAAAAAGAAAGTTTGGTTGTTTTTATTCATTTTCCTTTCGTTCACTTTATTTTTAGCAGCATGTGCAGATAACACGTCGGAGAAAGGCAATGCTGAAGGAGACGATAAAACAGAAGAAGCAGAAGGGTCTGACGATGATGCTAAAGAAGAAGGAGAGCCTAAAAAAGGTGGCACTGTAACATTTGCTTTTACGCAACCGTTTCAAGGCTTGTTGGAGCGTGGATTATACGAAGGAGAAGATGATGACAAAATTTTAAGGTTTGTAACGGATAGCTTAGTCGATACGAATGATGAATTACAACCTGAACCTGGTATGGCGGATTTTGAGGTAGACGAAGATAATAATACCGTCACTTTCACGCTAAAAGATGGTATTACATGGCATGACGGGGAGCCACTGACTACCGAGGACATTGCCTATTCCTATGAAGTTATTGCTCACAAAGATTACGAGGGAATGCGCTACACAAATGTCAATATGATTGAAGGTGCAGAAGCATATAACAAAGGAGAAGCAGACAGCATTTCCGGCATTGAAATTGTTGATGAAAAAACAATCGTATTAACGTTAACAGACGTTGCGCCAAATACAATTACAAATCTATGGACCTATCCAATGCCAAAGCACCATTATGATGGGATAGAAGTAGCTGATTTACCAGAATCAGACGCTGTACGTAAAAACCCAATTGGTACTGGACCATTCAAGGTAACAAACGTTGTACCAGGTGAAATGGTAGAAATGGAAAAGTATGCAGATTATTGGCAAGGGGAACCATACTTGGATGGCGTCGTTTATAAAGTTATTGATGCTTCCGTAGCAACTGGATCCCTTAAGAATGGAGAGATCGATATTATGCAAGCTCCAAGTAGCCAATACCCGGAAATAAAAGAATTAGATAACGTAGAAGCAATTGAGGAACCAGCACTGGGCTTTAACTATATCGGCTTTAAATTGGGGCATTGGGATGCTGAAGAAGGCGTTAACGTAATGGATAATAAGAAGTTCCAAAACAAACAACTTCGTAAAGCAATGGCTTATGCAATCGACGTGCAAGGAATTCTCGATTCCTTTTCCAATGGTCTTGGTGAGGTAATTGGAGCACCAGTACCTCCTGTCAGCTGGGCATATGCGGATCAAGCAGAACTAGAAGATTACAGTTATGACCCTGAAAAAGCGAAAGAACTATTAGATGAAGCTGGTTACGTGGATACTAATGAGGATGGTTGGCGTGAGAACCCAGACGGAGAAGAGTTTACAGTAAACTTCGATACGATGTCAGGTTCAGATATTTCTGAGCCACGTGCTCAATACATTTTACAGAATTGGCAAGATGTTGGAATTAATGCGAAATTAAACGGTGGTCTAAAAGAATTTAATTTATTCTATGATGTCCTGGAAAAAGATGAGGAATCGGTGGAAACATTTATGGGCGCTTGGGGGCTTGCTTCTGACCCAGATCCAACTGGTTTGTGGAAATCAGATAGCGTATCAAACTTTGCTCGTTGGGTGAATGAAGAGTCAGATGAGTTAATTGAAAAAGGACTTAGCGATGAAGCTTTTGATCAAGAATACCGTAAAGATGTATATGCTGAATGGCAAAAATTGATTAACGATGAATTGCCAAACATTTTCCTATACGCACCAGTGGACGTCTATGCAGTGAACAAACGTCTACAAAATGTTCACACCAATTCCTTTACAGCTCAGCAAGACACACATTTATGGTGGGTAACAAACGCTGATGAAGAATAGACTATAAAACTAATAAATAAGGGGAAAATAATATGCTCATATACACTTTACGAAGAATAGCCATCATGATCCCCATTATTTTCCTGGTCTCTGTAGTGGTATTTTTCCTGGCAAACCTTATGCCAGGAGATGCCCTTACAGGGAGGATTGATCCATTAAATACAGATCCAGCTTATATTGAAGAAATGCGGGAGAAGCTTGGCTATAACGATCCCATTTATGTGCAGTATTTAAACTGGATTAGTGGATTTTTTCAAGGGGATTTTGGACAATCCTTCGTGCATAAAATGCCCGCTTCAGAATTAATATTATCGCGACTGCCTAATACCATATTATTAGCCGTCGTAGCCATGATTATTACATACATAGTTTCCTTTTTAATGGGGAGATACGCAGGCCGCCATCCCTACACATTAGGCGACTATGGTGTACAAGTATTAAATTATTTAGCACTTGCCATGCCGAGTTTTGTAGCAGCCTTATTGTTTATTTACTTTGTTTCCTTTCAATTAGGATGGCTTCCAGCGACTGGAAGTATTGGTTCGGGGGTAGATCCTGGAACATGGGAATATATTATTAGTAAAGTAGAACATGCTATCTTACCGTCATTATGTCTTGGTTTATTACCCATTGCTAGCTATACGCAATTTTTACGTAATGACATGATTGAAAGTTCTCAAAAAGATTTTGTACGTATGGCACGTGCAAAAGGAACGCCAGAAAGGAAAATATATAATAAACATATTTTACGTAATTCTGTTATTCCTATCGTTACATTATTAGGATTTGATTTAGCTGGTATTATTGGCGGTTCTGTTATTATTGAAACCATTTTCACATACCCAGGGGTAGGGCAATTATTTGTAGATTCCATTAATAATCGAGATTACACCGTCGTTATGGCAGTTACAATGCTACTAACCGTAATGACACTTATCGGAAATCTACTAGCTGATATTTTCTATGCTTTAGTAGATCCTAGAATACGATTAGATTAGTGGAGGAGGTAGATTAAATGGAACCATCAACAAACCAAACCGTTCAGCTGGCCCCTCCAAAGAAGAAAAGCTTATCACAATGGGGAATTGCTCGTAAAAAGTTTGTCCGAAATATTCCTGCGATGGCAAGTCTTATTTTCCTGTTCGTTGTAACAGCATTATCGATGTCAGCTTCACTTTTATCAGACATTGATCCGAGCCGTATTAACCCAAGACTCGTTGAAGTGCCGCCTTCTGCTGAACATTGGCTTGGAGCAGATTCTGCTGGAAGAGATATTGTCACCATGCTGCTATACGGTGGGCGGACGTCACTATTAATTGGTTTTTCTTGTATGACCATTATTATAACCATTGCGACAATAATAGGAACCATTTCAGGGTATTACGGTAACATAGTAGACAGCATTCTCATGCGATTTACCGATTTCATGATGAACTTCCCATTTCTCATTTTTGTTATCGTATTACAAGCAATCTTTGTTGACAGTGGAGTGTTAGCATTAATTCTTGTTATCAGCTTGCTTAGCTGGACAGGGGCTGCAAGGGTAATTCGAAGCAAGGTAATGTCGGAAAAAGAAAATGAATATGTGTTGAGTGCTATATCCATTGGAACAAGGCCTTCTAAAGTTATGATTAAACATATATTACCTAACGTCATGTCAACGATTATCGTTCAAGCAACGCTGTTATTAGCAGCGATGATCGTGGCGGAGACAGGACTTAGTTACCTTGGATTTGGGGTTCCTGTCGGTACACCAAGCTGGGGCAATATGCTACAAGCAGCACGCGATCCTGGCACGTTTGAAAATCTGTGGTGGATTTGGCTACCACCAGGTTTATTAATTACATTAACTATTTTATCCATCAACTTTATCGGTGAAGGGTTTAAGGACGCTTTCAATCCGAAATCAAAAAAATAATGCATGAAGCGAGCCTGAGCTTGTTTAATAAGCTCAGGCTCTACCTATGTCAGATTTATTTTTGGAGTATATTTTTTATTTGTTGTATCTTGCTGCGATCCAGTTTATATGCGAATGAATCGTTCCTTCTAGCGCCAGAACCAAAGTGGAATGCATGGGGTTTCACTTGCTCGTATACATCAGCAAAGGTTGCTGGCTTTAAACCATGCCCCACCATCATATTTACATGTGTATCCGCAGCCAAATGAATCAATCGTTGTAGCTGCGGAATTGCATCAGGTGCTTTATAGTTACCTCCTGCAGTTAACACTGTCGTTATTTGCTTATATTGTGCCAAGCATGCTAACGCTTCTTCTTGGTCACGAGCAAAATCAAACGCCCGATGAAAAGTTACTTCTAAATCATCAGCCACATCTAATAGCTGTTTCAACACTTCCTCATCAACTGTTTTTTCAGCAGTCAATGCCCCTATAACGATACCGTTTGCACCCATCTTTTTAATCAGATCTATATCTTCCTTCATCGTGTCTATATCGTATTTGTTGTATACAAATGATTGACTATGCGGACGAACCATGACATTTATAGGCAGATGGACAGCTTCAACCGCTTTTTTTAGTAAACCGTAACTTGGTGTAAGCCCTATTTCTGCCATCGCAGGGCTAAGTTCAATCCGATCTGCTCCATACTGCTCTGCTTCTATCACATCCGTTAAGTTCGTAGCAATAACTTCTAAAAGCATGAACAACCCTCTCCTTTACACACAATACCCTTATCCTACCTGATGAGAGCGCCTTTTAATAGACCAAAAAGATGCAAATAACCTACTACTATCCTCACTTCCTTTGCCTAAATCTACCATCTATGCTTTAATGGCAATACATAGTGTTATTATATATCTCACTAGGGGAGCAATTTTATTGCTGAGAAAGGAAACTTGACCCTTTGAACCTGATCTAGTTTGTACTAGCGTAGGGAAGTGACAACTTGCATGAATAGTAATAATCAGGCAATCACTTCCCCATTCTATTTACATCGTAGAATGGGGATTATTATTTTCTCCAGATGCAAGTACGTCTTATCCTGAACTACAAAGGTTTGTTGTTTCCACATCTTCTCTAGCATTAAAATAATTTCAATTATCGAGAGGAGAATATAGTATTATGCAACAACTATTTACAGATCGTTTATGGAAAAAGGTAGAGCCAATTTGGAAATCCTATTTGGAGCATCCGTTTGTAAAAGGGTTAGGAGAAGGTTGGCTTGATAAGGAAAAGTTCAAGCACTGGATGAAGCAAGACTATGTTTATTTAATAGAATATTCTCGCTTGTTTGCACTAGGAAGCGCGAAAGCACATGATTTATCAACAATGACAACGTTTGCCAATTTACTTCATGGAACCTTGCATATGGAAATGGATTTACATCGTAACTATGCAAGCAAGTTTGGCATAACTGCTGATGAATTAGAAGAAACAGAAGCGGCGGCAACAACGACTGCATACACAAGTTATATGCTAAATGTGGCACAACAAGGTGGCATAGAAAATACAGTCGCCGCCGTACTCGCTTGTGCTTGGAGTTATAATTACATTGGCAAAGCATTGGCAGCCTGGCCAAACGCCTTGGAACATGAATTTTATGGCAATTGGGTACAAATGTATTCCTCCGAAGATTTTACAGCACTGGCTAACGATTGCATTGATTTAATTAATACAATTGCGGAAGATAAACCAGAACACGAGTTAACCATCTTGGAAGATATCGTTGTGAAAACGAGCTATTTTGAATATATGTTCTGGGACATGGCAGAACATCAAGCCATGTGGCCTGTCCCTGTTGCTGCCCAAAACTTATAATTCTTTGCAAATCTTTATCCGTTGAAATGACTATTAAAAGCAATAAACTAAAAAAGCAATAATTATTTTGGACCAATATCAGGCGGCATGATCTACAGATTTTTAACTTCATAAAAAACCGCCCTAAAAATGTAAAGCTCATCATTTAAAAGCTACGGCTATCACCATAAAGACTTGGTGACATGTCGTAGCTTTCTTTATTCCTTAGGTAGAACGATACAATAGCTTGCTAACAGCCTATTATAACCTATAGATTTCGAAAGGATATATATACCAGATAGATATGATACAACATTGTTACACAGATAATTTATAATGAAAGAGAGGGAGGTTTGCCCAATGGTTCGAATACTAATCGTTGAAGATGAAAAACCAATATCTGACTTAATAAAAATGAGTCTCGGAGATGCAGGATATGAATGTTTCTGTGCCTATGATGGAGAACAAGCTGCTGATATGATTGAAGCAAATCATTTTGATTTAGCAATTTTAGATATTATGCTCCCCAAAATTAATGGCTATGATTTACTAGAATATATCCAGCCTTACGATATACCAGTCATATTTTTAACTGCCAAATCAGATGTAACGGATAAAGTAAAAGGGTTAAAGCTTGGAGCGGAAGACTACCTAACGAAACCTTTTGAAATCGTAGAATTACTAGCCCGAGTGGAAACTGTTTTACGCAGATATGATAAAAACAAACAATTTATAGAATTGTTTGATATAAAAATAGATACGCTTTCCAGAGTCGTAACCAAATCAGGAAAAACTGTTAATCTAACAGCGAAAGAGTACGACTTATTATTATTATTTATCAACAATAAAAATATTGCTCTATTTCGGAGTAACATCTCTATGAAAGTATGGGGAGAAGATTTTGTCGGCGAAAGCAGGACGATTGACCTGCACGTACAACGTATGCGACAAAAGCTTGGTTTAAAGGATAAAATCGTAGCAGTCTATAAGGTGGGCTATAGACTGGAGGTATAGCATGAAGTTATTCTGGAAAATATTTTATTCCACGATGATCGTATCTGTCTCCTGCTTCAGCATTGGAAGTTATATATTAATTGACTCCGCTTTTCAAGATTCTATCAAGCGCGAAGCCACTTCTGTATTTGAGGAAAATGATATTTTAAGATACTCGCTACAAAAAGAACTACGAGAGGCTTCCGTATCGGATTTTTACTTCGCTGATGAAAAAAACAAGGAATCAATATCCAATGAAGAGCTACTCATAACCGTTGCCTCCTCCTTAACCATTTATGAATCTGGTGGAGAACTTACTTTTCGTATTAGTAACCAGGACGGACATGTCGTATACGATAATTTTAATGAAGATTTAAGTAACGATGCCGTTACACAAGTATCGAATCAATCTAAAGGCTACCAAGTAAAAAATGTTAATGGGAAATATTTTCTTCACGCTATGACACCACTGCAATTACATGAAGATTTATTCTACATTGAAAACTTTCGAGAAATATCCGATATTTTTGCGAGTAAAAATGACCAATGGACAATGTATATGTATATTACGCTGCTGATGATTGGAATAGGTGCAATCGTCATGCTAGTCACTGCATGGCTACTGACAAAACCGATCTATAAATTATCGAAAGCAACGAAACAGATTACTAAAGGAAATTTTGAAGAACGAACGAGTGTTAGCAGCTATGTTGAGGTTGAGGAATTATCCCGCAATTTTAATTTTATGGCTGAACATATTGAAGAAATGATTTCTCAGTTAAAAGAAGCCAATCAAAGACAAGAAACATTTATTGGGAGTATTAGTCATGAATTAAAAACACCACTTACTACCATGATAGGTTATGCAGATATGCTTCGCTCTAAAAAGTTAGATTCAGAACAAACATTTATGGCAGCGAATTATATTTTTCAAGAAGGAAAGCGAATTGAGGAGTTAACAATGAAATTACTCGATTTGTTGGTATTAAAAAAACGAGATATTGAAACAAAACCCATAAAAGCAACTGCCTTTTTCAGCCCCTTGCAACAGTACATGGAACCTATTTTTGAAAAAGAAAATATGGATTTTCATGTGGAAGCAGAAGAAGCTATGATACCTATTGAGCCCGATTTAATGCGAACCGTTTGTACCAATTTACTCGATAATGCAAGAAAAGCAATCGATCATGATCATGGAGAAATTATGCTCCATGGCTTTATCCACCAAAACGACTATCACATCCGTATTTGTGATAATGGAAAAGGTATTCAAACAGATGAAATGGCTAAAATTACCGACGCTTTTTATATGGTTGATAAATCAAGAGCAAGGGTACAAGGAAGTGTGGGTCTAGGACTTGCTATTTGCAGTGAGATTATCCATTTACACAAAGCTGAACTGACATTTGACAGTGAGTTTGGCGAAGGTACTTGTGTGACAGTAATGATTAAAGGTGTGAAGCGATGATGAAAAAGAATAAAATACACCTTACCAACGTTCTTTTAGCTATTATAGGGGTTAGCATCGCTTTCTTACCATTTATTTTAAAAAATGTTCAAGAGGAGCGTTTGTTGAATCATATTTTTGTATCAAATTTCCAAACAGAAGAAAAACAAGTGAATGATAATCAAACGACATCCATTGAAGAAAAGTTAAAATTAATCGTTAATCATTATGACGGAAATGAAAACATTGCCATCATTGAAAAAAGTAATGATGAGACGAAAAGAGCTGAATACCTTTCTAAGGGAATTAATGAAATCAAAGAACTGCAAAACAAAGGGTTGTTTCCACAAATTGATATGCAACCTGAATTCACGATCATTAATTCCAATATCAAAACATTTTTAAATACACAACATCCCCAGCACACAGTAACGATCTGGGAAGCTTTCTTTTCCACTAATGGTGTAGAAATAAATATATCAATGGACACCCAAACGAATAAAATCTATGAGTATCGAGTGAGCCCAAGTAATAACAAATCCTTATCTATGACTGATCATGATCAAACTACTACAAAATTAGCTAATTATTTTAATGTGAAAGTAAGTGAAAAAAAATTAATCGATAAAAGAACAGAAAAAATATATACGCTAGCGGACGAAGACGTCTATATTTCCTTTTTTTCCGATAGGTATTTTGCGAGTTTCTATTTAATTCCTGCATTTGAAGCAGAAAAGAAGCAATTTTGATGGATAAATGAGCTAACTATGATACGTTGATCTATTATACTTTCTAGTAAGAAGAGAGATCGCAGGTTTAACACTTCCATTTCTCACCATAGACAACTGTTCAAAATATGAAAACTTATATTCCCATTTAGTACGATATCCATGAAAAGTTCGTTCTAAAATGAGCACACAAAAAACCTTGATCTCGCTTTTCCCCTTTTTATATAGAATGCTTGACGATTCTTTCATAGAGTCGTCAATTTTTTGCTTATGTTAGCAAGCGAGTAGATTAACATTATGCACATTAGAAGAACTGGCTTGTCGCCAAGTCTTATGACAAAAAAACGCTGTCGTTTTTCTTGTACGATAAACCTTTAAACTTTATACTTTCCTATAGTGGAATAAAAATCTCGGGGCGCCCATTTAGCAACGGAGCGGGTGAAACGAATCAACTAAAGATTTAGGAATCAAGCCACTACGACAGGGAGTATGCCGGCTTCAGGCGGCAAGCACGTTTTTAGTCGGCTTTCCTCTTAGAGACGAATCGATAATGACTTCTCGTAAGGTGACTTCGTGAAGTCGCTTAGTTGCTGAGCAACGGAGACGGACATGGCTTATTCGGTAATGTTGTTAAACAATACACAAGCCTCTAATTTTATAATTTTGTATTTCCTTAGAAAAACAAAGGCTTATACTTAGGCTTTCCTATAATACAAAGAAACAGCCTGTAAATTACCTACAAGCTGTATTCACTATCGTTATTCTGCTGTCAAATATTCTTCTAATGTTAATTCATTCTCTGTTATTTCTTTAGCAGCCTTCTTACCTACATAACGAATATGCCATGGCTCATATTGATATTGCGTAATCTCTTCTTTTCCTTTAGGAAAGCGAATAATAAAACCATATTCAGCGGCATTTTCCGCTAACCATTTACCTTCATCTGTATTAGCAAAGTCCTCATTTAATTGGAAACCCATATCTCTACTCGTCACATCCATCGTTAAACCTGTCTGATGCTCACTTTCACCTGGTCGAGCACTTACTTGGTTAGCTTGTTCTTCTCCTAACGATTGGACATTAGATGCAAATACTGTTTCTTGGCGATCATAAGAACGATACCCAGATTGAGCAAACAACTCTAGCCCCGCCTTATCTGCAGCGGCAAACAAATCTTCAATTGCTGTAGCTGCAATTTTACGCACTTTCTTTTTCGGTAAATCTTCTGTAAAAGGATAATTTATGTCGGGTACCACTAAATCAACAGGTGTATAATCTGCTGGTAATGCATTTTCCTTATTTACTAACACCAATTGTTCATACGGATTTGCAATTACATTAGTGCCGCTATCTGTTGTAGCAGGCTCTGCTTTTGCAGGTAGTTTTTTTCCAGGTTCAAAATCATGACTTCCATCTTCAACCAATTGCTTAACTACCTCTGCTGTTTCTTCTTCATATATACCAGTCAAAGGTAAATCTTTCTGCATTTGTAAATCAGTAATTGCCCATACTGTAGCTGCATCAAAATCACCATTATCTTTTATATCATAGCCAATTTCTTTTAAAGCAAGCTGTAATGCCTTAACATCTTCTCCGCTATCTAATTTTTGCAAAGCCGCTTCAGGAAGTTGTAATTCCTCCATTGTATTTTCTGTGTTATCCTCGGCTTTGGACTGCTTATCTGCTTGTTGTTCTTTATCGTCATTTCCACATGCTGATGTAAATACTAATACGAATAATAAAACGATAAAGCTGATAATATGTTTCCGTTTCATGCTTTCCTCTCCTTCACAACACTAGCTTGAAACATTTTCATTTGTTTCAAAGTAATTCTTTAACCCACGTACAATTGCTTCTGCCACCGTTTGACTGTATTCATCAGACTGAATAACTGCTAATTCTTCGGGGTTACTCATAAAACCTAGTTCTAAAAGAATTGCTGGTACTTCATTGTTTCTTAATACAGCATAGCTATCTTCTAGTATCCCTCTATCCTTTAATGAGATGGAATTACCCAGGGACTGATGGATGCTCTGTGCCAATCGATATTCTTTTTCCTGAGAATAATAATACGTATGAAAGCCACCTACGCTAGAATCCTCAAATGAATTGTAATGAATACTGATAAAAGCGTCCGGCATTGCTTCATTACTCATGCTTCTTCTTTCTTTTAACGGTATTTTTGCATCTTCTTTCCTAGTCATTATAACATTAGCTCCAGCTTCACGTAACGCTTTTTCTATCGGTTTTGTTGTATTTGTAACTAAATCTTTTTCATATATGTCATTAATTCCAATTGAACCAGGATCTCTTCCCCCATGTCCAGGGTCAATCATTACTGTATGCCCGCTCAATTCTCCTGAATCCGTTGTAGCATTTAAGGTTTCTTGTTCTGTTTCACCTACTGTCTTCGTCTTGCCTTCCGCAGAGTCATTATCTCCACATGCTGCTAATAAAATGAATAACAGAGATAATATAATTAACATGATTATTTGCTTTCGCTTCATAAACTATATTCCTTTCCCTCTGCTCCTAAAATTTTATCTAATCTAGAAACATATCATAGATTAAATAATTAGAACTTTGTTGTTTATTAACTTTAAACCCGAGATTCTTATATATAGTTTATGAAAGCAACGTATCAGACTACCATAATTATTCAATCATAGTTGTATCATATATTAAAAAGAATATTACTCACTTTCATATTTCACAGTTTCTAAAAAAATTAATTGTTAGAAAAACTTAGCTTGTCGCCAAGTCTTATGGCGAAAGCCATAGTTTTTTGCTTTTAATATAAACCCTGAAAACCTTTATAATTTTCTATAGTTGCAAAAAAAACAGCCTCCTTTATAATTTAATTAACGTTAATTAAATTATTTTTTTGGGGGGCTTATAAGTGAGTAAAGGGGAACAAACAAAAAAGAAAATTCTGGAGAATGGTCTAATATTATTTTCTACTAAAGGTTATGAACAAACTTCCCTAAAAGACATTGCTTCAGAAGTATCCATAAAAGCGCCTGCAATTTATGCTCATTTTGCTAACAAAAAAGTACTGTTTGAAAGCATATTTGAAAAAGTAATCACAGATTATATTGAACATCTAACCGACCGTATATCTACTATTCAGAAATCATCTACAAAAGAACAACTCTATGAACTTTTAGTTGGGACTAACATTTTTTTTTATGAGAATAAGCATATAGGACTCTTTATGAAAAAGTATAGCCTTTCACCACCTGAAAGCATCAATCCTATAACTCAAAAAAAAATGCAAACACTAACCAACAATATTGAAGTTATATTATGTTCATTTCTTGAGGAAACCCCAGATCGACAATTTATTGAAACAAATAAAATAATAGATACATTCTTTTCTTTGCTTGACGGTAGCTTCTTCTATTTAGAAAATTTTTCCAAACAAGATTTTTATATTAGAATGAATAATATTTGGGAGGTGTTTTGGAAAGGAATTCAAAAATAACCTCTATTAAAATCTACAACAAAAGGAGTAATTCAATGATGAAAAATAGAAAAAACAAAAAAAGAATATTTATTCCTTCACTACTTTTTGGTGGATTTTTAGTCATGAATAGGCATAAATTCCCTCAGTTAATGTTTTCTCTTCTTTGCGGTGTAAAACCTTTTGGATTAATTAAAAAAGAAGAAATAAAATTAGATGATCATGTAAAATGGTTTAACGATTATTATACAATCAATTATATAGATGGAAAAACGATTGCCATTGGTGAGCCTAGGTATTATCAAAGCAATGTTAACTATTTAATATTAGGAGACAAGCAAGCGTTACTATTAGATACTGGGCCAGGGATTCGGAATATTAAACCTGTAGTAGAAAGCTTAACATCGCTACCTATAACTGTAATGAATTCGCATTTTCACTATGATCATGTGGGAAACCATGAAAAATTTAGTGACATTAAATTAACAGAGAACCAAATAGAAAAACAAATAGTAAAAGAAGATACTTTAATACCTCGTAAATATTCATTTGTGGGACAATTAGAAGGATTTGCTCCTCCTAAGATAAAATTTAAAGAAATTTTAAAAGAAGGTACTTTCATTGATCTTGGAAATAGACAGCTAGAAATTATTTTTACACCGGGACATAGCAATGATTCTATCTCTTTATATGACAAAGAATTAAATCAATTATTTGTAGGTGATCTTATTTACCATGGCCCAATCTTGGCTGCTACATTAATCCCTGGTGTAGATATAAAGAAATATCTTTCTTCAACCAAAAAATTAATTAGCAAAACAAACGCTGATACCTTATTGTTTGGTGGTCATACATTAGATGTAAATCATCCATCTATTCAACAACATAACTTAATAGATCTCAAAATGTTTTTAGAAAGGAATGAAAGAAGCAGGGTATTACCTAAAAAACAAAAAATTAACGATAAAGTAGATATCCTTTACTAAAAAGAGAGACGACTTTATTAAGACTTCGCTTATCGCAAAGTCTTGTTTCCTCCCTATATACAAATTCTAAAATTAAATGCTTTCCTATAGTATAAAAAAACTGTCCAAAAAGGTTTTACTCACCTTTTTAGACAGTTTGGTTTATGGCTTATTTCATTAGGATAGTTCTGGCCAGTATACTTTATTCGCCTCATATAAATCATCTAGTAAATCTTTCGCAACTTTTGCACTTGGAACGATTTTGGATAAAGTCAATGCTTGCCATAGTTTTTGATATGATTTCTCTGCCCAAGCTTCGACGACAAGCTTTTCAACTGCGACTTGCTGTTCCATTAACCCTTTTTGAAAACGAGGAATCTCTCCCATAACAAGTGGCTCAGGACCTTGGCTACCAACGATACATGGGACTTCTACCATCGCTGTCGGTTCAAAATTACTTATTGCTCCGTTGTTTTCAACAATAAGGAGCATGCGTTCTTTTGAATTATAAGCAATTGCACGAGCTAAATCTACGATATAAGAAGCATGTTCATCAATTTCTAGTTCTGTTCCTTCTGCTGTTTGGTTATCAATTATTTTTTGACATTCACTGAATACAAACTTTTCACGTCCATCCATAACTTCATTCGCTCGTGTATAGTCTGGATTCGACTGTTCTACGACATAATCTGGATAAAAATAATATTTTAAATACGTGTTTGGAACGGTTGTCGGATCAAGGGCTTGCACATCTTTTGCTTTAGCAAATGTACTGTTCCAACTAGCATCTGAATGCTGTTTACTCTCATCCACTGTTACATAACCATGTTTAGAAACATGCTCGCGAATTTTAGGCATGAGGTCGTTTCCTTCTTTATCACGAATATCAAACCACCAGCCAAAATGGTTTAATCCAAAGTATTTCACTTCCATTTCTTTACGAGAAGATAGTCCAATGGATGCAGCCATTAATTCTTCAATACCAATTGGCATATCACATATATTTAATATTTTAGAATTTGGACGTAAAAGACGCGTTGCTTCTGCTACAATAGCTGCAGGGTTTGAATAATTTAAGAACCATGCATCTGGTGAATATTTTTCCATATAATCAACAAGTTCAATAACTGGTCCAATGGAACGCATACCATATGCAATTCCACCTGGTCCACATGTTTCTTGACCGACAACACCATATTTCAGTGGTATTTTTTCATCTTTTTCACGCATTGCATATTTACCAACACGGATATGAGCCATGACAAAATCAATGTTACTAAATGCTTCTTCCGGGTCAATTGTTTCAACAAACTTAATTTGTGGAGCTCTTTCTTTTAATAAGATCCTACAACCTCCTGCTACAGTTCCTTGACGTTCTTCATCATTATCATACAGCTTTATTTCTTTAATTGGAAAACGATCCAAGTTTTCTAAGAGCATTAATATAATCCCAGGAGTAAATGTACTACCTCCACCAGCAATTGTAATTGAAAATTGTTTCATGATTTTTTCCTCCTTGATGTGTTTTACTGCTTTTGATTTAAAAATGTATCTATGGAATCACGGACTTGTGGCACGGATAATCCAACAATTACTTGAATACTCTTGTTATTTCTTACCACACCGTGGGCTTCCCCATATTCTTTAAAATACATGTCATCCTCGACTTTATTTGGATCATATACTGTGACACGTAAACGCGTTGCACAATTTGTAACATCTTCTATATTTTCTGCACCACCAAGACCTTGGAGATAGATAGCTGCTTTTCGTTCATATTCATTGTTGTATTTTTGTTCTGCATGAGCTACGTCGTTTTCAGATCCTGATTTACTTGCTTTATAGTCTTGTTTGGTGTACAGCTTTGTTTCACTATTGTCATCCTTTTCTCGACCTGGCATTGGAATATCAAACTTCAAAATTAAAAACTTAAAGGTATAGTAATAAATGACAATGAAGATGATTCCAATGATAAATTGAACCATGTACACGCCCCAATGGTTCCCCATAAGCGGTACCCAGTTTGTTGCGGCTATTTCAATTAACCCGCCACCCATATTACCAACTAGACCAAATCCATGCATTATTGTAACCATAGTTGCCCCTAGAACTGCATGAAGTGCAAATAAGTATGGAGCAATAAATAAGAATGTAAACTCAAGCGGCTCGGTAATACCTGCAAATACAGCGGTTAACGCTGCTGCAAATAATAATGCACCTACTTTTTTACGTTTTTCTGGTTTTGCTGTATGATAAAGGGCAAGTGCAATACCGATGGAACCAAACATTTTGATGTTTCCTTGTAACAAGAAGCCGCCGCCTGGGAAGATATCATTTAATGCACCAGTAAACTGTGAATACTCTGTTAAATGAGAGATCCAATACGACTTCATACCACCGTCAACCACTGCTGGTCCATATTCAAATGGTGTATATATAAAATGATGTAACCCCGTCGGAATTAAAATTCGCTCCAAGAAGTGGAACAGCCATACACCGATATAACTGGATGAAACTAAAAAGTCTTGTAAAGATGCAATACCATTTTGCACCATTGGCCAAATCCAGCTTGTAAGAAAAGCAAGTGGAATCATTAAGAAGAAAGAGATCATTACTACGAATGGTCCACCTTGAAAAATCCCAATGGATTCAGGCAATTTCTTTTCATAATAACGATTGTGTAACCAGATAACGAGCGCAGAAATAAAGATAGCACCGATAATGTTCGTATCTAATGTTTTGATACCAACAATTTCTTTTAATCCGCTTGTACCACCAACTTCACTAGCAAAGTCGACACCGAATGCTGGCCCCCAAATCGTTAAAATGCCGTTAATAAAGTAGTTAAACATTAAGTAACCCATGACAGACGAAAGAACAGCACGACCTGGCGCTTTCTTTGCCAGAGATATTGGAAGCCCAATAACAAATACAAGCTCCATTTGATTAAATACGGTCCAACCACCATTTTCGATTAATGTCCAAATTTGGTACCATAGTCCATCTGGGTTAGCCAACTCTCCCATGACAGCCTCATTCTTGAACAATGTTGCCAAGCCTACCACTATACCAAAAAATGGAAATAATAGCACTGGTACAATCATGGCACTTCCAAATCTACGGATTGCGTTCATACATATACACCACCTATTTTTTAGTAAAATAACGAATGATAACCTATTCTTTTTAAAACGTAGCTTATCGCCGAGTTTAAGAGTAAAACGCTGTCGATTTTTTTGTACGATAAACTTTAAAAACTCGATATTTTCCTATAAAGTAAAAAACTCCTTCATTAACCTTTTATACTTGAATACCTCCTCGACACTTTTATACCTTTTCAAGGAATACTTCAATAGTTAATCTTACATCATACGAAAAATGAAATAATAAGGAACAAAGGCGCAAGCGTCCGTTCAGCAACGTAGCGACTGGAACGAATCAACTGAGATAAAGGAATCACGGTGAGGAACGAACCGATGATGACTTATCGTAGGGCGATTTCGTGAAGTCGCCTAGTTGCTGGGCGCTGGAGCCGGACGTGGCTAAATAACTTAGTAAGTTTATCCACAGCTGCTAAATTTTATAATTTCCTAGACGATGAAAAAGCTAACAAATGAATTTTCCATTTTGTTGATGTCGCTTTCATTTGTTAATTTAAGTATAGAAGGGCGCACGCATTCATTCAATAGGTTTAGAGGGTTTAGGGAAAGCGTTACCATTTATGAACGCGTTTTCATAAGTTGGGAATTTTCCCAACTAAATAACATAGAAAATGTTTTTTCCTTTAGCCGTGATTATCTTAGAAAAACTTGGCTATCGCCAAAGTTTGTTTATTGATATAAGGTGTAGCAACTACTGTATAATTGTGAACTTCAACTATTTTACATATATTGTAATTAATGAAAATCAATTACAAGCTAAGCTGGATGAATTATAACTGGAGTATGTGCGTGACTGAGTATCTTCTTCAGAGGAACAGTTTATTCGCTTAGAAGGAGAAATTGCCGAAATACATTGACAGTTTTTTAAGTAAATGGACTCTACAAATCGATTAATAGCAAGATATATGAAAGAAGTCATGTTCTTGGTTGCCAATCAAGTGATTCTTATCCTATAATAAGAACAAACGTTTCGGGTTTAACGGAATAGTATAACTTGGTTTATACTATAAAGCCTTACTTATAACGTAAAATTATTTTAAGGAGCTACTATGATGTCAAAAGTAAAGATTGAAAAACCAAATATTTATTTCGATTTACCTACCACCTCTCTTCAAGATATATTTGAAAACGGGGACCCTTCTCTACGTCATTGCACAGTTTCTACTTGCTCTGCTGAAATGAAAAACTATGATCGTACAGATTTTTCGCAAGTCGTTTTTAAACAGGTCAAATTAAATGGATCCTCATTCAAAAACGTAGAATTAACAGACGTTATTTTTGATAACTGTGATCTGTCCAACGTAGATTTTTTAGGGGCGATTATTCATCGTGTAGAATTCAAAGACACAAAGATGGTCGGGGTGAACTTAGCCGACGCCACGTTAAGAAATGTGCGTTTTGAAAATAGTATCATCCATTTAAGCTCTTTTAATTATAGTAGTCCGAAACAGATCATTTTTGATCATTGCTCTTTAAAAGGTGCGGACTTTTATGCATGTAAATTTAATAAAGTTCAATTCCAGCACTGTGATATAAACGAAGTCAATTTTTCGCAAACACCACTAAAGAATGTAGACCTGAGTAATTCTACTTTTGAAAGACTAATTGTCTCTTTAGACGAACTGGAAGGTTGTATTATTTCTTCAGAACAGGCAGTAGCATTTGCCGCAATGTTAGGTTTAAAAGTAAAAGAATAGGGGGAAGCGGGTCCCAACACGAATTTGTTTGTTCGCAAGAGTAAGTGAGCAAAAATAGTAAACAGGAGTTCTATGTCACTAACATTTTGAGAATGGGAGTTTGAAGTTTCACATGCTATTCCACTTTACGTTCGTTTATCGTTGCACATAGCCTTGATCCTAAACTATACAAGTTTACAAATCCGTTAAAACGAACAAGGAATTATCCTCTTAGCAAAAGAATGTTATACTGGATATAATCAAAGCTTAGGTAGGAGTGTACGATGAAACTAGAAACATTAATTAATAAAAATTACGAAAAATTAAACAGAAATGATCTGCAGGTTCTCCAATACATACTGAGCCATCGGGAGTCGTGCTATGATTTAAGTATTGTCGAATTAGCAAATGCTTGTTTTGCCTCTCGTTCTTCCATTCATCGACTAACGAAGAAACTTGGCTTTAGTGGCTATAGCGAATTTAGAGTTTTTTTAAAGTGGGAAGGAGAAACAAAACATCCCACAGATGACCTTATGGAGTCATTCCATTCAGATGTAGCGCACACGCTAAAGAACTTGGAATCCGTTGATTTTGATTCTATTAGCAAGTTATTATACCAAGCAGGGAGAATCTATATACATGGTACAGGAACCGCTCAATTAATGTGTGCCAAAGACTGTCAACGTATGTTTTCTATTATTGAGACATTTATTATCCTTATTCACGACCAAGTGGAATTCGAAGCGATGTATAGGGGGATGCAAGATACGGATGTGGTCCTAATTATTTCTTTATCTGGTGATACACCAACGCTAATTCCAAATATTAAACAGCTAAATGCCAAAGGGATTGATGTCATTACAATCACTAATTTAAAAAATAATAAACTCGCACAAATGTCCCCTAACAACATATATGCCACAACAACACCTGGAGCAACCAAGGAGGGAACAGAAATCACTTCATTTGTCCCGTTCTATATTGCTATTGAAACGATGTACCGTAAATATATCGAGTACAAGGGAAAACAAGAAGAAATAAACGATATATAGCCCATCTAAAGGTTTTTCACCTTTGGATTTGGCTTTTTTATATATTCAATAATTAACTCGAGGATATTTTTTTATAGTACAAGACGGGGATTTAGATGCGATATCTTTTACTTTACTTATTTCTTGGACAATCAACTTTGTAAGTTACACTTTAGAGAAGAACCCTTCTACTATCTCGAGTGGTCTCCCTGTATTGTTTCCAAAAAAATCAACCTACTTTCTTGCTTTTAACAATTGAAGAATGGATATAATTACCATAATCAATATAATTGGAACGATATAGATTAAATCCACTCTAATAACAGCTCCAACTTCTGTTTTCGACCACTGCCATACATAATATTCCCATATCATCCAACCGATAATCAAAAGAATGGTAACTACTTGGGTCTTCGTAATTTTTTTCATTGTATTAAATCCTTTCAAATCATACTTTAATTAGTAAACAAATAGTTAACTACTAATTAACCTTACCTAATAGTAATAATATTAATAGCACTAACCAAAAAGGGTGTTTTTATAACAACTTTCCAAAAACAGTAATGTGATGAGTTTCATTGAATTTCACATATTTTATTTAGCATCAAAAATGACCAAGTAACCTTTTTTGTATATGATAACCTTAAAACATCATATACAACACTTTACACAAGATATAAATATATTTTTAAGCTTTTAATAGGATAAAGCTATTCTCTTACTACAAAGTATAAAGGAACTGTTGAATATCTATAGAATAAATGTGGAAGGCAAAAGAAGGATCTTTTAATGGGTTTACTGATGTGAACAAAGCCTTGATCGTTTTTGCAATTAAGAATGCTAAAACCTACGCCCCCGGCAGGATTCGAACCTGCGACACACGGTTTAGGAAACCGATGCTCTATCCCCTGAGCTACGGGGGCAAGTAAAAAATAAAAACAATTAAACTTCATAGTGCCAAATCTCATTTTTTGATCCAGCACTATCTATTATACAAAATTCCTCCACACTTGAAAAGTACTACGTCCCTTCACAGAGTGTACATGGTTTCTACATAATGAGTATGATAAAATAGTGTACATCTGTTTTCTTACTAGATTGGAGGATAAAACAATGGCACACGTACCATTTATCGCTATTGAAGGACCAATTGGTATAGGGAAAACCTCCCTTGCTGAAAAATTGTCCGCCCATTTTCAATTTCAGTTGCTAAAAGAAATCGTTGAAGAAAATCCATTTCTAGGAAAATTTTACGAAAATATTGAGGAGTGGAGTTTTCAAACAGAAATGTTCTTTTTATGCAATCGATTTAAGCAACTAGAAGACATTGACAAACAATACTTACGCAACGGAAAATCTGTCGTTGCTGATTATCATATATCAAAAAACATGATTTTTGCCAAGCGTACTTTACCCGAAGATAAATTCGATAAATACGAGAAAATTTATCATATTTTAACAGCAGATATGCCTGTACCGAATATGATGATTTATTTGCATGCAAGTTTAGATACCATTTTAGAACGCATCCGAAAACGTGGCAGGGAAATGGAACAAAACATACAAGCACCTTACTTGGAACAGCTTGCAGCGGATTATGAAGACTTTATGAATCAATTTGAAAAACTGCACCCAAATATTCCAGTTATTCGTATTGATGGAGACAAGGTAGATTTTATTTGTTATCAACAACATTTAGATCAGATTATGGAACAAGTGTCCATGAATTTGAAGCAACTGAACTGCAAATAAAGAAGAAATGGAAATAGAAGGAGAATTACACCAATGAACGCAAGAGAAAAATATCACATCCCTCATGATAGCATTATTACGATCGCAGGTACGGTCGGGGTCGGAAAGTCAACGATGACAAACGCTCTAGCAAAAGCATTAAACTTTAAAACATCGTACGAAAAAGTAGATACAAATCCATATTTAGAAAAGTTTTATGGTGATTTTGAAAGATGGAGTTTTCATCTACAAATTTATTTTTTAGCAGAACGGTTTAAAGAACAGAAAAAAATCTTTGAATATGGGGGTGGCTTTATTCAAGACCGCTCTATCTATGAAGATACAGGCATTTTTGCAAAAATGCATTACGATAATGGAACAATGTCCAAAACTGATTATGAAACTTACACGAACTTATTTGAAGCAATGGTCATGACCCCGTATTTCCCACATCCTGACCTACTTATTTATTTAGAAGGTTCATTCGAAGCGATTATTGAAAGAATTCATGAACGTGGACGGGAAATGGAAAAGAACACGGATATTTCCTATTGGAAAGAATTGTATTATCGTTATCAAGAATGGATTAATAACTTCAACGCTTGCCCTATCCTGCGAATCGATATAGCTGATTATGACTTGATGAAAAAAGAAAACTCAATTGAACCTATTCTAGAGCGTGTCGGCCATTTTATCCAGCAATCTCGTCGTTGGAAATCTCGTGACCGTGTATAAAATAATTTTTCTATCCGTGGGGGGAGTTTCCCCACGGATTGTTTGCACTATTTTGATGAAAATACTATAAAAAACGTTACAGCTTGTATCGAGAGCCACCATCTTCTATGTAAAGCGTCTACAGGTACGTTTTTTATAAAGTGAATTTTCAATCAGTAGAGGGGGTTTTTTCATCCCTCACTGATCGTTAAGTGAACCAACTGGAGATTTAGGTACTGTTATCTCCCACTTAGACTTGTTCTTGAAGTGGGAGTACTTACAGCACCTTATATGACAAAATACTTTTCTATCCCAACTAAAAGCTAATATTTCTTGTTCATTCTCCTAATTCAATAGAACGATCTCTTGCTGCATAAATACATTTGCTTATTACTTGTTGAAAATCTTGTTGTGCTAAAGTTTGGATCCCTGCTTCTGTTGTACCTGCTGGACTTGTTATTTTCTTGCGTAATTCTGCTGCCGTTTCATTTGTTTCACGCAACATGTTTCCAGCACCTAGCACTGTCTGATGAATTAACTGTTTAGCTGTCTCTGGATTCATGCCGGATTCAATAGCTGTTTGCTCCATTGCTTCGACAAGATAATAAATATACGCGGGTCCACTTCCAGAAATCCCTGTCACCAGATGCATTTCTTTTTCTTCCACTTGAATGGTTGTTCCAATCGTATCGAATAATTTCTTCGCTATGCTCATATGCTTTTCTAAAGCGTGCGTTCCAGTACATAAAGCAGTAGCTGAAAAACCGATGGAAGCAGAAGTATTAGGCATCGCTCTAACAACAGGGGTAGATATGCCAATCCACTGCTCTATCTTTTCCGTTGATATTCCTGCTGTAACTGAAACAATCAAATGCCTCTCTTCTATATATGGTTGAATGGAAGCAAGTGCTTCTTTCATATCACACGGCTTTGTAGCCAATACAATGACATCTGACCATTCTATTAGTTGTTGTTTATCACGCATACTGTCTATGTGATACTTTTGCTTTAAATCAGCTATTCGTTGGTGATTCGTTCGATTTGTTATCATAATGTGCTGTTTATCGATAATGGTTGATTCAATTAAGCCAGAAATAATTGCTTCGGCCATAGAACCAGCACCAATAAATGCAAGGTTTTTATCCATCGTAGTAACAACCTCCTTGTTAAAATCATTTATAGAAAAACTTAGCTTCTCGCTAAGTCTCTATACCATAAACCTTTTAAAAATTTGATTTGTCAAATTAAGCGAGACAACATGCTTTTATCAAAATCCTGACCGACATAATCTATGAAACACTCCATTGGTGTTTTGTATTTCAATGATTTCCTTGGTATGTTATTCCGACGGAGTGCAACCTCAGAAATATACTCTTGTGACACAGGATTAAAGTCCATTTCTTTTGGTAGCCCATTCTTTCTCAGAAGACCGTTGGAATGCTCATTTAGCCCCCTTTGGGATGGCGTTCCAGGATCCNAAAAACGGGAAATACATGCCATTGAAAATCATTGATTCTAGCACGCTTCCATTAAACTTAACGAATCATAAGTGGGCAAAGTTCCGTAAAACAAAAGCAGGAGTTAAGCTACATTTACGACTTATATTTATGAATAAAGATACCGTCTATCCTGAAAAAGCAGTGATTACAACAGCCAAAGAACATGACAGAAATCAACTGGAAGTTCTCGTAGACGACAAAGAAGCCATGTATGTGTTTGACCGTGGATACGTTGATTATGAACGATTTGATCGAATGACAGATGAAGGCTATTTTTTCGTATCAAGACTGAAGAAAAACGCCATCACTCGTGAAGTAGAATCATTTTCTATACCTAAAGATTCTACGGTTTTATCCGACAAGATGGTTTACATCGGTTCGACGCAAAATCGTACAGAGAATGTATTCCGCCTACTTGAAGTAGTGGATACAAAGGGAAACATTCTACGATTAATTACTAACCGTTTCGATCTAAATTCCGAAGAGATTAGTGAAATTTACCGTCAACGGTGGGCCATAGAGCTATTTTTCAAATGGCTCAAACAGCATGTAGAGATCAAACACTTTTATGGCATGAGCGAAACTGCCATTCAAAATCAAATCTTCCTTGCGCTCATTGCTTACTGTTTACATGTACTTATCCAGTTAGAGATGAGGAGTAAGAAGTCCTTACTCCGAATTAGCCGCTGGTTAAATAAAGCGCTGTGGAAACCTGCGTACATCTGGATTCGCAGATTTGACGATAGATCTATTCCGTAAATACATACAGTGTCGCTGTTGCTAATAGTTTAATTGTATAATTTTTCCAAATGGACAGACCACCTTTGTTTAGCCTTTGTCTTTTTGGCAAAAAATCCTGCAAAGATGTTTACTGAATTTTCAAACCATATTTATGCAATGCTAGTGGTACTATATGCATAAAACAAATCATTGTCAAGTTCAAACAATTAAAAACGTACTTACATCAAAAAAATCGCTACAATGTAACGATTTTTTTATCTCCAAGATTTTATGCGCTAATTTTAAAAATGGAGGAGGTAGAGGGATTCGAACCCCCGCGGGCTGTTACACCCCTGTCGGTTTTCAAGACCGATCCCTTCAGCCAGACTTGGGTATACCTCCGTGGCGACAAGATATAATATACCATGTTCTTAACATACTTGTCAATTCCTAATTACTATTTTTTTATTTACTAACATAGATATATATTTCTCAAAGGTTGGCACAGAATTATGCATAAAGCTGTGCCAAGACCTTGCTATACCTCTTTTACAACCATACCTGCATACCTGTCATGCGGAAGTACAGCTCCAGCTTCTCCTTCAAAGGAATGTCGGTTAACAATGTATTGTAAGTTACTTAACGTGTCACGATAAGCCATTCGTTTAAAAAGTTGTATCGGTGTCAACTCAAAACCTGTTTTGCTTCGTAATTCTAGCCCCATCAATTTATAACCCACCGTTTGTCTACATTGCTTTAGTTGTATGTACTCGAGCGACCACATGACAACGGTTGGGGTTACTACAGTATGAATAAACTCATTCTTTACTTTTTTCCGTAAAACGTATTCAACCCCAACAGTTACAGCGGTAGAAATTGCTACATCAATAAAAAGAGCCTTCATCCTTTGTTTGGTTAACGACTTCATTTCATCCCCATTTCTTCTAGAAACTTTTAGGTAATATCTTACATACTAAGAAAGTGGGGGATAAAAGAACCACCCACTAATTACCGCAACATCAATCAAAATTATTTCTCCGTTTTATAAAGAAATTCCTTCCTTACCCTGTCAAGAGCTGTCTCATCCGTTAACAATTTTAGCGCTGTAAATGCCACTGCTTTTGCTCCAACAATTAATGCTTCATCTGCTTGCTTTGACTTGGCAGCTTCTCGAAACGAAACAGTATGACCAATTAAACTACTCGAGCCAATTTTAATATGCGGATGAATTGTTGGAACTACTTGGCTTATATTCCCTGCATCTGTCGAACCTAAAGCTTGCGAATAACGTTCAAGTACTGTCTCTCCTAATTGCTCTATTTCCGTTTTAAAAATATCATCTAGACTCTCATTGATAATAAAATTATCCACTTCATTTTGAAATGGAGATACTTTTACTTTGGCTCCTGTTGTTAAAGCAGCACCCTCTGCAATTGCTTTTACTCGCTCCGTAACTTGATTCAAACCTTCCCTTGTTCTTGCACGAATGAAAAATCGAGCTTTCGCATAATCAGGTACAACGTTAGGAGCGTCACCGCCATCTGTAATAATGCCATGTATCCGTACATCGTTTGAAACATGTTGACGTAAAGCATTGATGCCATTAAACAATTGAATAACCCCATCTAACGCATTAATTCCTTGATCTGGATGCGCAGAAGCATGAGCAGTTTTACCAAAAAATTCAAAGTCGAGCGGATCTACTGCCAATGTAGGACCTGTCAGCCGTGTATCTGCACCAGGATGAAGCATAAGGGCTGCATCAATGCTTTCTGTAATTTTAGCTTTAACAAAGCTGCCTTTTGCACTGCCATTCGGTCCACCTTCTTCAGCAGGCGTTCCAAAGACTACTACTTCACCACCTACTTCATCGATTACTTGACTTAAACCAATGGCAGCACCAACACTTAACGTACCAATGATATTATGACCACATGCATGACCGATCTCTGGTAAAGCATCATATTCCGCTAAAAACGCAATTCTCCTTCCGTCCAAAGCACTTTTCTTTCTAGCGATAAACGCAGTAGCATGCCCTGCCACATCCAATTGAACATCAAAGCCATTTTCCACTAAAATATCTGTTAATGTTTTAGCAGCATATGTTTCTTGATTTCCAATTTCAGGATGAGCATGGATATCATGACTAATCTGAATATATCTTTCCTTATTAGCCGCTATATTTTTTGCTATTTCCTGTTTCCAAATCGTTGTCGTTTCTGTAGTAAACGTCATTATTATCACCTCATTTTAAATTTAGTAGCCAATTTCACTTAATGGCACAAAAGTTGGAATAGAATTTCCGTCACGTTCTTTTTCAATAAATTTAGCTACATCTTCGGTTTGGTAAATCTCTGCCAGCTTCGTCAATACTTGGTCATCTTTATTCTTTTCCTGAACAGCAATAATGTTAATATAGGCTGTAGCTGTTTCATCCTCATGATATATAGCATCTTTTAATGGACTTAATCCTGCGTCTACGGCTATTCCATTGTTTATAATTGAAGCATCCACATCAGGAAGGACTCTTGGCGTTTGCCCAGCAACAAGTAATTCAAATTGCAGATTTCTTGGGTTGTCAATGATTTTATCTAAAGCACCATTGCCATCGAAGTCTTCCGCTAATTTAATCAAACCTGCGTCCTGTAATAATAATAAACCTCTTCCCATATTGGTAGCTTCTTTTGCTAAAGCAATCGTCCCTCCTTTAGGTATGTCCTCTGTGGTACCATGTTTTTCCGAATATAACCCCATTGGAGCAATGACCGTCGTGGCAATTGGTGTTAAATCTAAATCATGTTCTTTTATAAACGCATCAAAATAAGAAACCGTTTGGAATGCATTTGCATCAATCTCTCCTTCTGCTAAAGCCAAATTAGGTTGCACATAATCGGAGAAACGAACAATTTCTACGTTTATCCCTTCATCCTTAGCTTTTTCCGCTACATAATCCCAAATCGTCGTATCAGAACCGCTAATACCAACTTTCACCGTGGAACTAGCTTCACTGCTAGAACAAGCGCTAATAATAATTAATGGAATCAATAGGAAAAATAAAGCTGCTAATCTTTTCATAAAAAACTCTCCTCGTATATATTTTCAGGCGTTTTTTACTCATCCACCTGTTTTCATTCTTACTACGTATTCCTCTAAGCATATCCTACCACGTTCCCAGTAAACCTTATTATCTTCGTCGCACTCGTCTGGCTAGGTAGTTTCCGAGGGACTGTAATCCTTGTACCATGATGATAAGGATCCCTACAGTAAGGAACATCACGACCGTGTCAAAACGTTGGTAGCCATATGTAATAGCTAAATCACCCAGGCCTCCTCCACCAACTGCTCCAGCCATTGCAGAAGCTCCTACTAAACCAATTGTTGCAATCGTTATGCCTAGTAATAACGAACTTCGTGCTTCTGGTAAAAGAAAACGAGTCATAATCTGCCATGGCGTTGCCCCCATTGCTTGTGCTGCTTCTATAACCCCTGGGTCAACTTCCAGTAACGAGTTTTCTATTAATCTAGCAATATAAGGGCCAGCAAATAATATCATTGGTACAATTGCAGCAGCTGTTCCAATCGAAGTTCCAACAATCAGCCTTGTGAATGGAATAACGGCTACCATCAAAATAATAAATGGAATAGAACGAAATATATTTATTCCTGTGTTTAATATAGTGAAAATAATTTTATTTTCCCAAAGATGCCCCTTTCTCGATACGACTAATAAAACACCTAATACAAGTCCGATAAGAAAAGAGAAAATTAATGATACGCCGACCATGACGACCGTTTCCCATAAAGCTTGTAAGAGTTGTTCTTGATCAACTAACATCTGCTAACACTTCCTTTACAGTAACCTTTTGTTGATGAATATGTAGCAAAGCTCGTTTCATCTCCTTCTCTGTACCTGAAAATTGAACGATTAAATTGCCAAAAGGAATCCCTTGTATTTCTGTAATGCTGCCATACAGTATATTGACATCTACGGTATACGTTTTAGCAACTTGTGATAATAAAGGCTCGCCTGCACTATTACCGACAAACACAATGCGATATATATGCCGGTCTTCTCGCTGTTCACGAAGTAACGCATAAATCGACTCCGGTATATGGTCATTCATCACAGAACGTACAAACTTAGCAGCAATCGCTGTTTTTGGTTTTGAAAATACTTGAAATACACTGCCCGACTCCACTATTTTTCCTTGATCTAAAACACCAACCCGATCACAAATCGCTTTGATGGCACCCATCTCATGCGTAATCATTAAAATCGTCACTCCATATGCCTGATTTACCTGTTTTAACAGTTGCAAAATAGATTTTGTTGTTTCTGGGTCAAGTGCAGATGTTGCCTCATCACATAAAAGCACTTTCGGATTCGTAACTAAAGCACGAGCTATCCCTACGCGTTGTTTTTGCCCTCCAGATAGCTGATCGGGGTAACTGTTTGCTTTATCTTCTAAACCAACAAAAGCGAGTAACTCTAATACTCTTTTTCTCACTTCCTCTTTAGGACGTTTTGCCACTAGTAGAGGCATCGCTACATTCGTAAACACTGTTTTTGAATGTAAAAGATTAAAATGTTGAAAAATCATACCGATATTCCGTTTTGCTTCACGTACTTCTTTTGCAGTTAATTGTAAGAGATCCTTTCCATCTATGATTACTCTTCCAGATGACGGACGTTCTAAAGCATTCACACAGCGTATGAGCGAGCTTTTTCCTGCACCACTAAATCCAATCACACCATATATTTCTCCTTTTTTTACCTGTAAATCCACGTTGTGCAATGCTTTAACAGATTCACCTTTTCCTTCATACACTTTCGTTACCTGATCAAATATAATCATTGAACCAATCCCCCATTCTTTTTCACTTAAAATCGCTTTGTATGGCAATTGTTCCATGTGAAACAATTCCATGGATCTAGCTTTTCCAAAAATAACAAAGATGTTCTTATACTATAAACCTTTAAACTTTTATGCTTTCCTATAGTATAAAAAATACCCCTTCCATAAGAAGAGGTATTTTTTATACATATCCTCTTCTTATCTTTCAAACTACTTGTTTGCTGGATTTGGCACAGTACTCATATGAGTCCGCTGCCGAGGCTTCTATGGGCCAGTCCCTCCACCTCTCTAGATAAGAAGTATGTTATTTTTTGGCGGTAACACCACCGTTTTGCTTAAGTTATAAACTCTGAAAATTCCACCCTTTCCTATTGCGTAAAAAGAAATCCCTCCTTATACAAATAAGAAGGGATTTCCAATCTATTGGTTTCCGCTTCTTATTTTTCAAGCATGCTTGCTTGTTGGATTTAGCACAGTACTACTTACGAGTCCGCTGCCGAGGCTTCTAAGGGCCAATTCCCTCCACCTCTCTGAATAAGAAGAAATATTATATTTATTTTTGATCAAGATATTGTGTTATATCATACTACGGTTTCCTTTACTTGTCAAACAGATTTTTAGAAAAAATGGGCTATCGCCAAGCCTTTATTGCGATAAAAATTTTATCCGCGGATGTTTCCTGTTATCTTTCAGACTATGTTCCTTTTAAAAAAAAGATGCATGAACCGTTGTTCCAGCCTTCGTCAATAAGCCCAAAATGCGACTTTGCTCTTCTATTTACCATTTGACTCACAGTAAATGTTTGAATTGGCTTATTGAATGACCTTTTTTCCTCCCATATATGGACGCAATGCTTTTGGAATAACAACCGTTCCATCCTCTTGCTGGTAATTTTCCAAAATAGCTGCAACAGTTCGACCAATAGCCAATCCAGAGCCGTTTAATGTATGCACAAATTCTGGTTTTGCTTTTGCTTCTCTACGAAAACGGATATTGGCACGTCTTGCCTGGAAGTCTTCAAAATTAGAGCAAGAAGAAATTTCCCGATACGTATGCTGACTAGGGATCCATACTTCGATATCGTACTTCTTAGCTGCTGTAAAGCCTAAATCTCCTGTACACATACTCATCACACGATAAGGAAGCTCTAATAACTGTAATATTTTCTCTGCATGATTTGTTAACACTTCCAATGTTTCATAGGAATCTTCAGGTTTAACAAAATGGACAAGCTCGACTTTATTAAATTGATGCTGACGAATCAGACCTCTTGTGTCTCTTCCAGCAGATCCTGCTTCAGAACGAAAGCAGCTACTAAATGCAGCAAATTTTTTCGGTAAATCATCTATCTTTAAAATATCATCACGATAATAATTTGTTACTGGCACTTCTGCAGTCGGAGCTAAATAATAATCCCATTCTTCTAGTTTAAAGGCGTCTTCTGCAAATTTTGGTAATTGCCCTGTCCCAGTCATACTAGTTCGATTCACAATTTGTGGTGGCAACATTTCTTCATAGCCATGTTCATCCACATGGAAATCTAACATCAGGTTCCATAATGCACGCTCTAATCTTGCACCAAGTCCTTTATAAAAGACAAACCTGCTCCCAGTCACTTTGCCAGCTCGTTCAAAGTCAACGATGTCTAAGTCTGTTGCTACATCCCAGTGAGGCTTTGGTTCATAGGAAAATGGCGTCTTCTCTCCCCAACACCGCACCTCGACATTATCATCTTCATCTTCACCAATTGGTACACTTTCATGAGGAATATTAGGAATAGACAACATGATTTGCTCTAAATGTTCATTAATTTGCTTTAATTCGCTATCCAACTCAGCAATTTGGTCGCCTACTTCTCTCATTTCTTTAATCGCAGGCTCAGCATCTTGCTTTTCTCGCTTTAGTACAGAGATTTGTTTCGATACTTCATTTCGCTTCGCTTTTAACTGCTCTGTCTCGGAAATTAGTTGACGACGCTTTTCATCTAACTCGCCAAAATGATCCAGTTCTGATAAGTCCTCACCACGATGCGCTAATTTTTGTTTTACTTCTTGGAAATGGTGACGTAAAAATTTCAAATCTAACATTTGAGTTCCTCCTTATATGATTTAAATTAAAATGGATCCCTTATTTAAGAAGAAATTAGCTTGTCGCCAATTTCTTATGGCAGAAGAGCGCTAAATTGTTTTATACTATAGACCCTTTCTTTCTATAAGTGTAAAACACGTTTTAACAATACGAGCCATTTTTCACCTAAAACTTTAAATACAAAAAACTCCCGTCCCTATGAATAGGGACGGGAGTTTTACCCGCGTTGCCACCCTGATTGAAGAACGCAACAAAGCACACTCTTCCAGCTTAAACGTGATAACGGCACATATCCGGGTTTATTTACTCTATCGTTCGATAAACCAGCTCAAGGATGGATTCATAGTTGTTTTACATCGATTTGCACCACCCATCGACTCTCTACTGAAAAACAAACTACTACTATTTCCTGTCAAAACTGTTATTGTCTTGTTTATTATCTTCTATGATAACCGATTTTTCATATATAATCAACTACAACCAACATAACAATTTATGATTTATTGGTAGCTGTCAAATGAATAAAGTAAGAAATTAACCTATGGTCATCCGTTAATTCAGGATGAAAGGCTGTAGCAATAAATGGGCCTTGACGAACAGCAACAATATGCTCGTCATACGTAGCTAGAATTTCAACATTCTTTCCGACTTCCACTACGTATGGAGCGCGGATAAACACTGCACGAAAACCTTCTGCAATACCAGCTACATCCAATTCTGCCTCAAAACTGGCCACTTGACGTCCAAATGCATTTCTAGCGACAGTCATATCAATCAGACCTAGATGCCCTTCTGCTTGTCCTACAATCGATTTTGCCATGATAATTAAGCCAGCACAAGTACCGAAAATAGGTTTACCTTTGTCTGCGAAATTTTGAATCGCTGTAAAAATTCCATAACTATCCATTAACCGTCTGATAGTTGTACTTTCACCACCAGGCAAAATTAACCCATCGATTTCTTCTAGCTGTTCTTTTCTTTTTATTTCTACAGCATTAGCCCCACATGCATGAATGGCACGGATATGTTCGCGTACCGCCCCCTGTAGTGCGAGGACTCCAATTGTTGTCATAAAACATGCCTTCTTTCTTACTCGCTACGATCTTGCATTCGGTCATGAGCTTCAATTGTAGCCATATCTAGCCCTTTCATCGCATCGCCAAGATCTTTGGAAAGTTCTGCAATTAGTTTATAGTCTTGATAATGTGTCGTTGCTTCCACGATAGCTTTGGCGAATTTAGCCGGATTTGCTGATTTAAATATACCAGAACCAACAAATACACCATCAGCTCCTAATTCCATCATTAGTGCTGCATCGCTTGGCGTAGCAATACCACCTGCTGCAAAATTAACTACAGGCAAGCGACCCTCTTCACGAATCTGCAATAATAATTCAAATGGCGCACCAATCTCTTTCGCATATGTCATAACTTCATCACGGGACATAGCAGACACCATGCGAATTTCCGATTGTACTTGGCGCATATGACGCACAGCTTCAACGATATTTCCTGTACCAGGCTCTCCTTTTGTCCGTAGCATCGAAGCGCCTTCGCCTATACGACGAGCTGCTTCCCCAAGATTACGGCAACCACAAACAAACGGTACCGTATAATCAGATTTATTAATATGATAAATATCATCGGCAGGAGTTAAGACTTCACTTTCATCAATATAGTCTACACCCATCGCTTCTAAAACACGTGCTTCTGTAATATGTCCAATTCGAGCTTTGGCCATCACTGGAATGGATACAGCTCCAAGTACTTCTTCTGTAATTGTCGGATCTGCCATCCGAGCTACGCCACCAGCAGCTCGAATATCCGAAGGAACACGTTCAAGTGCCATAACAGCTACTGCACCTGCTTCTTCAGCGATTTTAGCTTGTTCTGCATTGACAACATCCATAATGACGCCGCCTTTTTGCATTTCTGCCATACCTCGTTTTACACGTTCTGTACCTATATTTGACAAAGCAACCGCCCCCTAATCTCATTCTTATTTCGTATTCTTCATAAAAGTATTACTATACACAATGCTGACTATGCTTAAAACAAACCTTTAATCCAGTCTACCACTGTATTAAATAAATCAACAAAGAAATCACCTATTGCTCCTATTGTTAACATAAACCAATTCGATTTCTCCACACTAGTGTCAGTTACAACATCTACTGTACTATTACTATCCTTGGTAATATACCCATAATCATTATCAGCTTTATACATAATTTGAGCTGTCCCTATTTTTTCACCTTTTTTAATAGGTGCTGTTAGCTCGCCGTCTTTATTTAACTTTTCTTGATCCAGTGTATACGTTATTTTATACAAATCTTTTTCATCTGGTTTGATTGGCAAAGATACAGATTCAGCAAGTGATATGCTTACATCATCTTTCTTTCCTTTATTAACCGGAATGCTAGATTTATCTTCCAATTGATACCCGGCAGGGAAAATTTCTGTATTCTCAAATTTTTGAAAGCCGTAATCTAGTAATTTAGCAGTTTGCTCAAAACGCTTTGCTTCGCTTTTCGTTTTCATGACAACAGAAATTAAACGGCGATCTCCCTTTTTTGCAGTTCCAGTAAAGGTATAGCCGGCTAAATCGGTGAAACCAGTTTTTAAACCGTCAACACCTTCATAATAAAATTCTTCAAAATTAGTTTTATCATGCTGGAGCATCCAATTTAAATTACGAAGCTCCTTGCCATCAAATTTCACGGTCGGCTTGCTTGATATTTCTAAAGCCTTTGGAAAATCATGAATAAGATGGTAAGCTAATAAAGCTGCAGACTTCGCAGAGAGATAGTTCACTCCATTGGGATCTGTCCCTTTTGGATGGTTGTCCCCTAATGATTCATTTTCAATTCCAGTTGAATTGACAAATTCAAAATCTGGCAGACCCATCTCTTCTCCCTTTTTATTCATTAATTTGACGAATTCTCCTTCTGAACCGGCAATAAGTTCTGCAAGGGCAATGGTAGCTGCATTATCCGAATTAATCGCCATTGCATGATAAAGATCTTTTACCTTATAATCCTTCGCTTGCTTTAATCCGATTCCGGAGAAAGTTGAATCTGCGGAAATGCTGTATGGGTAGTCGCTAATCTGTGTTGTTGTATCCCAGCTGATTTGACCTTTTTCAACAGCTTCCCATACTAAGTACTCTGTCATCATTTTGGTC
This sequence comes from Virgibacillus dokdonensis, assembly GCF_900166595.1. Lineage (NCBI taxonomy): Bacteria > Bacillati > Bacillota > Bacilli > Caryophanales > Bacillaceae > Virgibacillus > Virgibacillus dokdonensis. The sequence goes on along the minus strand of NZ_LT745762.1, from coordinate 266,260 downwards.
ATACTAGCTGGAGGAAACAATTTATCCGCATTTTTAGCAAATAAAATTTTCCCTGTATTTGCATCTACCAAGATAGCAGATTCTGCTTCAAGATCTACTTCTGAAGCTTGCGCAGATAATGGCTGTATTGCGATAGAAAATGCCATTATAACGGCTGCCAGAAAAATAAAGAAACTTTTTCTCATAACATGTTTCACTTTCTTGTACCCCCAACTGTAGTTTAACCTTTTCCTTCCTATGTATGTCCAAAACGTTTGCTAGCCATTAATTTTATCAGTAGTTTTCTCTTTTTTAAACATACATAGAAAAATAACGTACACCTTTTTCGTGCACTTAGTTATTTTACCATATAAAAAGATAAAAAAATAGATGGGGATGTATCCCACATCTACTTTTTGTACTATAAGGAATGATTGAGTATAAGCGAGACTTAGAAATATCCAAATTTTTCTAATCTATTACATCTTAAACGATATAATTTGGAGCCTCTTTCGTAATTTGTACATCATGTGGATGGCTTTCCCTTAAGCCAGCATTCGTAATTCGAATAAATTTTCCGTCCTGGCGCAATGCTTCAATGGATGCGGTACCGCAATATCCCATGCCAGCACGTAGCCCTCCTACTAATTGATGAATCGTATCTGCTAAAGGACCCTTATATGCTACACGGCCTTCAATTCCTTCTGGCACAAGCTTCTTCGTCTCAGATTCCTCCTGGAAGTAACGATCCTTAGAGCCTGCTTTCATCGCCCCAACTGAACCCATGCCTCGATACACTTTATACTGTCTACCTTGGTAGATTTCTGTTTCTCCTGGGCTTTCCGTAACACCTGCAAACATACTTCCGAGCATAACAGCATGCGCGCCTGCTGCTAGTGCTTTGACAATATCCCCAGAGAATTTAATACCACCATCTGCAATAACAGGTACGCCATATGGTGCAGCAGCTTTTGCACAATCATATACAGCTGTAATTTGTGGAACGCCAACCCCTGCAACTACTCTAGTCGTACAAATCGATCCAGGACCAATTCCAACCTTAACAATGGAAGCACCTGCTTCTATTAATGCTTTTGTTGCTTCCGCCGTCGCAACGTTTCCAGCTACAATATCTAAATCAGGATAAATTTTTCGTACTGCTTTTACTTGGTCAATGACGCCATTCGAATGGCCATGAGCAGTATCAATGACAATAACATCTACACCGGCTTCTACAAGCTTTTCAATTCGTTTCATCGCATCACCAGTAACACCCACAGCTGCTCCTACGAGTAACCTTCCTTGAGTATCTTTGGCTGCTTTAGGAAATTCGATCACTTTTTCAATATCTTTAATTGTAATAAGCCCTTTTAAAGTTTGTTTATCATCTACTAGTGGAAGCTTTTCAATTTTATATTGCTGCAATATTTTCTCTGCTTCTTCTAGTGTTGTACCAACAGGTGCAGTTACGAGCTGTTCCTTCGTCATCACATCAGAAATAGCTATGGAATAGTCTTGAATAAAGCGCAAATCACGATTTGTTAAAATACCGACTAGCTTTTGTTCCTCAACATTATTTACAATAGGTACGCCAGAAATGCGAAATTTCCCCATAAGATGTTCTGCATCATATACTTGATGCTCTGGTGTCAAAAAGAATGGATTGGTAATTACGCCACTTTCTGAACGTTTTACACGATCTACCTGCTCTGCCTGTTCTTCGATGGACATATTTTTATGAATAATTCCAATACCACCTTGACGAGCCATCGCAATTGCTAAACTTGCTTCTGTTACCGTGTCCATCCCTGCACTCATCAATGGTGTATTTAATGTAATTTTATCCGTTAACGTTGTACTTACATCTACATCCTTCGGTAACACCTCGGACTTCGCTGGCACTAGCAAAACATCATCAAAAGTTAAACCTTCTTTTACAAACTTATCTTCACGCATTCATTATCCTCCTTTTTTAATTTAGCAATGGAAAGCAATTCCTGTTGTAACCATTTTGTGGCTATATGCAAACTTACATGTATGGTTAATCCGTACTGAGATAAACTAAAATAAGATCTATTTTTATATACAATACGCCAATGGATTAGCTTTTTCAACCCGATTTTAAAGGAAATAAAAAGTAAATGGATTCAAAATTTTTGCATAGTTAGAAGGTGTGTATATGCTTCGTGAAGATATTTTTTTAACTTATTTACAATCGCAGCAGACGGCTCAATCCTACTTACACCATTGCTATGTAAAAAATAATGTAGTCGATGCAGAAGTGAATAGTTATCATAATTGCAACGCTTTTCTCTATTATATGGATCATGGAAAGCGTTTCTTTGAACAAGGGAGAAAGACAGAACCATTTATGCAGCCGATCCTTTATTTTTACGGCATGGTTCACCTTATTAAAGCTTGTTTGTTAACAAAGCGTCCTCATTATCCAGAATCAACAAATTTATTAGCACATGGTGTAACTGCAAGAAAAAAGAAGAAGAAAAATTATCATTTTCTAAACGATGAAGTAAAGGTACAGCATAATGGACTCTTTCCATACTTTTCAGAGCATTTATTTGCGCTAGAAACCCCGTTTGAAAAACGGAGTATGCAAAAATTACTCGCGCTCATTCCCGAAATGCAACCTGTTTTCCAGTTAGATCAGAATCCGCATTTGGCAGCTGTAGGAAGAATATCATCACCACTGTTAGAATTTCCAGTTCATTTGTTAGATAGCTATCACTTAACTGAAGCGGCTTTTATAAAGCGAATTCAAGCATACGTACCTCCTATTAAATATACAGATACGGATAAGCAAAAGATTCGAATGGAGGTAGAGGAACCTATTTTAGAGCCTTGTGGACCATTTTTTATGCAACAACATTCAAGGGAATTATATTTCCCGATCTATCGGGAAGATTTTTTCCCCATCCATGAGGTAATGGTTCATTACTTAGTACTTTACAATTTAAGTATGCTCGGTCGCTATGAAACGGAATGGTGGGGCGACCTTTTTGTCCATAAAGCTGATGTTGATTTCCCTTATATATCACATTTTTTAGAATTGGCAGCTTGGAAAACACCAGCTTTACTTATGAATGAATTATACAAGCAACGTAAAATTTAGAAACAAAATGTGTAATTACGGATAAAACCCCTTAAAGTGGATTAATTAAAATCTGGGAGACTTCTTTGAAAAACGTGTAGAAAGAAGTCTCCTTATCTTTCTACTATAGGAAAGTATAGCGTTTTTATGGTTTATAGTATAAGTAAAATGGCGGTGTTCTTCCGCCATAGAATTGGCGAAAAGACGAGTTTTTCTAAAAAGATAAGAAAGTATAAAATTTGTTGCTTTGGCATACGGACTCAACGAAATAGCCATGTCCGGCTCCAGCACCCAGCAACTAGGCGACTTCACGAAATCGCCCTACGATAAGTCATCATCGGTTCGTTCTAAATAGGGAGTCCGACTAAAGACGGGCTTGCCGGAGGGCGCCGGCATACTCCTGTTGCAGGAGCATGATTCCTAAAACTTTAGTTGATTCGTTCCAGTCGCTACGTTGCTAAACGGGTGCTTGCGCCTTTGTTCTCCCTATTAGATCTATACTGCTTTTTGTCCTCCAATCCAAGGAAGCCATTACAATAATACTTCAATAAATAAGTCAGGATAATTTTCTAAAGCAATAATTTGATTATCTTCTAACCGTACCATAGGACGAGTTGGTTTCTTTTCATCCGTAAATACAATTTCAGCTGTTTTTTGATTGGATAGCTTCACCTTCGTACCAATCGAAAACTGTGTCATCATTTGTATAAATAACTGAATAATTTCTGGATCTAACTTTGTAAACTTTTCGGTCTGCAATACTTCTATAACTTTAAACGGAGACTGCTTTTGTTTATAGTAACGTTCGCACGTCATTGCATGGTAGGTGTCACAAATAGCTATGATTCGAGCATACCGATTGATTTTCCTTTCTTTTAACCCAGAAGGGTACCCGCTACCATCAAGTCGTTCATGATGCTGTGAAATGGCTTGTTTTATGTCTGACTTTAGAATAGGCACGTTTTTAATGAATTGATAGGAATATGTTGGATGGTTTTTAATTTCATTCATTTCGGCTTCCGTTAGCATAGTCTCTTTTTCAATAATGATAGGATTTATCCTTGCCATTCCACAATCACTCAACAATCCTCCTAACCCTAATTGCAACCATTCTCCTTTAGGAAATTCAGATTTATAACCAATATACGCTGCTAATATCGCCACGGCTATATGATGATGGTAGATGTAATCTTCTTTTTTAGCATAATGATGCAATTTAAATACATACTTATTTATCTCTTCCATGTTATCTAATAATGGTATGATTAAAGCACGAACTTCTGTAATATCAATGCGCGCACTGTTCTGCCATTTAGCAAATAGTTTTTTGTATTGTTGGACAGTACGTTGATATTGCTTAGAAAAAGATGTGGTAGGATGTGTAGCCACTTTTACCGTTTCGGTTTGCACTTCTTTCTGTATGTGGCCTTCAGCCTGTTTTTCGGAAACATCGACTTTTTCAATGAGAAACTTATGTAAAACAGTAATATGTTCCTCTGTAAGCACTGTATGCTTAGGAATGATAGCACGATGTGATTTGCCTTTCACATCGCGAAGCAACACACAACCTGGTGAAAGTGCATTGGTTTCAACCCACAAGTAAATTCCCCCCTTCGCCTTTATGTAATCGATTTCAAAACGATGATTAAAAACTGCCACACCATGGTTAGTGGCTGGAGGGAGGACTCCCTCCGTTACCATCTATCCATTCATGTCTACTAGTAGATCCGTTTCATTGAAATTTATTCGTGGCTCGATTCCGCTTCGTCTTGTTCTTGCTCTTGATCTGTATTTTCCTCTTCATCTGGTTCGATTCGAGCAACTGTTGCTACTTCTTCATCTTCATGCAAACGAATTAAACGAACCCCCATTGTGTTTCTTCCTGTGACCGAAATACTTTCAACTGGAATACGAATAAGCACACCAGCTACGGTAATCAACATCAAATCTTCTTCTCCAGAAACCGCCTTAACTGCAACAACGTGACCAGTTTTTTCTGTTAGATTACAAGTGAATATACCTTTCCCACCACGGTTCGTCGTGCGGTATTCCGACTCTGGCGTTTGTTTTCCAAAACCTTTATTCGTCACGTGGAGAATATTCGCATCTTCTTGTAAGATCTCCATCGATACAACTTCATCATCTTCTCGTAAAGAAATACCTTTTACACCTGCTGCACTTCTTCCCATTGGACGAACTTGGTCTTCAGGAAAACGAATGAGATATCCATTTTTAGTCGCGATCATGATATCTTTCATTCCATCTGTCAGACGTACAGATATAAGTTCATCGTCTTCTCTAAGACCTACTGCGATTAAACCACCTTTTCGTATATTAGCAAATTGCGCTAGCGAAGTGCGCTTAGAAATACCATGCTTCGTCGTAAAGAATAAAAATTGATTTTCCATATAGTCATTAACAGTTATTACTGCATTGACCCACTCGCCTTTTTCTACTTGCAACAAATTAATAATTGGTATCCCTTTTGCAGTTCGACTAAATTCAGGGATCTCATACCCTTTCGCTCTGTATACTTTTCCTTTATTCGTAAAGAATAAAATCGTATCATGTGTCGAAGTAGAGACAAGATGCTCAACAAAATCATCCTCGTTCGTTCCCATACCTTGTATACCACGGCCACCGCGATTTTGCGTGCGATAAGTGGAAGAAGGAAGGCGTTTAATATAACCTTGGTGAGTTAACGTAATCACAATATTTTCTTCAGGGATTAAATCTTCATCCTCAAAGAAATCACTACCACCAATTACAATTTCTGTACGCCGATCATCATTAAAACGTTCTTTGATTTCAGCAAGCTCCTCACGAATGATTTCTAAAACCTTTTCTTCATCAGCAAGAATGGCTTTCAATTCTTCAATGAGCTGTTTTAATTCTTTATATTCATCTTCAATTTTTTCGCGTTCTAAGCCTGTTAAGCGTTGCAGACGCATATCTAGAATGGCTTGTGCTTGCTTTTCTGATAAATCAAAACGTTCCATTAAACCGTTACGGGCAATATCTGTCGTTTTGGAGTTACGAATTAGTGTAATCACTTCATCTAAATGGTCAAGTGCAATGCGCAATCCTTCTAAAATATGTGCCCTTGCTTCTGCTTTGCGTAATTCAAATGCTGTTCGCCGTTTTATAATTACTTTTTGATGCTCTAAATAATGCTCCAAACATTGTTTAATCGTTAACACTTTTGGACGTCCATCAACAAGTGCTAACATATTAATGCCAAATGTTGTTTGCAATGCGGTATGCTTGTACAAATTATTTAAAACAATATTCGCATTGGCATCACGTCTAAGCTCTATAACGACTCTTAAACCGTCACGATCAGATTCATCACGCAAATCCGTTATACCATCAATGCGCTTGTCTCGAACAAGCTCCGCAATTTTTTCAATCAATTTTGCTTTATTTACTTGATAAGGTAATTCAGTGGCGATAATTCTCGGCTTCCCGTTCGCTGTCTCTTCAATTGTTACTTTTGCGCGAACAGTAATGGAACCTTTTCCTGTTTCATATGCTTTTCGAATCCCGCTACGACCAAGAATTTGCCCAGCAGTTGGGAAATCAGGCCCATGTATATACTCTCCCATTAACTCATCAATCGTAATATCTGGATGCTTACTCAATGCGAGTACCGCATCGATCGTTTCTCCTAAATTATGTGGTGGAATGTTTGTCGCCATACCTACCGCAATACCAGATGCACCATTCACTAACAAATTCGGAAAACGTGCTGGAAAAACGACAGGTTCTCTTTCCGATCCATCATAGTTATCGGCATAATCAATGGTATCTTTATTAATATCTCTTAGTAATTCCATAGAAATTTTCGACATTCTTGCTTCGGTGTAACGCATGGCCGCTGCTGAATCGCCATCAACCGAACCAAAGTTCCCATGCCCATCAACAAGCATATTTCGATAACTAAAATCTTGTGCCATACGCACCATGGCTTCGTAAACAGCTGAGTCACCATGTGGGTGGTACTTACCAATTACTTCTCCTACAATACGTGCTGACTTTTTATACGCTTTATCTGCATGCATACCTAAATCATTCATTGCATATAATATTCTACGATGTACAGGTTTTAAACCGTCACGAACATCAGGCAATGCACGAGAAACAATTACACTCATAGCATAATCTAGGAATGATGTACGCATCTCTTTTCCGAGATTAATTTCCTGTACTTTTGGACGTTGTTGATCCGCCATTATCCGACTACCTCCATTTTACTCATATAACCAAGCAGTATTAAATGTATTATGTCTTTATCCGATTCATTTGGTAATTGTGTTAGAAAAACTTATCTTATCTCCAGTTTTCCATTACATTTTATATATCAAGATTTTTTACATATTGTGCATTTTCTTGGATAAAGTTACGTCTTGGTTCTACTTTATCACCCATGAGTACATCAAAAATTTGATCCGCATCGATTGCATCAGATAATTCTACCTGTAGTAATGTACGCGTATCAGGACTCATCGTCGTCTCCCAAAGCTGCGTTGCATTCATTTCTCCCAGACCTTTATATCTCTGTAATCCAGGCTTAGGCGCTTTTGGCAATTCTGCTAAGATTTGCTCCATTTCTTTATCATTGTATGCATAGTGAACAGCTTTTCCTTGCTGAATTTTATAAAGCGGCGGCTGAGCAATATATATATATCCATGCTCGATTAACGGTCGCATATATCGATAAAAGAAAGTAAGTAATAGCGTACGAATATGGGCTCCATCTACATCCGCGTCTGTCATTAGAACTATTTTATGATAACGGGCTTTGGAAATATCGAAATCTTCGCCAATGCCTGTTCCTAATGCTGTAATAATGGAACGTACTTCATTGTTCGACAAGATTTTATCTAAACGTGCTTTCTCCACGTTTAAAATCTTTCCTCTTAAAGGTAAAATAGCTTGAAAATGCCGATCTCGACCTTGCTTTGCGGAACCTCCAGCTGAGTCTCCCTCCACAATGTACAATTCACTAATGGACGCATCCTTAGAAGCACAGTCTGCTAATTTCCCAGGTAAATTAGATACTTCTAAAGCGCCTTTTCTACGTGTTAATTCTCGTGCTTTTTTAGCTGCGTCACGTGCTCTAGAAGCCATTAATCCTTTTTCTACAATAATTTTAGCTACAGTAGGGTTTTCAAATAAAAACTTAGAAAATAGTTCACTAAAAACAGAATCTGTCACTGTTCGAACTTCACTATTTCCTAATTTCGTTTTCGTTTGTCCCTCAAATTGTGGATTTGGATGTTTAACAGAAACAATTGCTGTCAAACCTTCACGGACATCTTCCCCAGATAAATTCGGATCGTTTTCTTTAAATAGATTATTCTTTCTGGCATAGTCATTAATGACGCGGGTTAGCCCTGTCTTAAAACCAGCTTCATGTGTACCACCTTCGTACGTATGAATATTATTCGCAAAGGAATATAAATTACTTGCGAACCCATCATTATACTGAAGTGCTATTTCTACAGCAATTCCTTGGTCTTCTCCTTCTGCGTAGAAAGGCTCATGCAAGACTTCTTTTGTTTGATTAATAAACTCTACATAAGAACAAATACCACCTTCATAACAGTAGCTAACAGGCTCCTTATCCGTACGTTTATCTTCAATGGTTATTGTCAAACCTTTATTTAGAAATGCCAATTCACGAAGACGCTGTACTAATGTATCAAAATTATATTCTGTCGTTTCATCGAAAATAGTGGGATCTGGCGTAAAATGAACAATGGTACCAGTAATATCTGTTTCGCCAATAACCTTTATTTCCCCTTGAGGGACACCTTTTTCAAACCGTAAGAAATGAATGTTATTGTCTCGGTGAACATAAACTTCTAAACTTGAGGAAAGGGCGTTTACGACGGAAGCACCAACACCATGAAGTCCTCCAGAAACCTTATAACCGCCACCGCCAAATTTACCGCCGGCGTGTAGTACAGTCATAATGACTTCTAACGCTGGTCTACCTGTTTTTTTCTGAATATCAACAGGTATTCCACGCCCATTATCTTTAACCGTAATGCTATTATCTTTTTCAATAAATACTTCAATGTGATCACAATAACCGGCTAAAGCTTCATCAATACTGTTGTCTACAATTTCCCATACGAGATGATGTAATCCCTTTTCACTTGTTGATCCAATGTACATTCCAGGTCGTTTTCGTACAGCTTCTAAACCTTCCAAAACTTGAATCTGGTCTGCATCATACGCCTGTTCCTTCATGACTTTATCATCCATTGACATGTTCTCACTTCCATTTCTATACTTCTTCCGATTCCAGTTCTTTTATATCATCTGAAAAATCATCAAGCTTACTAATCGTTGAAATCATACTTGCTCTTTTTTTCAGTGTAGATACAGATAAGGAGCTATAATAAATGCAATCTTTTGTTATCATGACGGATTTTGCTTCTTCCTGTGTACCTTCTAATTTTTTTTCTGTAGCAGCTGCTACCATATATTCTTCCATTATCGTTGATGATGAAATTAGATGGTAATCAATGATCGCAATAACATCATTGGAACGTATCACATGGTCATTTCCAATATGGATAAACATGACGATTCCCCCGTATTTAAGATTCTACTTTTCCATCCTTCACCCGAAAAATGGCTGCTTGGTTTAATGTTTCATGCTGAATACCATCTACACTTGTTGTGGAGACAAAGGTTTGCACCTTTCCTTGAATAGTTTCTAATAAATGGGACTGTCGGTAATCATCTAATTCGCTTAAGACGTCATCTAGCAGTAAGATCGGATATTCCCCGACTTCGTTATAAATTAATTCAATTTCCGCCAATTTAACCGCTAAAGCTGTCGTACGTTGTTGACCTTGTGAACCGTAAATTTGTACATTTTTATCATTTACATAAAATAATAAATCATCTCGATGGGGACCAATTAACGTTGTTCCTCGATCTATCTCTTTATCTTCAATTTCGCTAAATTTACGATTATATATATCTGCTATTTTTCCCTTATTCGCTTCTTCTGATACGTCTATTGTCGGATCGTAAGCAATATGCAACGTTTCTAACTGACGGCTTATACCATAATGAATTGGACTAGCCCATTTTCTTAGCAAAGTCAAAAAAACAAACCGCCTTTCTAATAAAGTTGCGGCATGTTCAATAAGCTGATCGGTTAAAACGTACAACATCGTTCGATCTTGGGTAGATTGTCGTTGTAATTGCTTTAATACGTGATTCCGCTGTTTAAGAATCTTTTGAAACTGGCCTAGATGATAAATATAGCGCGGTTGGATTTGACCTAGTTCCATGTCCATAAACCGTCTGCGAACTTGTGGTGCACCTTTGACAAGTGTTAAATCCTCTGGAGCAAACATTACGACATTAAAGGCTCCAATGTAGTCACTTAATTTCTTTTGCTCCATGCGATTTAATTTTGCCTTTTTCCCCTTTGCGGAAATGACAATTTCAAGCGGAAAAGACTGATTTCGTTTGGTTACTCTACCTTCTATTTTAGCATACTCTTCTTCCCATTTAACTAGTTCCTTTTCCCTGGGGGTGCGGTGGGACTTCGTAAACGCTAATAGGTAAATAGCCTCCATTAAGTTTGTCTTCCCTTGTGCATTTTCACCTATAATCACATTAATTGCATGATCAAAAGTCATATCTAGGCATTCATAATTGCGATAATTTTTTAATTGGAGTTGTTGTATATGCATGTTTCATCCTCTTTATTCAGGAAATAGTTCGCTAGGTTTTCACAGCTTCTTAGCTTGTAAAATTATGCAGATTCATTTTTGTGGAAGCTAAAACATTTTTGTTTGTGGCGACTATCTATGAACTACAGCAGTTGGTTTGTAAATATCTATTCTCGGTCCACTTGGAAACATCCAACTTCATCTATTTCTACCTTATCACCAGCATATAACTTTCTTCCACGACGATGTTCACGCTCGCCATTTACAAGTACACCAACATCTTGTAAATATGCTTTCACCATACCGCCAGAGTCTAAGATATTGATTAATTTTATAAACTGCCCCAATTGGATATATTCCGTTTGAATCATTATTTTTTCACACATTGTTTATCACTCATTTTCTTTTCTTATTAATACTTTTTGTAACCTTCCATTGCATGTTAGCAGTCTTTTCAATATATAACGATATAAAAGAATGACGCTCAATCTCTCATATTCCTATTTTACTAAAGATTTGCCTTTAAGGAAAGGTATCCTACTTCTTTTCTAAAATAAAGTCTCTGTAAGGCTTTAAATCTGTTTGTAAAAGCTGTTTTTAGCTTTGTTCAGGTGTAAAATAACATGTAAAGCTTTTTTAACTATAGGAAAATATAAAAGTTTAAAACTTTATAGTATAAAAAACGACAGCGTTTTTTCGCCATAAGACTTGGCGATAATTCATCATCGGTTCGTCGCCTCACCGTAATTCCTTTATCTCAGTTAATTCGTTCCAGTTGCTACGTTGCTAACCGGGCGCTTACGCCTTTGTTCTCTCTTCTAATGCAAAGGAGCCGAACAATCTGTTTATAATTGTTCGGCTTCTTATTTCATCTGTTTAATATGTGCGTACGGGTAAAATCAATTGCAGAATCGAATCATCTTCAACTGGTTGGATAATAAATGGGCGCATAGCACCTGTAAAAGCAATTTTTACTTCTTCATAATCAATTACTTTTAACGCATCAATCATATATTTTGAACTAAACGATATTTTTAAATCTTCACCTTCCATAGAGGAAATGGAAACTTCTTCAGTGACATTCCCTATTTCTGGATGATTACTGGCGATTTCTACCATATTATTATTTTTTGTTGTTAAACGAACAACATTATTTCGCTCTTCTTTAGCTAATAAAGATGCACGATCGATTGTATGTAATAAATCTTTAGTACTTACATATAAGATCGTTTTACTCGCATCAGGAATTAAACGTGATGTTTCAGGGTAATTGCCATCAAGTAGTCTAGACAAAAATTGCAAATGCTTCGTACGGAATAAAATCTGGTTATTCGTTACACTGATTTGAATTTTTTCTTCGCTATCATCCATGATTTTATTTAATTCATTCAAGCTTTTTCCTGGCACAACCACATTTGAAAATTCATTCGTCGTTTCTGTTACGGGAACGGTTCGTGAAGCTAAGCGATGACTATCTGTCGCTGAGAAAGTGAGTGTTTGATCAGCTAATCTCATATTCACTCCAGTTAAAATAGGTCTTGTTTCCATGGTTGATACCGCAAAAACAGTTTGTTTAATTAAGCTTTTTAAAAGGTCAATTGGGAGTTCAAAACTGTCATCTGTTTGTAATTTAGGTAGTTGTGGATATTCTGCTGCATCTTGTCCATTTAGATTAAATTCTGCTTTACCTGAGCGAATCGTTACTTTTAAACTTTCATCAACTTCTATTTCCACAATTTGTTCTGGAAGTTTGCGAACAATATCAGGAAAATATTTGGATTGAAGTACAATACTACCTTCTTCGATATGATCTACATGAATAATTCCCTCTTCTTCAGCTGGAATATAAGATTCGATGGATATATCAGAGTCACTTCCTGTCAATGTTATTCCATCTTTTCTTGCTTCCAACTTTATTCCCGTTAAAATAGCGACAACTGGACGAGATGAAATAGCCTTCATGACGTTTTGTACGGCCGTCATTAGTTGATCTCGCTGTATAACAAATTTCATATATTTTTCCTCCTAATGGAAGTTTCCTATATATTTATGTTTACATTTTTGTACGTTTATTTCCTGCATACATATATATATTTATTAATAAAAAATAATAGTAATAATAATAAGGCCTGTTAGTATGTGGAAAACTAGCAAACATTCAACTTGTACAAGTTATTCACATGTGGATAACTTGTACATAAGTAAGTACTGCTTATACACATTGTTAACAAGCCAAAATAAAGTAGCCATCCATTTTAGTGTTGAAAAGGGGGTTTAAGAAGATCGCTTACCCTAAAGTTTTTTTATTATAAGCATAAACACATGTTAAAGAAATAGATTTGCATCTATAATGGACATTTAGTAGCTGCTTTACATTGATTTTATTTGTTCTTTAAGCTCTTCCAATTCTTTAGCTAGCTGTGTATCTTTATCGATCAATTTGGATATTTTTTCATGCGCATGAATGACGGTTGTATGGTCTCTTCCTCCAAATTCCTCTCCAATCTTAGGCAGAGAAGAATCGGTCATTTCTCTTGATAAATACATAGCTATTTGACGAGGAAAAGCAATGGATTTTGTACGTTTTTTAGCTAAAAAATCTTCCAACCGAACATTGTATCTCTCACCAACTATTTCTTGAATACTAGCAATGGTAACTACTTTTGGTTTATTACTAGGAATAATATCCTTTAAAGCATCTGCTGCAAGGGAAGCATCGATGTCTTGATTAACCAGTGATGAGTAGGCAACGATACGAATGAGTGCCCCTTCTAATTCACGGATATTTGTATCAATTTGGTTTGCAATATAGAGCATTACTTCATTAGGAATATCAAGACCTTCTGCTTTAGCTTTTTTAGTTAGAATAGCAATTCGAGTCTCCAAATCAGGTGGAGTAATATCCGTAATCAATCCCCATTCAAACCTTGATCGAAGTCGATCCTCCAGTGTAGGAATTTCTTTTGGAGGTCTGTCACTAGAGATAATAATTTGTTTGTTGTCATCATGCAGTGCATTAAATGTATGGAAAAACTCTTCCTGTGTTGATTCCTTTCCGGCAATAAATTGTATATCATCAATTAATAAAATATCTACATTGCGATACTTATTGCGAAAATTGACGGTCTTATTATCCATAATGGCGTTAATAAATTCATTGGTAAATTTTTCTGAAGACAAATAAACGACTTTAGCTTCCGGATTATGATCTTGAACGTAATGACCGATTGCATGCATCAAATGGGTTTTCCCTAAGCCAACTCCACCGTAGATGAATAGGGGGTTATATGCTTTTGCTGGCGCTTCAGCTACAGCTAAAGAAGCAGCGTGTGCAAAACGATTACCAGCTCCGATGACAAACGTATCAAATGTGTATTTTGCGTTTAACAAAGATTTCGAGTGATCATTAAGCTCGTTTCCTTTCCCTTGATTTGATGTAGGAACAGCTTCTGCATCTTTAGTCGTACTAGGAATAATAAACTTAGTTTCTATTTCAGCTCCGGTTATTTCTGTTAAGATTTCCGAAATAAGCCTCGTATATTGATTTTCTAACCAATCTCTAGCAAATTCATTGGGGGCAGAGACGATGAGCGTATTTTTGTCTAAAGTTTCTGCTTTGGTATTTTTTAACCACGTATCGAAGCTTGGCTTACTAATTTTTTCTTCTATCTTTTCAAGCGCTGCAGTCCATATTTCTTGTATATTTTCCAATCAGGAGTTCACTCCTTTCTAATAGTAGATAGATCATTCATTAATCCGTATATAACGGTTAACCAATCAAGTTGATGACAGAGAATGAAATATTGTCATCTTTCTATGTTAGTAGCATATACATGACAGAAAAAGCCTCTCTCAATCCTATAGTCCATGTTCCATGAACAATTTTCTAGATGGAAAGGCATATGGTAATCTCCATATCGTAATTTCTTGTCTGTGGATAAATATAATTGATGAGTAAAAGGGAAAGATAGATTTATAAACGATATCCACATTGTTGTTGATAACCTTAAAAACAAGTATGTTTATAAGTATCCACACCTTATCCACAAACTGTGTATAAGTGTAGTTGCTTTTTTTTATTTTCACAGGTTAAACACAAATATAATATCAGAAAAAAGTAAGAAGTGCAATGGCTTTTCGACGCTTATCCACAAAGTCCATAGCTTGTAGACAAAATTTATCCACACCACTATATTTTGTGAATGATTTGTCGATAATTGTTGTGGATAGAGAAAAGGGGATATTTATCTGTCAACAGAGGCTGTGGATATATGAAATATTTCTGGGGAGGACTTGAAGACTAGTTTTTAGCAAAAAAAGAGAAGGCACTCTATTATAAAATGGACGCTTAGTGGGGCAAATACATTTGAAAGAGGCCTTTATCATGGAATCTAGCGTAGTGTTTTTTCGTAGCGGTTACTATCTATATTTAACTTGTTTGTTTATAGAACCCAGTAAAGTGTACATAAATAGATTGCCGGAGATGTAGAGGTTATAACTATGTCGAAAATAACTTGGCACATACGTGGATATGTAAGGGAGTTTATTAAATGAAAGTGAATCGATGGGCTTTATCTATAAAGATTTTGTAAGAAGGACAAGTTTTTCTAATAAGAACAAGTTGACAGATACCCTTATTTTTACGTATAATTACAAAGACTGTCTGATGAAGGATTAAGAAATGGTATAATTCATCCCTTAGGGAGGTGCAAGATAAATGAAAAGAACGTTTCAACCTAATAATCGTAAACGTAAAAAAGTACACGGCTTCCGTACACGGATGAGCACGAAAAATGGTCGTAAAGTAATTGCTCGTCGTCGTCGTAAGGGTAGAAAAGTCTTGTCAGCATAGACCACTGAACCATCAGTGGTCTTTTTTTCACTAGTAGGAAAGTATAAAAATTTTACCGTTTATCGTAGAACAAAGGCGCGGGGCGCACGGTTAGCAACGTAGCGAGTGGAACGAATCAACTAAAGTTTTAGGAACCATGCCCTACAACAGGGGTATGCTGACGCACTAAGGTAAGCCCGTTTTTAGTGGGCTTCCTATTTAGCACGAACCGATAGTGACTTAGCTTAGGCAATGGAGTGAAGTCGCCTCGTTGCTGGGCACTGGAGCCGGACGTGGCTATTCCGTTAAATTGGTATCCAAAAGCAACAAACAAATTTTATACTTTCTTATTTCTTTCAGAAATAACGATAGCGTTTTCTGCCATGGGCTGGTGAGCAGCTAAGTTCTTCTAAACAAAATTGTAACATTGGCGAAGATTTTCTTTACATAAAATGAATGAATCTTCCATCCGTGTATGTAGTTTTTAATGTAGTAAAGGTGATCAATTTGAAGAAAGAATATCGAATTAAGAAAAATAGTGATTTTCAATATGCCTTTAAAGCAGGGAAATCCTTTGCAAACCGTCAGCTCGTTATTTATTATGTGAAGAGAGAGGGACAGTTGCATTTCCGAATGGGGCTATCAGTTGGTAAAAAAATTGGGAATGCAGTAACAAGAAATCGTATTAAGCGATATTTGCGACAGGCTTTCTTTGAGCTAAAGGACGAAATTGCTTATCCATATGATATTGTTATCATTGCGAGACAGCCAGCAAAGCAAATGACCTTTTCGGAAATCAAAAAAAGTTTAACCCATTTGTTATATAAAGAACAATTGTTAAAAAATCAATAAATTTAATATAGAATCTTCCCTTTATTTAAGTTAAAATAACGATAGGTGACAGAAAAACTTGTCTTTTACTAGTACTATAGTATAGGAAAGTATAAAAATTTTTGGTTTATCGTATAAGAAAAATGACAGCTTTCGCTATAAGAATTGGCGATAAGTCTAGTTTTTTAATATAGAGTTAGGAGGAAATGTGTTGCGTAAAAAGTTTTGGTTGCTAGTAGTGCTTATTGGTTTACTGGCAATTTTATCTGGTTGTACAGAAGTAAACGAGCCGATTACGAGTGAAAGTGAAGGAATTTGGAACCAGTACTTCGTATATCCAATTTCATGGCTTATCACTTATTTTGCAGAATTATTTAATGAGAATTATGGACTGGCAATCGTTCTCGTAACAATTATTGTTCGTTTATTACTGTTGCCATTAAATGTGAAACAATTAAAAAGCTCGAAGGCGATGCAAGATATTCAGCCAAAGATGAAAGAGCTGCAACAAAAATATAGTTCAAAAGATGCGAATACCCAGCAAAAGTTGCAACAGGAGACCATGGCTTTATTCCAAAAGCATGGTGTAAATCCACTTGCCGGTTGCTTACCGATTTTCGTTCAAATGCCAATTTTAATTGGGATGTATCATGCGATTATGCGAACAGAAACGATTAAAACACATAGCTTTTTATGGTTCCAATTAGGGGAACCAGATCCATTCTTTATTTTACCATTAATTGCTGGTGGGGCGACATTCCTACAGCAAAAGTTGATGATGGCAGGAAGTCCTGCTGCACAAAATCCGCAAATGATGGTTATGCTTTATGTTATGCCTATCATGATCGGTGTCTTTGCTATTTTCTTCCCGTCTGCTTTAGCGTTATACTGGGTAGTAGGGAATATCTTTATGGTTGCTCAAACGTTATTTATTCGTAAGCCAATGATGGCTGCAAATAATGGAGGAGACAAAAAGTGAGAGAAATAACTGCTAGTGGACAAACAGTTGAAGAAGCGGTCCAGGCAGCTTTAGAGCAGTTAAAAACAACCAGGGACCAAGTTGAAGTTGATGTCATTGATGAAGGTAAAAAGGGATTGTTCGGCGTATTTGGTACGAAACGTGCTTACGTTAAAGTCAAAATCGTTGAAAATCCAATTGAAAAAACGGAAAAATATTTGCAGCAAATATTCGAACAAATGAATGTTTCTGCAACGGTGCAGACGACTGTAGTAGACCATCATGTTACGTATGAAGTAACAGGCGATGATATTGCTTTATTGATTGGAAAAAGAGGTCAGACGTTAAATGCGCTACAATATTTGTTGCATTTGGCGATGAATAAAAATGCTTCTGAATTTTACACAGTCACATTGGATGCAGAAGGATACCGTGAACGTCGCAAAGAAACATTAGAAGCGTTGGCGAATAGAATGGCGGATAAAGCAGTTCGCTTAAATAAAAAGGTAGCTTTAGAGCCTATGCCTGCTTTTGAGAGAAAAATTATTCATAACGTACTACAGGAAAATAAGGCTATTACTACTTATTCTGACGGTAATGAACCACATCGACATATTGTTATTCAACCCTAAAGCAACGCTATAGATCCTATCTAGTTCTTCAGCTAGATAGGATTTTTTATTTTACACGTATATCCAATGCTTATGCAACTTGTGAAAAAGGGAGATGAGTTTTAGTCAGATATCCACATGTGCATAACTTTAAGAAACGAAGAAGAAAAAATAGGTTGTGGATAACTGTGTTTTGTGATATTCTATTAAGTTAGTGACGATAAAAAAACGCACTTCATATAGATATTCATGTATAGGTTGGAGGTGATTAGCAATGGAAACAGAAACAATTACAGCTATATCAACACCAATAGGTGAAGGGGCAATTGCAATTGTTCGTTTAAGCGGCCCTGAGGCTATTTCCATCACAGCTAATGTTTTTAAAGGAAAAAATTTAGGTGATGTGGCTTCACATACAATACAGTACGGGAAAATAATCGATCCTGAGACAAAAGAGGTTGCCGAGGAAGTTATGGTTTCAGTTATGCGAGCACCAAAAACGTTTACCCGTGAAGATGTTGTAGAAATTAATTGTCACGGGGGAATGGTTGCGGTTAACCGTGTATTGGAAATTATTTTAAGCCAAGGAGCTAGACTAGCTGAGCCTGGTGAATTCACGAAACGTGCTTTTTTACATGGGAGAATTGATTTATCGCAAGCAGAAGCAGTGATGGATCTTATTCGAGCGAAAACAGATAAAGCCATGTCCGTTGCATTAAAGCAGATGGATGGCCGCTTATCTGCGCTTATTCGTCGTTTACGCCAAGATTTGTTGGAAACAGTGGCACATGTAGAGGTTAACATTGATTATCCAGAATATGATGACGTCGAAGAAATGTCCCATGATATGATGCGCACGAAATCAAAAGAGGTGTATAAAGAAGTTGTTGAGCTTCTACAAGTGGCGAAACAAGGCAAGATTTTACGAGAAGGTTTAGCAACAGCGATTATAGGACGACCAAATGTTGGCAAGTCGTCACTAATGAATACACTTGTTCAAGAGAATAAAGCAATTGTTACAGAAGTTCCAGGAACCACTCGCGATATTATTGAAGAATATGTTAGTGTAAGAGGGGTTCCTTTACGGTTAGTAGATACCGCTGGGATTCGTGAAACAGAAGACATTGTTGAAAAAATTGGCGTAGAACGATCTCGTCAAGTACTAAAAGAATCAGATTTAATTTTATTTGTACTAAACTATAATGACGTGTTATCAGAAGAAGATGAAAAGTTATTTAAAGCAATAGAAGGCTTAGATTATATCGTTATTATTAATAAAACGGATTTAGAGCAAAAGTTAGATTTAGACCGTGTCTATGAATTGGCTGGCGGAAAACCAATTGTTATTACTTCCTTGGTACAAGAAGAAGGGGTAAATGATTTAGAAGAAGCCATTGCAAAAACTTTTTT
Source organism: Virgibacillus dokdonensis (assembly GCF_900166595.1). Lineage (NCBI taxonomy): Bacteria > Bacillati > Bacillota > Bacilli > Caryophanales > Bacillaceae > Virgibacillus > Virgibacillus dokdonensis. The sequence goes on along the minus strand of NZ_LT745762.1, from coordinate 246,831 downwards.
CGCTGGTGATATAGATACGGGCGACCTCACATATGTTTCGAACGTCCGTCATATTCAACTGTTGAAACAAGCCAAACAAGCTTTAGAAGATGCGATGGAAGGCTTAGAACTTGGACTACCGTTAGATGTCGTACAAATAGATGTAACAAGAACGTGGGAATTACTAGGTGAAATCATCGGGGATACTGCAAGTGACAGCCTTATTGATCAGCTTTTCTCACAATTTTGTCTCGGAAAATAAAGTTACTTTAATTTAGAAAGGATGAGACCAATGACTTATGATGCAGGACATTATGATGTAGTCGTGGTCGGTGCAGGTCATGCAGGTGTAGAGGCTGGGCTTGCGGCTGCTAAAATGGGAGCAAAAACATTAATGCTCACACTTAATTTAGATATGATCGCATTTATGCCATGTAATCCTTCTATTGGAGGACCAGCAAAAGGGATCGTTGTAAGGGAAATTGACGCACTAGGTGGTGTCATGGGTAAAGTGATTGATAAAACGCATATTCAAATGCGTTTGTTGAATACAGGAAAAGGGCCTGCCGTTCAAGCGCTTCGGGCGCAAGCGGATAAACCTATGTATATTAAGGAAATGAAAAATATTGTAGAAAATGAGAAAAATCTTACATTGCGCCAAGGAATGGTAGATCGTTTAGTAGTTGAAGATGGTGTCTGTAAGGGAGTTGTTACAGAAACCAATGCCTTCTATCGTGCAGAAACCGTCATTATTACGACAGGAACGTTTATGCGAGGGAAAGTGCTTATGGGAGATTTGGAATATGAAAGTGGCCCAAATAATCAACGACCAACGATTAAATTGTCCGAAAACCTAGAAGAACTAGGTTTTGAAATTACGCGGTTTAAAACAGGTACACCTCCACGTGTAAATAGCCATACGATTGATTATTCAAAAACAGAAATCCAACCGGGAGATGAGACACCCCGCAGTTTTTCATATGAAACAACAGAATATATTACAGATCAAATTCCATGCTGGTTAACGTATACGAATGAATTTACGCATGAAATTATCAATGAGAACCTCTCTCTTTCTGCTATGTATTCTGGAATGAAACGTGGAACAGGTCCGAGATATTGTCCGTCTATTGAGGATAAAATTGTCCGTTTTAACGACAAGCCTCGCCATCAAATTTTCTTAGAGCCAGAAGGAAGAGATACAGAAGAAGTGTATGTACAAGGGTTATCGACTTCTTTACCTGAATCGGTACAGCATGGCATGGTAAGAAGTGTAGAAGGGTTAGAGAATGCAGAAATTATGCGAGCTGGCTATGCGATTGAATATGATGCAATTGTGCCAACACAGCTATGGCCGACATTGGAAACAAAGAAAATCCCCGGTTTATTTACGGCGGGGCAAATTAATGGTACTTCTGGTTATGAAGAGGCAGCAGCTCAAGGGATTATGGCTGGTATTAATGCCGCTGCAAAAGTATTGGGGAGAGATCCAGTCATTTTAGATCGATCACAAGCTTATATTGGTGTGCTTATAGATGATTTAGTGACAAAAGGGACAAATGAACCGTATCGACTATTAACATCCCGTGCAGAGTATCGCTTACTATTAAGACATGACAATGCTGACTTTCGTATGACAGAGCTAGGCTATGAGCTAGGCTTAATTACGGAAGAGCGTTATGCAGCATTTAAGGAAAAATATCGCCTCGTAGAAGAAGAAAAGAAACGATTGCAAAAATTAATCATTAAGCCTACAGAGGAAGTAAATGCATTTTTAGAAACAGCTGGGGCATCAAAGATGAAGGAAGCTGTAAAAGCATATGATCTTTTAAAGCGACCAGAGCTGTCGTATGACTTATTAGCACCAATTATTCATGCGGATCCGTCACTTCCACATGATGTTACGGAACAAGTCGGTATTCAAATTAAATATGAGGGATATATTAAAAAGGCGAATGATCAAGTAGCACGCATGCTGAAAATGGAAGAAAAGAAAATACCAGAAGATATTGATTATGATGCAATTAGTGGTATAGCTACAGAAGCGAAAGAGAAGCTGAAAAAAGTCCGTCCACTCTCTGTCGGGCAAGCATCGCGTATTTCTGGAGTAAACCCAGCTGATATATCTATTTTAGTTGTTTATATGGAGCAAGGAAATATAGTACGTCTGGCTAATTAATGATAGTAAGCAGATTTAGCTTATAAGTAGCTAAGTCTGCTTTTATCTAAATAAGGAGTAGAACCATGAAACGAGAACAAATTTTTCAAGTATTAGAGGAAAAGGGAATAAAGTTAACCGCATATCAAAAGGAACAATTTTCCATTTATTACACAACATTAATGGAGTGGAACGAAAAAATTAACTTAACTGGTTTAACGGAGGAGGCCGATGTTTATTTAAAGCATTTTTATGATTCAATAAGTGCAGCGTTTTACTTTAATTTTAATCATGTGCAATCGATTTGTGATGTTGGTGCAGGAGCGGGTTTCCCTAGTATCCCGTTAAAAATTTGCTTTCCACATCTAGAAGTTACTATTGTTGATTCATTAAAAAAACGAATTGGTTTTTTAAATGAATTATCCACTGCTTTGTCGTTAGAAAAAGTTGCCTTTTATCATGACAGAGCCGAAAACATGGGCAAAAATGCAGCTTTTCGTGAAACTTTTGATGTAGTAACTGCAAGAGCGGTTGCACGTATGTCTGTATTAAGTGAACTTTGTTTGCCACTAACAAAAAAACAAGGGACTTTTTTGGCTATGAAAGGTGCAAAAGCAGGGGAGGAGATAGAATTAGCTAAGCCTGCGATTGAGGTTTTAGGTGGGGAATTAAAACAAATGTACACGTTTACTTTGCCTGAGGAAGAAAGTGAACGCTCCATTATTGAAATATATAAAGCAAGAAAAACACCTAAAAAATATCCACGAAAAGCTGGACTTCCAAATAAAGAGCCAATTGAATAGTGTGAAACACATGTCTAATGTTAGGATCTATCCCGGATAGAAGGTGCTGTAAGGATCCTACTGTATTAATTGAAAGAAAGCGTCGAAGTGGGGGATAACAGCATCTAATTTGCTCTAGCCATGAAGGGGATGAAAAACCCCGACTGATTAATGAGTATTTTTCCTATTATATATATGGTAAAATAAAGGCAATGTATGTGTTTGTGATTAAGTAATAATTTTGTATAGCGCTAGCAGTTTGCTGCTGCGTTTTTTCTTATACTGCTACTTTTATAGTTAGATAAGTAACTGTAACAGGAGTTCTATTTTAGGTTATATCTCTGTATCGTAAATTATCGAGAGAGTTTATATAGATTGAATATTCAATTTATTCATTTAGTAAGGTATATATCTTTTTCGCTTACTCTTTATCTATCTTCTATTTAAGATAGAGAGAAACAAGTTTCCCTTTATAAGCGCTTTTCCTGTGCTATAATATTTATAGTTATTCCATATAAAATGTTCCACGTGAAACATTTTATATTTTATACATAGATCATATTATAATAGTATATTAGAGGTGGTGTGGGATTATGGTGAAGCCCTTTAACCGTTTTTTTGGAATCGGTGATAAACCTGAACAGGAAAATGATTCCGATTCAGGTATAGATATTCACTCCAATGAAGTGATACAGATCCCTGTTAAAAATATAAAACCTAATCGTTATCAGCCTAGGTCAATTTTTAGTGAAGAAAAGATAAAAGAACTTGCTCAAACGATACAAACACATGGTATGATCCAACCAATTATCGTTAGGCAATTGGTTGAAAATGACCAGACAGAACAACACTATGAAATTATTGCTGGGGAAAGAAGATGGCGAGCAGTGGAGTCCTTAGGATGGGAACATATTTCTGCTATTGTCAAAGAAATGACGGATACAGAGACTGCTTCCGTTGCGCTTATAGAAAATTTACAACGTGAAGAACTAACGGTTATCGAAGAGGCAACAGCGTATGCGCAATTATTAGAGATTCATGATTTAACCCAAGAAGCACTTGCTCAACGATTAGGAAAAAACCAATCAACCATTGCAAATAAGTTACGATTACTTAAATTGCCTCAAGCAGTTCAGGAAGCATTGCTAGGAAAATATATCACAGAGAGGCATGCTCGAGCCCTCATTAAATTAAGTGATGAAGAGGAACAAATTAAATTATTACAAGAAATCATTGAAAAACATTTAAATGTAAAGCAAACAGAAGAAAAAATAGCAAAAATGAATGAGCGAAAAGAAAAAACGGCAAAAAGGAATACAGTTAAACGAAAAGGTTTTAATAAGGATATTCGTATTGCAATGAATACGATACGTCAATCCCTTAACATGGTTTCTGATACAGGTGTTGAAGTTGAGTCTGATGAACAAGATTTAGAAGATTATTACCAAATCACGATTAAAATTCCAAAGAAGAAATAATTCATTTATATATTTAAGTTTAATAATCACCATATCGTTTAAGAAAAGGATTATACTTATTGTACTATAGGAAAAGATAAGATCCTTTGATTTATAATATAAGAAAACTGGCTCCGCCATAAAAAAGGTGGTAAGCCAGTTTTTCTACAGGATACCCATCTGGTGGGTGTTTTCACTATTTACGTTTATCTTATAAGAAAAATGACGGTGTTTTTACGCCAATCCATGTATTTCTTAAGAATTATGTCTACTAAAATTACGAATCGCTAACAAAATTGAAATTAGTCAACTATTTAGAAGAAAAAATGATAAAATAGATAGTATATCGTTTTAGGTAGGTGTCAACATGGGAAAAATAATGTCCATCGCTAACCAGAAAGGTGGCGTAGGAAAAACAACATCATCTGTTAATTTAAGTGCTTGTTTAGCACATTTAGGAAATAAGGTTCTTCTTGTAGATGTAGACCCGCAAGGTAACGCTACAAGTGGAACAGGTGTAAATAAAGCAGATGTAAAACATTGTATTTATAATGTCCTTGTAGAAGAGTTACCTGCGGAAGAAGTATGTATTTCTACAACGATTGAAAATTTAGATATTATACCTGCTACTATCCAATTAGCTGGGGCAGAGATAGAGTTGGTGCCAACAATATCTAGAGAAATACGGCTTAAAAAATCATTAGAGAATCTGAAGCTAGACTATGATTACATTATCATTGATTGCCCTCCATCACTTGGGTTATTGACTTTAAATGCACTAACTGCTTCTGACTCCGTCATTATTCCAGTACAATGTGAGTATTATGCTTTGGAAGGACTAAGTCAGTTGCTAAACACCATTAGACTAGTACAAAAGCATCTTAATAAAACACTTATGATTGAAGGAGTGTTATTAACTATGCTTGATGCTAGAACCAATTTAGGCTTACAAGTTATTGAAGAAGTGAAAAAATATTTTCAAGACAAAGTCTATCAAACGATAATTCCACGTAATGTAAGATTAGGAGAAGCGCCAAGTCATGGTTTGCCAATTATTACTTATGATGCAAAGTCAAAAGGTGCAGAAGTATATCTTGAGTTAGCGAAGGAAGTGATGGCCAATGGCGAAAGGGTTAGGTAAAGGAATTAATGCTTTCTTTCCAGAGGTTGAGGAAAAACAAGATGATGTTATTGAGGAAATTGCTATTTCTGAGTGCCGTCCAAATCCATATCAGCCTCGAAAAACTTTTCACGCAGACGCTATTGATGAGTTAAAAGAATCTATTCTTGAGTACGGTATTATTCAGCCTTTGATTGTTCGAGCGAGCATTAAAGGCTATGAAATTGTCGTAGGAGAAAGAAGATATCGTGCAGCTAAAGAGGCAGGATTAGATAAGATACCAGTCATTATTAAAGAATTAACCGATGATAAAATGATGGAACTGGCATTATTGGAGAACTTGCAGCGAGAGGATTTAACTCCTATCGAAGAGGCCCATGCGTATGCTAACTTAATGAACGAATTAAACATCACACAGGAAGAATTATCTAAACGCTTAGGAAAAAGTAGATCACACATCGCTAATATGGTACGATTGCTTTCTTTGCCAGAGTCCGTTATTGCCTACATAAATAATGGAGAGCTTTCCATGGGACATGGGCGTGCTATACTGGGTCTGAAGGATAAAACAAAAGTTAAAGCCTTAGTACAAAAAATACGAAAAGAAAAATTGAATGTAAGGCAGGTAGAAAAATTGATCGTTCAATTGAACGAAAAGCCTGTAAAACAAAAAGAAAAACCAAAGAAAGATGTATTTATTCAAGAAAGAGAAACTTTTCTTAGAGAAAGGTTTGGAACTGCTGTAACCATTCAACGTGGCAAACGTAAAGGTAAAATTGAGATAGAATTTTATAACGATAACGATTTACAGCGTATTATTGATACGCTTGAAAATGAATGATTCCATGTTTTTAGAAGTTGATTTGTGACTTGGATAACAGTAGAAATAAGAACTTGGGAGACTGACAATATTGTCAGTCTTTCGTTTTACACTGTAAGAAAGTATGAAATTTCAGGGTTTATAGTATAAGAAAAACAACGGCTATTGTCTAAAGACTTTGGTGATAGCCGTTGTTTTTCTAAAATTTATTTGCTTTGCTGAAAGGCACTAGATAAGAGAAGACAGTTTTTTCGTAATCAATATGCATGAGCTATGATTAAATTTTCCTACAATCGTGTTTTCATATAAATGTAAGTTACATACAATTGTTTCACGTGAAACAGTGACATATTTAAATAGGGGAGGCGGACAAAATAGCATTATATGGTACCATTATAAATGGAGTTTTAATTATTATTGGCAGCTTACTAGGTTTAGTATTCACTAAAATTCCAGAGCGGTATAAAGAGACTATCATGCAAGGAATCGGTTTAGCTGTCTTATTAATTGGTTTGCAAATGGCTTTTGTTACGGAACAAATTATTGTGGTTTTACTAAGCTTACTAATGGGAGCTGTTATAGGAGAATGGCTTCGCTTAGAAGACCGTTTAAATCAATTAGGAAAATGGGTTGGCAATCAATTAGGTTCTAAAGAAGATGATACACGAGTTTCGCAAGGTTTTGTTACAGCCTCTTTAATATTTGTAATTGGTGCAATGGCCATTATTGGAGCATTAGATAGTGGTTTGCGGGGAGATCATGAAGTTTTAATAACAAAAGGCATACTAGATGGCTTTGTCTCCTTAGTATTGACGACAACGTTAGGATTTGGTGTTATATTATCAGTTATTCCTGTACTATTATATCAAGGTTCTATTGCTCTATTAGCTACACAAATAGAAGGTATCGTGCCTAAAGCATATTTGGATGGTTTCATCACTGAAGTAACAGGGGTAGGCGGCTTATTAATTATAGCAATTGGACTAAATCTATTAAATATTACATCTATAAGAATAGGAAATCTATTACCAGCTGTTATAATGGTAGGCTTCGTTTACTCTGTGTATCTACTATTTTTGTAACTATACATGTAGGGTAACATAGTTAGAAAAATTTGGCTTATACTCTCCTATAGCTGAAAAAACCTTGTTTTTCTAATACTATAAACCAAAAAATCTTATGATTTCCTATAGAGAACAAAAGGAATAGTGTGCATAACCTATCCCTTTTGTTCCATCTATAGTCCATATGTATAGGAGACGAGAGGGGAGCATCAATTGGAGGAAGAAAAAATTGTCCAATTAATGAATTTCTGACTTTTGCATTAGCTCGCTTGTCATGGGCTTCACAAAGAGAATGATTCTTATATGGTCGTTGAAACCACAGCTGGCATTCTTTTTCTATATGTTAAACGTTGATCTACTTCATCTAAAAGGTCGGCAATTAATTTGGCCATTGCCATAACAATCTGCAGTCTCGTATTTTGTAAAACAGCGTATTCCATAAATCCACTCACATTAACAACACCAGTAAGATGAGCATCTCCTATAGCAGGAAGCGGTTTATTTAATGCTGCACCAGGTTTAATAGGTCCTCTTCCTGCAATGATTTTTCCTACAGAATGTTGCTTTCCTAAACAAGCATCAATGGCTATAATAAAAGGATGTCGGTATGATGTCTCAATCTGATGTAGATAATCTGCTAAATTGACAGCATGAACGGGATTATCCAACGTGCCATAGATAGAGATATGCCTCGGTTTCTTCTCAGAAAACAAACTCCCAACAAGCGGTCCTAAAGCATCTCCTGTAGAACGGTCTGTCCCAATGGATACAACAACATATTCCCGTGGGGACTGAGGGAGAAGCGCTAAAAAACGATCTAGCATATTCAAATGGAATTCCGGATCTGTATAGTGCATACGAAATTGATCGTGATTATCCAATAATTTGTTTTTAAAAATCATAGCTTATCCTCCAAAGACATATTGGTATAGTATACGGATATTTTCCTGAATCTATACGTAGATGATTAAAATAAATGGAGGAAATGAGATGATACGAGCAGGGATGCAATGGATGTTTTTAATTATTGGTACAACGATTGGGGCAGGGTATGCTTCAGGAAGAGAATTATGGCAATTTTTTGGTCATGAAAGTGGACTAGCTATTATTTTATTTGCCTGTTTTTTTACTATTTGTTGTATAGGCATTATGAATGTGAGCTACACACGAAAGTCTACCCACTACTTACCAGTTTTACGAGACATTGTAGGTGTGAAATTAACAAAAGTGTATGACGTGATGATTTTTATTTATTTGTTTACAACTACTGTTATTATGATTGCTGGTAGTGGTGCAACATCGCAAGCGTTTAATTACCCTTACTGGTGGGGAATAAGTATAATAATTGTTGCGCTTATACTACTATTTTTAAAAGGAGTGAATGGCCTCCTATCTATCAACCAATTTATACTACCAATATTATTAACAGGGCTTGTGTTTGTACTATTATGGTTTACGATTGATCAAAAATTGGATCTTTTTTCACATTGGCATGAACAACGAAATTGGATGGCCGCATTTCCTTTTACGGCATTAAATATACTTCCGCTAATTGCTGTCTTGGGAGCAATCGGACATAAAGTACAATCAAAACAAGAAATATGGATTGCTTCTATTGGCAGTGGGCTTACACTTGGAGTTATTTCGTTTATTTACAATAATAGTTTAATTCAAATTGCTGATGAAGTACTAGTATATGAGATTCCATTATTTGCTATTATGAAGAACTATCCATTACAAATGCTCGTTTTTATGAGTATATTATTATGGTTTGCTATTTTTACCACAGCTGCTTCAGGAATACTTGGCATTGTGAGCCGTGTACAAGACTATGTCAAGCAACCATTATGGTTGATTGTTTGCTTGACCTTGGTTACAATGATTCCATTAACAGCTCTCGGTTTTTCAACCTTAATTCAATACTTATACCCCATTTACGGTATATTAAATTTATACGTATTAACGCGATTATTATTTCTTCCTTTTTGGGATAAACTGGAAAAAACAAAAATATAGATTTTGAGAAGGCAAGGGAGGCTTAGGATGAATTTAGCACAAAGCACAGTAGAAGAAAATGTAGAGAAAGAAGTAGATAATTTTCATAAACTGATGAATGATGCATGGGATTATTTAACAGGTGCCGATTTATGGTTTTCAGTTGGAAAAGGTATGTTGCAAATTATACTTATTCTCGTATTATCTCTGATGGTCATTCGTATTTCTCGGAAAGTAGTGGACCGGTTATTTAAGAAGCGGGATAAAGGCCCCCTTCGAATTACAGAGCGTCGGGAAAACACGTTAAAAAAATTAATTAAAAATGTGATTGCATATGTCGTTTATTTTATCGCACTCCTTATGATTTTAGATGGTGTGTTTGGTCTGGAAATAGGAGCATTAATCGCTGGTGCAGGTGTCGCTGGTTTAGCAATTGGTTTTGGTGCGCAAAATTTAGTCAGAGACATTATCTCAGGATTTTTCATTATTTTTGAAGACCAATTTTCCGTAGGCGATTATGTTGGTGTCGCAGGTATTGAAGGAACGGTGGAAGAAATCGGTTTAAGAACAACGAAAGTATTAAGCTGGACAGGTGAAATGCATATTTTACCAAATGGTAATGTCACCCAAGTCATCAATTATTCCGTTCATAATGGGTTGGCAATCGTGGATATTAATGTACCTTATGAAAGTAGTGTCGACGACGCAGAGCGCTTAATAAATGAAGTTGCCGTTACACTACCAGATAAATATGATTTTGTTGTAGGTACCCCAGAAATTATTGGTGTACAAAATTTAGAAGCATCCCATTTTGTAATTCGTGTCATTGCAGAAACATTACCTGGTTTTCAATGGGCTGCAGAAAGAAATATTCGCCGTGATATGCAACATTACCTTTATCGCTCAGGAATTGAAATACCTTCTCCAAGAATCGTGATGTATTCTCGTGATCAGAAGCAAGAATTATTGGATTATAGCCAAAGGAAACAGTTTCATGATAGCTCGAGTAATCGAACAGGATATCCGGATCTTGAATCGCATGGTGAACAGTCCCCACAAAGAGAAGGCGATGAATAAGCAGAATAATCATTAATAGAAAAAACTATGGGGAGGCACAGATTTTCTAATGTTGGGGATGATGCAATGAAAAAAGTAGTATACGATGATTATTACAAGGAAAATATTATTTTGGAAATCCATATCCAGCTCTCGTTCGTTTTTTCACAAATTATCAATCGAAAGGAACTGTACTTGATTTAGGTTGTGGGCAAGGAAGAGATTCATTACTGCTTGGAGAACTAGGATATAAAGTAGTTGGAGTGGATCATTCAACAGTTGGAATAAACCAAGTTAATAAAGAGGCTGAAAAAAGAAATATAGACGTTAAAGGAATAGTCGATAACGTATTTGACTTTCCGATTCCCGAGGATACAGATTTTGTATTGTTAGATTCCATGCTACACTTTTATAAAAATGTTATAAGAAAAGAGACCGCTTTTGTAAATAAAATACTATTCGAACTTAAAAAGGCGAAGTGTTTGTGAACTGTATGTTAAAAGGAGCTACACGTGAAAAGATTCTAAAGAAAATAATTACGGAGGCTCAACATGAATGCAATACACTATTCAATGTCTATACGGAATATCGTGAGGCCAATGCAGAATATCATCTGCTTGCCGTTATAAAGAAGTAGAATTTAACTTACTTTTACACTATAGGCAAGTATGTAATTTTTTAATTTAAACTCACTAGCATTGCATAAATATGGTTTGAAAATTCAGTAAGCATCTTTGCAGGATTTTTTGCCAAAAAGACAAAGGCTAAACAAAGGTGGTCTGTCCATTTGGAAAAATTATACAATTAAACTATTAGCAACAGCGACACTGTATGTATTTACGGAATAGATCTATCGTCAAATCTGCGAATCCAGATGTACGCAGGTTTCCACAGCGCTTTATTTAACCAGCGGCTAATTCGGAGTAAGGACTTCTTACTCCTCATCTCTAACTGGATAAGTACATGTAAACAGTAAGCAATAAGTGCAAGGAAAATTTGATTTTGAATGGCAGTTTCGCTCATGCCATAAAAGTGTTTGATCTCTACATGCTGTTTGAGCCATTTGAAAAATAGCTCTATGGCCCACCGTTGACGGTAAATTTCACTAATCTCTTCGGAATTTAGATCGAAACGGTTAGTAATTAATCGTAGAATGTTTCCCTTTGTATCCACTACTTCAAGTAGGCGGAATACATTCTCTGTACGATTTTGCGTCGAACCGATGTAAACCATCTTGTCGGATAAAACCGTAGCATCTTTAGGTATAGAAAATGATTCTACTTCACGAGTGATGGCGTTTTTCTTCAGTCTTGATACGAAAAAATAGCCTTCATCTGTCATTCGATCAAATCGTTCATAATCAACGTATCCACGGTCAAACACATACATGGCTTCTTTGTCGTCTACGAGAACTTCCAGTTGATTTCTGTCATGTTCTTTGGCTGTTGTAATCACTGCTTTTTCAGGATAGACGGTATCTTTATTCATAAATATAAGTCGTAAATGTAGCTTAACTCCTGCTTTTGTTTTACGGAACTTTGCCCACTTATGATTCGTTAAGTTTAATGGAAGCGTGCTAGAATCAATGATTTTCAATGGCATGTATTTCCCGTTTTTAGATTGGATACCTTTTATTTTGTAAACAAGGTCCAAGAATAAATGGGAAAGGATCATTGGATTCATTTCATTATTCTTCCTTGATAGCTGAGATGTACTAATCGATTCAAACCCCAGTGCTTTCTGAAGTCCATCATCTATTAGGGCATCGCTCATTTCTTCCAAGCTCTCGAATCCTTGCAGTTGGGCAAGTAACATGAGCTTTATATACCCTGCAGTTGTTAGCTTTTTTGTGTAGTAATCTTGTTTATTTTCTTCTACTTGTTCAAATAGTTTTTTCGTATTTATAGGTGAAACCCATTTACCAAATGATGATTTTAGTGTATTCTTGTCCATACGGATTATCCTTTACTTTTGGATTTGGACAGGAACCACCTGTACTTCCATTGTAAAGGATTTTTTTGTATCATGAACACGTAATTATTAAACATTTTCAGTATTTTGAATCATCAGGTTTAATTAATGCAATGCTAGTGATTTAAACTATAAGAAAAAAAGGCTTTTCCATAAGACTTGGGGACAAGCCAAGTCTTTCTAACATGTTAAGGTTGAGATAGTTCATTTTACAAAGATAAATAATGAAGGAGAACATGGCTATGGAAGGAAAACAATTTGCACTACATGATGTCGTACAAATGAAAAAGCCACATCCGTGCGGCGAAAACCGTTGGCGAATTATACGGATGGGAATGGATATCCGTATTAAATGTTTGGGCTGTGATCATAGTGTCATGATCCCACGTAAACAATTTGAGAAAAAAATGAAAAAAATACTGGAAAAAGCAGAAGAATAAGTACGAACATAAAGGGAAAAAGAAATTTTTTCATGTGTAAAGAAATAGCGATGACCGTATTAAAATGGTATAATTATGATTAAAGATAAAGAGAAAATGAAAATTAATAGGGTAAAGTGTAAAAGTAGGCAGCTATTTCTGTCTACTTTTACTTTTTGTTAGCTTGTCATTTGATTGGCTTGTATCTATAATGAAAAGGACAAACGTGTTCATATGAATGGAATCCTTAAGGAGTGAAATAGGCATGTCTTTAACAGCAGGAATTGTCGGTCTTCCAAACGTCGGTAAGTCCACGTTATTTAATGCAATTACCCAAGCTGGAGCAGAAGCAGCAAACTATCCGTTTGCGACTATAGATCCAAACGTAGGAATTGTAGAAGTACCAGACAAACGCTTAAATAAATTAACAGAATTAGTAAAACCAAAAAAGACAGTACCGACAACATTTGAGTTTACAGATATTGCAGGTATTGTAAAAGGCGCAAGTAAAGGGGAGGGATTAGGTAACCAGTTTTTATCTCATATTCGTCAAGTAGATGCTATTTGCCAAGTCGTCCGTTGCTTTGATGATGAGAATATTACGCATGTATCTGGAAAAGTCGATCCAGTTGAAGATATGGATATTATTAATTTGGAATTAATTCTTGCAGATTTGGAAACGGTGAACAAACGATTCCAACGTGTGGAGAAATTAGCTAGGCAAAAGGAAAAATCTGCTGTTGCAGAATTTGAAGTATTAAGTAAATTGAAGACAGGATTAGAAGAAGAACAACCAGTTAGAGCAATGGAGTTTAATGAAGAACAATGGAAAATTGTTAAAGGGCTACATTTGCTTACAAGTAAGCCAACGCTTTATGTAGCTAATGTAAGTGAAGAAGAAGTAGAAGATACAGATGCCAATGAGCATGTTCAAAAAGTAAAAGCATATGCAGAAAAAGAAAATGCAGAAGTGATTGTCGTTTGTGCAAAAATAGAAGAAGAGATTTCCGAATTAGATGAAGAAGAAAAAGCCATGTTCTTGGACGATTTAGGTATTACAGAATCGGGTCTGGACAAGCTGATTAAAGCCTCTTATCATTTATTAGGATTGGCGACATATTTTACAGCGGGAGAACAAGAAGTTCGTGCTTGGACGTTCCGTAAAGGGATGAAAGCACCGCAAGCTGCTGGAATCATTCATACTGATTTTGAACGTGGTTTTATCCGTGCTGAAACGGTGTCCTACGATGATTTAGTAGCAGCTGGATCTATGACAAAAGCGCGGGAAAATGGAAAGGTACGGTTAGAAGGGAAAGATTACATCGTTCAAGATGGCGATGTTATCCACTTCCGATTTAATGTGTAAACGTAAAACAGGATCTCTCGAAAAACTTGTCATTTGTAAGATGATTTGGTATAATACACTATCGTGAGTAATTAAATTTTATGAATTACTCCTTGCTCTCATGACGACATTATATACCGTCGAATATTGGGAGCCGCTAAGTCCAAAAGGAGGTGCTACGGATGAGAAAATACGAAATCATGTACATCATCCGCCCAGACATGGAAGAAGAAGCGCAGACAGCTTTAATAGAGCGTTTCAATGGTATTCTTACTGATAATGGTGCGGAGATTGAAAAAGTTGATGAAAAAGGCAAAAAACGCCTTGCTTATGAAATCAATGACTATCGTGATGGGTATTATGTAATCATTAACTTCAGCAGTGATGATCAAGCTATTAATGAGTTTGACCGTCTAGCAAAGTTTTCTGATGATATTATTCGTCATATTGTCGTTCGAGAAGATGATCAATAATAAGGAGTGGTTCGGATGTTAAATCGTGTCGTACTTGTCGGCAGGTTAACGAAGGATCCTGATTTACGTTACACCCCAAGTGGCGTAGCAGTTGCCAATTTCACACTTGCGGTAAACCGTCCATTTTCCAATCAACAGGGGAACCGTGAAGCAGATTTTATTAACTGTGTCGTTTGGCGTAGAGCAGCGGAAAACCTGGCGAATTATATGAATAAAGGTAGCATGGTTGGTGTGGATGGACGAGTGCAAACACGCCGATTTGAAGGCCAAGATGGAAAAACAGTATTTGTTACTGAAATAGTGGCAGAAAGTGTTCAATTTTTGGAAACAAAAGGTTCTTCTCAGGGCGGGGGACAAGGTGCATCAGGATTTCAACCAAACAGAAACCAAGGTCAATTCGAACCGCAATCCAACCCATATGAACAAAGTCAAAGTCAAAGTCAAAATAACAAGGAAAATCCATTTCAAAATAATGGAGAACCTATTGAAATATCAGATGATGATTTACCATTTTAATTAAAAGGAGGTCATATTGATGGCAGCTCGTCGCGGTCGTGCAAAACGTCGTAAAGTGTGTTATTTTACAGCGAACGGAATTACACACATTGACTATAAAGATGTTGACTTGCTAAGACGTTTTATTTCTGAACGTGGAAAAATTCTTCCTCGTCGTGTAACTGGAACTTCTGCAAAATATCAACGTAAACTAACGAAAGCAATCAAACGTGCTCGTACAATGGCTTTATTGCCATATGTTGCTGAGTAATCATATAGAAGCCATCTTTTGCTACCTTGCAGAAGATGGTTTTTTTGCATTATAGGAATGTTTTTAAACCTTCATAAAAAAATGGTAGTAAAGTTCGCGTAGGAGTTTGAACTATTCTCCAAACCCATATGCTGCAAAAGTTTCTGTTGCCTTTTTAGAATTTATAAAATCGGTTAACACCTTCGCATCATGATGATTTGTACTATAGGAAGTAATTCCCGTTTCATAAACGATGGATGGATGGAGGTGCTCGTCAATTTCATAGATCACGTTTACGTCCTCGTTTTGAACCGTGTTGGAAGCATATACAACGCCAAGTGTTTGCGTATTCTCTCTCACCTTTTCCATAATATCTGCTATATCTTTAACATAGACAGTTTTATTTTTAATGGTGTCCCATATATTTACTTCATTTGATTGAAAAGCTTTTTGTGCATAATCACCAGCTGTTACATTCACGGGATCACCTAGAACGAGTTCTTTAAAAGGAGCCTGTTTTACATCACCTAAATCTTCTATTGATAACTCTTTATCCGTATGTGATATTAATACGAGTTGATTGTGAGCAAACTTTTTTTGCGAACCATTTAGAATTAATCCTTCTTTTTTTAACGTATCCGTCCACTCTTTATTTGCAGATAAGAGTAGGTCAATGGGAGCACCTTGTTGAATATTACCAGCTAATTGGCCAGAACTTGCAAAATTTACTTCTACTGCTATCGTCGGATGTTCTTTTTCAAATTGCGTAATTAGTTTAGGAAGTACATCTTTCAAACTGGAATCTGCAGCTACAAGTATTTTATTTTGTTCAGCAGGTTGCTCGAAAAGTTGTTCTTCCTCAAACAGAGCGCACCCTGTTAGAAAAACGATGCTGATGCAAAGGATAAAAATATGCTTCATGTAAGTCCTCCTAGTGCTCATAATATTCTATCACTGTTCTAATATTCAAATGAATGAAGCTTTAAATAGGTTTTTCTATTTTTTCCTCCGTTTTGGATATACGGAAATAATCAAAACGAGAAATAGTAATGAATAAGCACAAAATAGGAATAAGAAATTATCTTGCAGAGGAAAAAAGATTCCTACAATTGTGTATAACAAAAAAGGGACGCTTGTGGTAAAAACAGTCATTTTCCATAGTATAGAAAACTTTAATTTTCGATCCATAAATTTTGCTATAAGTGTTCCAATACCCGCTATAATAGATAAAAGAATAAATATTATGATAGATAAAGGTAAATAATGAAAAATAAAAAAGTAAATGATTTTGAAGAAAGCATTTAGCTGTGCCGCTACCCCATCCCCTGTTGATAATGTATATTGCAGAAATGAAGGAATAGATACAAGTAAGATAAGAATTAACATATAAATAACTGCAATATCCATCCCAATACGATTAAGCTGGAATATTGCGTTCTTTTTGGGGAGTTTGATACTATGTATAAACGCATGGAAGAATATCATTATTGTCACCCTTGTCTTTATTTCACTCTAAGAAAGTAATAGTATAAGAAAACTGCATTATTTCCTTAAAACTTAGTATGAAGTTCAGTTTTATAATTACTTCTATTATAGTAGAAATAAAGAATAAATTCCTTGTAAACGAATTGAAAACAATTGTTGAACCGAATTTAATGGATGATTGGCAAATATCGATACCACTTCTTCGACAAAAAGAAAACGACAGTTTCTGCTATCAAAATTTGGCGATAAGTCAAGTTTTTCTAATAAGATAAGAAAGTATAAAATTTGTTGCTTTAGCAACTAGGCGACTTCACTCCATTGCCCTAAGCTAAGTCACCATCGTTTCGTGCTAAATAGGCATGCCGACTAAAAACGGGCTTGCCTTAGTGCGTCGGCATTTCCCTGTTTTAGTGGCAGGCTTCCTAAAACTTTCGTTGATTCGTTCCACTCGCTACATTGCTAAACGGGCGCCCTAAGCCTTTGTTCCACTATAGGAAAGTATAAAAGTTTAAAGGTTTATAGTATAAGAAAAACTATGCCAATCACCATAAGACTTGGCGACAAGCCAAATTTTTCTAATCGGATTGCGTTTTTACTGAAATTATTATAATCTCAAAATGGTCTTTCTAAATAATATTACCCGGGAAATAATATTTCTATGCTTTTCGACAACTATTGGAGTGAAAAACATGTTATCATATTAGAATGGAATAGTAACAACTTAAGGTAGATGAGGTGCAAAATGAATCAATCTAAAAAACAAGTAGACGGTGCATTGTTTACCGGTCTATTCATTATCATATTGTTAGCTGGTTTATTTATTCCAGTAATAACACCAATTGCTATCTTTGTATTGCCAATTCCTTTTGTAATGTATACAGCAAGACATAGCTGGAAACCGGCTTTAGTAATGGCTGTTGCAGCAATTATTTTATCTATACTGCTAGGAACAGTTCTTGCATTACCGCTTGCTGTACCTACAATTATTGGTGGTATAATGATTGGTGAAGCAATTTATAAAAAAATAACTGCATATGAAACGTTAGCAAGGGGAACATTTGGATATATCGTTGGAATGTTACTTATATTTTTGTTTGTACAGCTTGTTTTGCAAGTGAATATGGTTGCAGAGTTCCAATCCCTAATGGACGAATCGTTAGCAAAATCAACAAGTATTATGGAACAGTTTGGTAGCCAAGAGCAAGCTGGCGTCGTTAAGGAAACAATGGAGCAAGTAACGGAAGGGTTAATGAACCTACTTCCATTCTATTTTCTATTCATAGCAGTTATTCAAGCACTGATTAGTCAATGGCTCGCTTATAAGCTGATGAATCGGATTGAAAAACGTCAATTACGTTTTCCGCCATTCCGTTCATTACGTTTTCCTTCAAGCGTCCTGTTTATTTATCTTTTTGTTCTGCTCGCAGCTTTTATGGTAGCGGACGCTGGTAGTGGAACAGTGTCAATGGCTATACAAAATTTATTAATAATTGCACAACTTATTTTAATGATTCAAGGATTTTCCTTTTTATTTTTCTTTGCACATGAAAAAAAAATGTCTAAGGCATTTCCGATTATTAGTATCATTTTAGTACTGCTCATGCCGGTGTTTATGTTTATTATTCGATTTTTAGGAATCCTCGATATCGGAATGAACTTAAGAGAGCGAATGGGTAAGAAATAAGACGTTAGAAGAATGGATATTATCCTGTTTTAAAAATTAAGAAAGTATTAAATTCGTGGCTTGTGTATAACAACATAACCAAATAAGCCACGTCCGGCTCTAGCGCCAAGCAACTAGGCGACTTACTTCACGAATTGTCCTAAGCTAAGTCATCATCGGTTCATCATCATTAGGAGGAAGGGCGACTAAAAACGGGCTTGCCCGCCCGATGTCGGCATACCCTGTTTTAGTGGCATGATTCCTAAATCTTTTGTTGATTCGTTCCATTCGCTACGTTGCTAAAAGGGGCCCGAGTCTTTGTTCATCCATTGGTGACAGAGAAGGTTACCGATAAAGGAATAAAATAAGTGTTGCATAGTAGGAGCTGAATGTGATGCCCGATAAGCAAAAAAAGCCGACACTGAGAAACCATGTATGGTTTATTTACACAATTTCCATCATTTTATTAGGATTTATTTGGTATTTTCAATGGATGCTGGGAATGATTATGACAGTATTGTTAGTCGTTTCATTCTATTACAGTATGCGTTCGGAGCAAGCTCTGCAAGATGAAGCTGAAAAATATATAACGACATTGTCGTACCGTGTAAAAAAGGTCGGGGAAGAAGCGTTATTAGAAATGCCGTTTGGAATTATCTTATATAATGATGATTTTAAAATAGAATGGGCAAATCCATATATGAATCGTTTTGATGATGGAAGTTTGGTTGGCGATTCGCTTCATAAATTATCAGAGGATTTAATTCCGATGATTAAAGAAAATAAAGAGAAGATCTGGTTTGAGTTGCAAGATTATGTGTTCGAAACGGTTGTAAAGAAAGAAGAACGACTCCTTTATTTATTTGATCGTACAGAACAATCGGAATTACAAATACAGTATCGAAATGAGCAGACGGTCCTTGGTTTTATTTTTCTAGACAACTATGAAGAAATTACGCAGAACATGGACGATACAAATAAAAGTCGATTAAATTCACAAGTGACATCGGTATTAAATAAATGGTCCAAACATCACGGTCTGTATTTAAAACGAACTTCTCAGGAACGTTTTTTAGCCGTTGGAACAAAAGAAATCCTAACAAATCTAGAAAAATCGAAATTTGAAATCTTAGATGAAGTACGTGCATTAAGCGGAGAGCGCAATACCCCGGTTACATTAAGTATTGGTATCGGCATGGGGAATGTTGACTTGCCTACACTTGGGGAATTAGCCCAATCGAGCCTAGACCTTGCATTAGGTCGAGGTGGCGATCAAGTAGCGATTAAGGACGAGACGGGAAAAGTTCGCTTTTACGGTGGGAAAACAAACCCAATGGAAAAGCGAACGCGCGTAAGAGCAAGGGTAATCTCCCATGCGTTAAAAGAGTTAATTCGAGCTAGTGATAATGTGATCATTATGGGGCATAAATCACCAGACATGGATTCGATCGGTGCTGCTATCGGTATCTTAAATATTGCGCTTGCTAATGACGTAGAAGGATATATCGTGTTTGACCCAAATGATATCGATACAGGTGTTTATCGTTTAGTTGATAAAATTAAGGAAGATGAGGTACTTTGGCAATACTTTGTGGATCCTGATGAAGCAAATTCACTTATCAACAACCGTAGCCTAGTCGTCGTCGTAGATACACATCGACCAGCAATGGTTGCAAGTGAAGTACTCTTACAAAAGTCCGATTACAAAGTAGTCATTGATCATCATCGTCGTGGGGAAGATTTTATTGACAACCCAACTTTAGTATACATGGAACCATATGCATCTTCTACGGCAGAATTGGTAACGGAACTGTTAGAGTATCAACCGAAAAAATTAAAATTACGTATGTTGGAGGCAACTGCGTTATTAGCAGGGATTATTGTCGATACGAAAAGTTTCACGTTACGAACAGGGTCAAGAACATTTGATGCTGCTTCTTACTTACGATCCAAAGGTGCCGATACAGTACTTGTTCAGGAACTGTTAAAAGAGGACATTGAAGTATATGTGGAGCGAAGTAAATTAATCGAACGAGCGCAAATATACCGTAATCAAATTGCTATCGCAAAAGCGAAGGAAGGACAAATTCACGGTCCTGTATTAATTGCTCAAACGGCCGATATTTTATTAACGATGAGTGGGATAGCTGCTTCTTTTGTTATCTCGGAACGCAAGGACGGAAGGGTTGGCATTAGTGCTCGATCGTTGGGGGCTATTAATGTGCAAGTGATTATGGAAAAAATGAATGGTGGTGGACATTTAACAAATGCCGCCACACAGATTGAAGATACGACAATTGATGAAGTCGAACAGTTGTTAAAAGATATTTTAGATGAATACTATGAGGGGAGCGAATCAGAATGAAAGTAATATTTCTTAAAGACGTAAAAGGTAAAGGCAAACAAGGTGAAGTAAAAAATGTATCCGATGGTTATGCACGTAACTATCTATTAAAAAATAACTTAGCTCAAGAAGCAACACCAGGTAATTTAAAAGCTTTAGAAGCAAAGAAGAAAAAACAAAAACAATTAGAACAAAAAGAAAAAGAAGCAGCTATTCAATTGAAAGATAAACTTGCAGACATAACTGTAGAATTAACGGCTAAATCAGGGGACAGTGGACGTTTATTTGGCTCCATTACGAGCAAACAAATCTCTGAAGCGTTAGAAAAGAATTATGGCTATAAAATTGATAAGCGAAAAATAGAGTTAGATGCACCGATTAGATCTTTAGGGTATACAAATGTACCAGTAAAATTGCATCCTGAAGTAGATGGTTCCATTAAAGTGCGTGTGAGTGAAAAGTAAATGAGCGTTTTAGCAATATTTTTATAAGTTAGTAGCAACTTTAAAGGTGAATAGCGGCTATAATGAGCTCCGGAAAATACGTAGAATCTTTCATGCTTGAAAGCATGTTGCAACTTCTCTGTTCAGTTAGTAAAATTTGCCTTACCTTCATGTCTGTAAGGCGCCATTTTTTCTAAAAAAGAGGGTTGTCGTTTGCTGAAAAAGTGAAGTATTTTTCCGGAGCAAATTATGGGACTTAGAAGTAGCAATATTTCTTGCACAATAGGAAAGTATAAATTTTTTTCATCCCATAGTTCCAATTTCTTCATCTATAGTATCTGTTTTAAAGGGGGACTACACATGAATACCCAAATAGATCGCACCCCGCCGCATAATATGGAAGCTGAACAGTCGATTATTGGAGCAATATTTATCGATCCAGAAGCATTTATTACGGCTTCTGAGATATTAGTTCCAGAAGATTTTTATAAAGCAGCACATCAACGTATTTTTTCCAGTATGATGGCTTTATCCGATCGCGGGGAACCAATTGATGTCGTAACCGTAACTGCTTATTTACACAATGCGAACCAGTTAAATGAAGTAGGTGGCGTGCAATATTTATCACAAGTAGCAGATAGTGTACCTACATCTGCCAATATAGGATATTATTGTCGGATTGTTGAAGAAAAAGCGTTATTACGAAGATTAATTCGATCAGCCACAGATATAGTAACATCAAGTTTTGAGAGGCAAGATGAAGTAGAGGATGTTTTAAACGAAGCTGAGAAAACCATTCTTGATGTATCTGGGAAAAAGAACTCTGGAGCGTTTAAAAATATTAAAGATGTGTTAATCGACGTCTACGATAATATTGAGCAACTGCATCATCAAAATGGAGATGTAACAGGAATTCCTACTGGTTTCCGTGATTTAGATCGAATCACTTCTGGCTTTCAACGGAATGATTTAATTATTATTGCGGCACGACCTTCCGTAGGTAAAACAGCTTTTGCATTAAACGTAGCGCAAAATGTGGCTGTAAATACGGATGAGAATGTAGCTATTTTTAGTTTAGAAATGGGAGCAGACCAGTTAGTACAGCGTATGCTCTGTGCAGAAGGAAATATAGATGCTCAGCGTTTACGTAATGGACAATTACAAGCTGAGGACTGGAGTAAATTAACGATGGCAATGGGTAGTTTATCCAATGCAGGCATTTATATTGATGATACGCCAGGCATACGGGTTGCAGACATAAGATCCAAATGTCGAAGATTAAAGCAAGAACATGGTTTAGGAATGATTCTAATCGATTATTTGCAACTTATCCAAGGAAGTGCCAATTCCAAAGAGAATAGGCAACAAGAGGTATCGGAAATATCCCGTTCTTTAAAAGGATTAGCAAGAGAATTGAATGTACCATTAATTTCCCTTTCTCAGCTATCTCGTGGCGTAGAGTCGAGACAGGACAAACGCCCTATGATGTCTGATTTGCGAGAATCGGGGAGTATTGAACAAGATGCGGATATTGTAGGGTTTTTATATCGAGATGATTATTATGATTCGGAATCGGAAAAACAAAACATTATTGAAATTATCATTTCGAAGCAACGTAATGGTCCTGTAGGGACGGTCGATTTAGCGTTTGTAAAAGAATATAATAAATTCGTTGACTTGGATCATCGTTATTCCGATAGCGATATTCCTCCAGCATAATGCGAGCAGCCTTTAGCGTATGAAGGCTGTTTTTTTGTGGTCTAGGAAATTAAAAAATTTTTCAGCTGTGGATAAACTTACTAAGTTATTTAGCCACGTCTGACTTCATCGTCCTGCAACTAGGCGACTTTACGAATTGCCCTAAGCTAAGTCATCATCGATTCATAGCCAAGAGGAAGGTCGACTAAAAACGGGCTTGCCACCCGACGTCGGCATACCTCCTGTTTTAGTGGCATAATTCCTAAAGCTTTCGTTGATTTGTTCCACTCGCTACGTTGCTAAACGGGTACCCCGAGCTTTTGTTCTACTATAGGAAAGTATTTCTGCAACGAACAAGGTATAAAATGTTACCTTACGGAGCAATTTTTAAATAGCCATATGTAATAGTAACATCGTAGTTTAAGCGAACAAATAACAAAAAAACAAAATCAACGTTCGCATTTAGCGTTGACTAAGTAAAAAATAATTGATAAAATAAGCAAGTAATTATGAAAAAGCAAATGAATAGAGCTTATAACTCAAGTGGAGGTGCATTATGTCCTCAGTAGTCGTAGTTGGAACGCAGTGGGGCGATGAAGGAAAAGGAAAAATTACCGATTTCTTATCGCAAAATGCTGAAGTTGTTGCACGTTATCAAGGTGGTAACAATGCGGGACACACAATAAAATTTGACAACGTTACGTATAAATTACATTTAATTCCATCAGGCATATTTTTCAATGAGAAAACGTGTGTATTAGGAAACGGAATGGTAATTGATCCAAAAGCTTTCGTGGAGGAAATAGCTTATTTACATGAGCGTCATGTTTCGACTGATAATCTGCGTATTAGCAATCGTGCACATGTCATTCTTCCCTATCATTTAAAGCTGGATATTTTACAAGAAGAAGAAAAAGGCGATAACAAGATTGGCACAACCAAAAAGGGAATTGGGCCAGCTTATATGGACAAAGCTGCCCGTTGCGGTATTCGTATTGCCGATTTGATGAATAAAGATATATTTCGTAAAAAGCTAGAACAAAATTTACTAGAAAAAAATCGTTTGTTTGAAAAACTTTATGGAGTAGAGCCGATGAACCTGGAAGACATTGTTGATGTCTATTATGATTATGGTCAGCAATTGGCTCCATATGTGTGCGATACTTCTGTCGTATTGAATGATGCATTGGATCAAGGTCGTCGTGTGTTATTTGAAGGGGCGCAAGGCGTTATGCTCGATATCGACCAAGGTACCTATCCATTTGTGACCTCTTCCAATCCGACTGCTGGCGGTGTAACTATTGGATCAGGAGTTGGGCCAACCAAAATTGACCATGTCGTCGGTGTTTCTAAAGCATATACAACTCGTGTTGGTGATGGACCTTTTCCTACAGAATTACATGGTGAGATAGGTGAGCAAATTCGAGAAGTAGGTCGGGAATATGGCACCACAACAGGTCGTCCTCGCCGTGTCGGCTGGTTTGATAGTGTTGTTGTTCGTCATGCTCGTCGAGTGAGTGGGATTACCGATTTATCTTTGAATTCGATTGACGTATTAACAGGCATCGAAACGTTGAAAATTTGTGTGGCATATCGATACCAAGGGGAAATCATACATGAGTTCCCTGCAACACTGGCAGAACTTGCTGCGTGTGAACCCGTATATGAGGAAATGCCTGGATGGACGGAAGATATTACAGGGGTAACAAGTTTGGGCGATTTGCCTACAAATGCAAGGCACTACTTAGAGCGTGTGTCTCAACTAACAGGTATTCCACTTTCTATATTCTCTGTAGGACCAGATCGCTCGCAAACAAATGTAGTTCGAAGTGTTTACAGCTAAGCAACATGTAGAATTGCTTTTAGAGGATCTGATATCTCGTTACTACAGCGGCTAAACTTTTTCATAGAAACTGTGCGGTTTAAGATTTAATCGTCCCATGTCACAATACATGGTAAAGAAGAAAAAGGACTGATAAAAGAGGAAGTCTCTTGAATCAGTCCTTTTTCTAGTATAGAATTGAAGTGTTAGACAGCACATCACATTAAAATAGGAATCAATCATACCTCCTATCACTGCAGCAATGATTCTCCACGAAATACGAATAGTTCCATTTCATTTAGTTATAGAAAAGGCATTTGATCCACAAATAAGATAATGCCTTCCACTGTAAGCATGGTGGAAGACATGATTTTACACATATATAAATCGACTTGACGGGACTTGATGTAGTAATAGGATTGTTATTTTTACTAACCGGTTTTTATCTGATTTTCTTAGGAAACAAGACCAAAAATATAGTTTTAACTATAGTAAAGTATAGATTATTTAAACGTTTATCACTTCGAATAAAAAAACACAAGCTGTTGATAAATAGCCAATGAAGTTTGAAAGTTTCACTGCACACAAAAGTACGATAAAATAAATATTAGAGTAGAAGGATGTGGCGAAAATGAGTCAAAAAATATTAGTTGTCGATGATGAACAGCCAATTGCAGATATATTGAAATTTAATTTAGAAAAAGAAGGCTATGAAGTCGTTGTAGCGTATGATGGCGACGAAGCGATTAAGTTAGCAACAGAAGAAACCCCGGATTTAGTTCTATTGGATATTATGTTACCGAATAAAGATGGGAATGAAGTCTGTCGGGAAATACGAAAAACACAAACAATGCCAATTATTATGTTGACGGCAAAAGATTCGGAAATTGACAAAGTACTCGGATTGGAATTGGGAGCAGATGATTACGTGACGAAGCCGTTCAGCAATCGGGAATTAATTGCTCGTGTAAAGGCAAACTTACGTAGGCAACAAGTTGTACCTGAGGATACAACAAAAGCCTCTAGAGACATTCAAATTGGTTCGCTCGTCATTCACCCTGATGCTTATGTTGTCTCACGGGATGGCGAGCAAATTGAATTAACACATCGTGAATTTGAATTATTGCACTACCTCGCTCGACACATGGGACAAGTAATGACACGAGAACATTTATTAGAAACCGTATGGGGTTATGATTATTTTGGTGATGTTCGTACGGTAGATGTGACAGTGCGTAGGTTGCGAGAAAAAATTGAAGAGACTCCTAGTAACCCTATGTGGATCGTGACACGTAGAGGAGTAGGCTATTATTTACGAAATCCTGATCAGGAGTAGGTTTATTACATGAAAAAAGTGGGTTTTTTTCGTTCTATTCAATTAAAGTTTATCATTATATATATTCTTTTATTGCTGGTAGCTATTCAAGTTATCGGCTCCTTTTTTACTACCGAATTAGAAAATAATTTAGTAACTACCTTTGAAGATTCCATTGCTTCAAGAGTAGAGCTGTTAAGTTACAACTTGGAGCAGGCATTTAACCGAGAACGCGATGAGGAAAACCCAGATCAACCCTCATTAAAAGAAGAAGTTCAAAGTATTGTTTCCGAAGTGGATACGCAAGATATTTCAAGTCTACAAGTTGTTGATAATCAAAGCCGAGTAATGGCAACAAATGATTACAATTCGCGTGATGAAATTAATAAAAAAACGACGAGAGGGATCATTCAGCGTACACTAACGACGAATTCAACTGAACATAGTAATAATGTAAGAGATAATGACCGTTTTTATGTACTAGCTCATCCAATTGTAGATGAAAAAAATAGAGATATTGTCTTAGGTGTTATTTATTTAGAAGCGTCTTTAGAGCCCGTTTACGATCAATTAATGAGTATTAATGAAATATTCTTTCAAGGGTCTATCTTAGCTATTACTGTATCTGCTTTTATCGGTATTTTAGTTGCACGAACGATTACGAAACCGATTATTGAAATGCGTCGCCAAGCTCAAAAAATGGCCAGGGGTGATTTCACCCAAAAAGTAAATGTATACGGTTGGGATGAAATTGGTCATTTGGCTGAAACATTTAACGATTTAAATAATCAGCTAAAACATTCCTATGCAACGATTGAAGAAGAACGAAGAAAGCTAAGCTCCGTTTTATCAAATATGTCGGATGGTGTTATCGCTACAGATAGTTCGGGAGCAATAACTTTAATGAATGAGCCTGCTGGAAGATTAATCGGCCATAATCCAGATGATGTGATGGGGTCATTTTTACTCGATATATTACATCTGGAAGATAAAATGGTGGATATTACCGAATTGCACAATAGTGGCTCGATGATTATTGACTTTGGGGAAAATGAAGAGGATTTTATTATTCGGTCTAATTTTTCTACGGTTCTTGATGAAGAAGGAGAAATTACTGGGTTTATTACGGTGATTAGCGATGTAACAGAGCAGGAAAAAGTAGAAGCAGAACGACGAGAGTTTGTATCCAACGTTTCGCATGAACTTAGAACACCGCTTACTACGATGAGAAGCTATGTAGAAGCTTTAAATGATGGCGCATGGGAAGATAAAGAAATTGCCCCTAAGTTTCTTGGTGTCGTGCATAATGAGACGGAGCGGATGATTCGTATGGTCAATGATTTACTGCAACTATCGAAAATGGATGCAAAAGAATATCCTCTTCATAAAGAACGTGTTGAATTTGTAAGTTATTATCATCAAATTATTGATCGTTTTGAGATGCAAACACCAAAGGGCATTCATTTGCAGCGGGAGTTACCTAACGGTAGCTATTATGTTTGGATGGATAAGGATAAGATGACACAGGTGCTTGATAACATTATTACAAATGCTATTAAATACTCCCCTGAAGGTGGCACGATTAAGTTAAAAACGGAGTATAAACGTCATCAATTGTTAATCAGTATCCAAGATGAAGGTATGGGTATTGCATATGATAAATTAGAAAAAATCTTTGAACGCTTTTATCGTGCAGATAAAGCAAGAACAAGAAAGCTTGGTGGTACAGGGCTTGGCTTAGCCATTGCTAAGGAACTTGTAGAGGCTCATCATGGTCAAATTTGGGCGACAAGCAAAGAAGGTAAAGGAACAACCGTTTACTTTACGCTTCCGCTTATGAATCAGAAGCGGAGAGGTGCATAATGAAACTAGAGACGTTTAAATCTATTTTATTAGTATTGTTAATTGGACTTAGTTTATTATTAACGTTTGGATTATGGAATTATCAATCTGAATTTGAAGAACTCGATGATAAGGAAAATGTAAGTGACACCAGTGTTGGTGGAACCAAAATGGAAGCCGAGAGTAATGTCATTCTACCTAGTTCCATTATTTTTCATGCAGGGCAGCAGCATTTAGGATATAAAGATCCACAAGAGCAGCAACAGTTATTTGAAGACATGCAAACATGGGTGTATACAAACTTTAGTATTAAAGATGCGAATTGGGACGCAGATGACTTTGATATAGAAATCAGATTCCCAGATGCGTTGCCAATTCAGATTGTTACGAGTCTATTTCAGTTTACAAATACGGATAAAGTGGACGCAGATTGGTCCTTTGATCATATGTATTTACGCCTGAAAGAAGATACATCAACGATTACCGTGCTGTTTCCTTCCGTTGATGGTAGAAGACAAGCGACTGCTTCGGTAAATAATTCCACCAATTATAATCAGTTTAAGAAATTATTTGCTTCTCGAGAAGACTTAACCGAGTTTTTATTATTTAACGAAGGGGAAAGAGACATTTTCATCCCTAGTAAAACAAAAGATTTTAAAAAGCGTTCGCTTATTGTAAATAAGATACCGTCAGACCGATTTGTGAGAGCTTTATTTCCGAACACGACTAGAGTAAATCGATCTGATGAAGGGGAAAGAGGCATTGGAGAGTTCTTTTTTGCTGATAGTGAGCGTGAGATGCGAATACAGCATCATGAGACAAAATTAGAGTACTATTATCCTTATGCTACGGATAATGATTCAGGTCCAAATGATCCAGTAGAATTAATCGGTCGGAGTATTTCAACGATAGATTCACACGACGGTTGGTTTGGGAATTATCAATTATATAATTTAGATACCTCATCAAATCAAGTAATTTACAGAATGAGTTACAATGGTTATCCAGTTTATAACGAATACGGCTTGTCCTTAATGGAAATTCAGTACCAAGGGCTTGATATTTATCGTTATAACCGTTCGTTATTAAAGCTTAGCAATGAAGTGCGGACAG
This sequence comes from Virgibacillus dokdonensis, assembly GCF_900166595.1. Lineage (NCBI taxonomy): Bacteria > Bacillati > Bacillota > Bacilli > Caryophanales > Bacillaceae > Virgibacillus > Virgibacillus dokdonensis. The sequence goes on along the minus strand of NZ_LT745762.1, from coordinate 217,722 downwards.
AAGATATCGATGTCCCTTCTGGAGCAGATGTAATCCGTTATGTAAACAATGAATTAACCGACGAGGTTGATCAAATAGAAGATATTCAATTAATGTATGATTTCCAATACCAAACGGATAACTCGGTTATTTTAAATCCAGTTTGGTTTATGCAAAAAAATGGAATATGGAAAAAACTGTTTCCAGACTTAGAAACTCCTGCTTCACAACAGGGAGGGGTTTAAGATATGCAGTGGAGTCAAATTAAAACCTTATTTATATTATGCTTTTTAATTCTTAATATTTATTTGTTTGTAGAGTTTATGGATAAACAAAGTAGCATCGATTCTTATGATCGCACAAATCCAAATGAACCAACCTTGGAAGAAGAGTTGAAGCAAGAAAATATTAAGATTCGTGATTATCATATAGATGTGAAGAAAGATACGTATATGAATATTGCACCAAAAAAATATACAGAAACAGATTACAACAAAATAAAAGCATTGAAAAATCAAGAAACGGAATTGATTAATGGGTCTTTACTTGTCTCTAGATTTGATGAGCCGATCCCAATGCCAAAGCAACCAAATAATGCCAGTGTTAGTCAATTGCTAAAGAAGTATATTGCTTCTTCAGATGGGTACAAGTATTATGGTTGGGATAAAGATGCTAATGTATTGTTATTATTTCAGAAAAATAAGGATCGAACCATTTATTATAATCGCTACGGTTTGATACTTGTTTTTCTAAATGAAGATAATGAAATGATTTATTATACGCAAACGATGTTAGGAGATGCGCAAGAGCAAGGAGAGCCAAGTACGCTGTATGAGCCAATGAGTGCGATCGGTACTTTATTTGACCAAAATGAATTATATTCGAAAGACACTATTACAGACGTAGAGTATGGGTATTATACTCGAATTGCTTCTGAGACAGGAGCGTCACAGGTTTTTGCACCAACATATAAAATAACGGTAAATGAAGAACGGAATTACTTTGTAGGTGCGGTAGAACCATATGTAAGCATGGGCGATAATACAAAGTTCCTTTCGGATACGTTGCAGAATTATGAAAGTGTAATGCAACAAATGAGTAATGAAATAGAGTGGAAGAAGGAATTTTTAATTATGGTAAATCAAATTATTGCGGAAGATAGTATAGAGAATAATCGGAGTGACTTTGAATGACTTTACGTTTTAGCGTACTAGCTTCAGGCAGTACTGGAAATGCTTTTTACATTGAAACGGAACAAGAGAAATTACTCGTTGATGCTGGGTTAAGTGGAAAGCAGATGGATCGTTTATTTGCAGAAATAGATGCGGATCCCCGAAAGCTATCGGGAATATTAGTAACGCATGAGCATAGCGATCATATAAAAGGATTAGGCATTATTGCTCGTAAGTACCAGTTACCTATCTATGCGAATGAAAAGACTTGGAAAGCGATGGAAAAATCGATTGGTAACATATCGGTGGATCAAAAATTTTATTTTCATCAGGATGAAGTAAAAACGTTTGGTGATATGGATGTTGCTTCTTTTGGTGTATCCCATGATGCAGCAGAACCTATGTTTTATACATTTCATCATGAAGATAAGAAGGTAGCATTAGTAACGGATTTAGGGTATGTTTCCGACCGCATTAAGAAAACAGTGGAGGGTGCAGATGCGTATATATTTGAAGCAAACCATGATGTAGGCATGCTTCGAATGGGGAAGTATCCTTGGAATGTTAAACGGAGAATACTGGGCGATTCTGGCCATATTTCCAATGAAGATTGTGGTCTGGCTCTAGCAGATATTATTGATAATAATACGAAACGCATTTACTTAGCACATCTAAGTTTAGATAATAATATGCGTGATTTAGCTAGAATGTCTGTAGATCAAGTTCTACAAGAGAGAGGGATAGCGATAGATTTGCTAGATACGTACCATGATAAGTCTACACCTCTTTTTGCAGTATAACGAAGTATAAATTTGGCGGGCTAGCTATGGCGATAAAGAATTGATGATAAGGGAGATTTTTAAGTGGTAGCTAGTAAATGTGGTTATTTTCATACTTTTTCGGGGAATAATAAGAGCAATTATTTATCATTCAGGAAGGAGTAAACCTCTTTCCCAAAAAGGGGTAGGTATATGGGATATTATGATCAGCACTATCCACCGAAACGACGAAAGAAAAAGAGCGGCTGGCTTGTGCCATTGCTGCTTGGTGCAATCCTTGGTGTTTTGCTTGTAACAGTCGCACTTCCTGCACTTGTAGATACAGGTATTTTAAATAATGTAGAGCAACAACAGAATGAGCAGAGTAGTGCAAATGATTCTAGGAATAAGAGTAGCGGTCCAAAAGAAATGGTGAATGTAGATGTGTCATCACAAATTACGGAAGTCATCAACCAGGTAGCACCAGCAGTTGTTGGGGTGATTAATATTCAAAGTCAAATGGATTTTTGGCAACAACAGGAGGAAAATAGTCAAGCTGGTGAAGGTTCTGGTGTCATTTATAAAAAGACAGATGGAAGTGCATTTGTAGTCACGAATCATCATGTTGTAGAAGGTGCGGATACAGTTGAGGTTGTATTATCTGATGATACACATGTAAAAGCAGATTTAGTGGGAACAGATCTCTTTTCTGATTTAGCCGTTTTAAAAATGGATGGAGACCAAGTAGAACAAGTTATCGAAATTGGCTCTTCGGCAAATGTGAAAACGGGTGAACCTGCTATTGCAATTGGCAATCCACTTGGGCTTATGTTTTCAGGGTCGGTTACCCAAGGAGTCATTAGTGGCACCGAAAGAACCATTCCACAAGATTTTAACCAGGATGGACGAGCGGACTGGCAAGCAGAAGTAATTCAAACCGATGCAGCCATTAACCCAGGTAATAGTGGTGGTGCGCTTATTAATATTCGTGGGCAACTCATCGGAATAAACTCGATGAAAATTAACCAAACAGCAGTAGAAGGGTTAGGCTTTGCCATACCAATTGATTCTGCACTGCCAATTATAGAAGAACTGGAAACAGAAGGAAAGGTTACAAGACCTTATTTAGGCGTAGAAATTTACTCCTTAGAGGAAGTACCACAAACAGAATGGGATAGTACTTTAAGTCTTCCAGATAATATTAAAGGCGGCGTATATGTATGGAGTGTAGAACCGCTATCACCTGCTGATCGAGCTGGGCTAAAACGGTTAGATGTAATTACAGAACTAGATGGCAAGAAAGTAATGAATATGATTGATCTTCGAAAGATTCTTTATCAAGAAAAAGAAGTAGGAGACGAAATAGCTGTCACTTATTATCGTGATGGCAAAAAACGCGAGACAACGATTCAACTAGGAGAGCAAAATTAACCAAAAGCAAGGTTTGCCCACATTGTGGATAACCTTGCTTTTGGTGTTTTATGAGTGCAAAACAGTTATCCACATGGTGAATAATTGAAAAAAGAGCGCCTAGCATTAGGTGCTCTTTTTTTACACGATAAGAAAGTATAAAGGGGAGAGTCTTAGCATTTTTATATCGAAGAACAATTTACGGTATATCGTATAACTAAGCTTTTCTAATATAGTTATCCGTAAAAAGGCAGATGAACAGGGATGACGATGTTCAGCAGCTTATTTAAAAATAGTTATAATAGCAATTTTACTAGTTAGATTTTATTTCTTCTCAGGTCCAGAGAAGTTTTTCAAGTTCCTTCATCATTCAACGATCAAGACCAAGGAATAGTTAAACTTATCCACAGGCATGTCGTTATTATGCACAATTTGTGAATAACTTTTAAGAAGAAAATCAATATATAGTATGTGAAAAAAACAACAAAACAAAATAGCTGCGAACATTTGTGCATATGTGGATAATTTTGTGGATGAACACAGCTTTTCAACAGCGTATGCCCCAATTATACACTAGTTATCAACAGTTGAGGAGAAATAGCATTACAATTTTTTCTTATTCCAAATAACCAGTAATAAAACGAACATAACAATATCTAATCTTGCTTCGAATAGAAAGGGGAGTACCCCTTGATGGAGTAAAGTGGGTAGTTTGGTTAAATATAAAGCGACAAGCATAATTAAAATTAGTGGTGGTACGGCTAAGTGGAGATAGAACCTTCTAGCGATCAACATTCCGCAAGCAACTTCTACAATGGCAACGATAAACAAGGCTAACTCCGGAAAAGGAAGCCCTAATTCGGCAAAACGTACTTTAAAATCGCTAACTACGAGTTTCATCATCCCCGATGTTAAAAAAACAAACGCTAGGCAATAGCATATCCACGTAAATAGCGGTTGGCTTAACTGCTTTTCCATCGATATTCCCCCCTTCTTATTAAAGGTAGAGACGCTTACATGTAGATCAATTCATTATATGCAAGAAGAAGGACAAACTTGCCAAGCATTATGCTTCAACGTATAATTCCTTTATACTTATTAGGAAAGCACAAAATTATAGTATAAGAAAAACGATAGCTTACGCCATAAAGACCAATAAGCACAGTTTTTCTAATATAAAGAAAGGGATGGGCAAAAAGGATATGTTACGACGATTTTTCTCCTATTACAAGCCACATAAACGTTTATTTGCAGTAGATTTCACCTCTGCAGTTATTGTAGCGTTATTAGAGTTAGCATTTCCTGTTGCTGTGCAGTATTTCATTGATGACTTACTACCAGGTAATGATTGGGATGTCATTATCGTAGTTAGTGTGCTACTTCTACTCGTCTACTTGCTGAGTACTGTATTGCAATATGTAGTTACTTACTATGGGCATAAGCTAGGAATTAATATAGAAACGGATATGCGTCAGGAATTGTTTCATCATGTTCAACGGCAATCATTTCGCTTTTTTGATAATACGAAAACCGGCCATATTATGAGTCGCATCACAAACGATCTATTTGATATTGGAGAACTGGCACATCACGGTCCGGAAGATTTCTTTATTTCGTTCATGACCTTTATCGGTGCGTTTATCATCATGTTTACCATTAATGTAAAACTTGCTTTCATTATTTTATTTGCAGTACCAATATTGATTTTTCTCATTGCATTTAGCAATATCCAAATGAATAAAGCATGGACAAAGATGTACGAAGATATTGCAGGTGTCAACGCACGCGTAGAGGACGCAGTTTCAGGTGCTCGTGTTGTTCAATCATTTACGAATGAAGCACATGAAATGGAGCGATTTACGAAAGATAATCATAGCTTCCGCAAAGCAAAGGTAAAAGCATATCAAGTTATGGCAATTGTACATTCTAATATATACATGCTCATGCGTCTCATTACACTTTTGGTGTTAGTCGTTGGCGCTTGGCTAACCTTTCAGAATGAATTGTTGATTGGTGAACTCGTTAGCTTTGTTTTATTCGTCAATGTACTCTTTACGCCTATTCAAAAAATTACCGCATTATTGGAATTGTATCCAAAAGGGATGGCAGGCTTTAAACGTTTTATAGAGCTGTTGGATATGGATCCAGATGTGCAAAATAAATACGATGCACAATCTGTAGCTTATTTACATGGGAATATTTCCTTTCATCATGTTACTTTTACATATGAAAAAACGCAAAAACCGGTTTTAAATGATTTGAGTTTTCACATTCAAGCAGGCGAGACAGTGGCTTTCGTTGGTCCGTCTGGAGCAGGGAAAACAACGATCTGTTCTTTAATTCCAAGGTTTTATGATGTGAATGCGGGAAAAATTATGATTGACGGTATGGATATACGTGATATGACGAAGGAGAGTTTGCGTCAGCAGATTGGAATTGTACAGCAGGACGTCTTTTTATTCACAGGGACACTACGAGAAAATATTGCTTATGGAAAGCTTGATGCGTCAAATGAGGAAATTGAATTAGCTGCACGTCGTGCCCATATGGAAGAGTTTATTCAAGAGTTGCCACAAGGGTTTGAAACGCAAGTTGGTGAAAGGGGATTGAAGCTATCAGGCGGGCAAAAACAGCGCATTGCAATCGCAAGGATGTTTTTAAAAAACCCACCTATTTTAATTTTAGATGAAGCTACGTCTGCACTAGACACGGAAACAGAGATGATTATTCAAAAGGCGTTAACAGAGCTGGCCAAAGATCGTACAACACTCGTAATTGCGCACCGATTAGCTACGATAAAAAATGCAGACCGAATTATGGTTGTTACGAAGGAAGGGATAGAAGAAGAGGGGAGTCATGAGCAATTGTTGGAGCGTGATGGTATTTTTGCGCATTTACATCGGGTACAAATGCGTTAATAGATTTCTTTCTGGAAAAGAGCATTGCTAATCTCTGTTCTTCTTTACACTATAGACTGTAAAATGAAAGGGTTATTGTGTAAGCAAAATATGGCTTTGGTCGTAAAAAAATGACGAGAAGTAAAGGTTTCTAAAAAGGATACATGTGAATGTTATAATTGCTTTTCAACATATGTTTGCTTGTTTCAATTGTTAATAATTGATGACAATTTCTATTTTTATGCTATATACAGTTTAATTCTAGTAGGCTAGAGGTATAGGCATTATGTAAGAATAAAAGTAGAGAGGGATTTACGATGGAGCAAATGGACCAAGCGACACAGGCATACAATTTGCCAAGAATTGGTGAAAAAGCACCTGACTTTACTGCAAAAACGACCCATGGTGACATTTCTTTAATAGATTATAAGGGAAAATGGGTTGTATTGTTTTCGCATCCAGCTGATTTCACACCCGTATGTACCTCTGAGTTTGTAGCTTTTCAAGAAGTCTATGACCAACTACGTGAGATGAATACAGAATTAATTGGCTTAAGTATTGATAGTGTGAGTTCGCACATTGCTTGGGCGAGAAATATTGAAGAAAACTTTAATACAACCATTGAATTTCCGATTATTGCTGATTTGAATCAGAAAGTTGCTAGGAAATATGGGATGATTATGCCCGAATCCGATGGCACAGAAACGTCACGAGCGGTATTTGTCATTGATGATAATCAAACGATTCGTGCCTTAATTTATTATCCATTATCAACAGGGCGAAACATGGAAGAAATTGTCCGACTTGTGAAAGCATTGCGGACAACGGATGAGCATGGAGTTTCAACTCCTGCAAATTGGCAACCTGGTGATAAAGGAATTGTTAAACCACCGCAAACAAAAGAAGAAGCCAATGAGCGCATGAATAATCAGGAGTATGATTGCGTAGATTGGTACTATTGTAAGAAAGAAATTAATTAATAAGGCAGTGGATAGCTCCCTAGCTGCATAGCTGGGGACACTTTTCAGGATTGTATATTTGAATATTCGCAATATATTTAATTAGAAAGGGGTTTATGTATGTATCTAAACTATTTTTATGAAACTTCTTTAGCTCAAGCCTCTTATATGGTAGCTTGCCAAGCTACTGGTGAAGCAGCTGTTATTGATCCGGCTAGAAATATAGAGGGGTATTTAAAAACAGCTAGAGAGCAAGGTTTTCAAATTGTTGCAGCAGTGGAAACACATATTCATGCTGATTTTGTATCGGGAGTTACAGAACTTGCACGTAGAACGGGGGCAAAAATTTACCATTCCATAGAAGGTGTAGATAATGGGGGCTATGAATGGAGTAGCGACTTGCCTGTAAAAGGTTTACGTGATCAAGATACCGTCCAATTAGGGAAAGTACAGCTGCGAGCAGTCCACACCCCTGGACATACACCGGAGCATATGGCTTATGAATTAATCGATGGTGCTGTTGCTGATCGGCCAATGGGTATATTTACAGGTGATTTTGTATTTGTAGGCGATGTTGGCCGTCCTGACCTGTTAGAGAAGGCAGTAGGCGTAGTAGGATCTGCCGAAGAGGGAGCAAGACAGATGTTTAGCTCTATTCAGCAGTTTAAAAAGTATGCGGACTATGTACAAATATGGCCTGGCCACGGATCAGGAAGTGCTTGTGGCAAGGCTCTTGGGGCAGTACCGACAAGCACAGTGGGCTATGAACGATTGTTTAATCCAGCTTTTCAACCAACCGAAGAAACAGCTTTTATCAACTTGTTATTGGATGGACAGCCAGAACCACCTGCTTACTTTGCAAAGATGAAGGAAGTAAACAAAACAGGTATGACACCACTTCAGCAAGTACCATCACCGGTAGAAATGCAGCTTACTGGTGACGAAATAGCCGAATTAGCACAAGATAACCAGACGATGGTAATTGATACACGGAGTATCCAAACATTTGCTACTGGAAGTATCCCAGGAACAATTAATCTTCCTTATCCTGATATGTTTACCGAATGGCTCGGTCGTTTAGCAGATTATGAAAAAACGATATACCTTATTGCAGAGCCACATCAATTTGCCCCTTTACGTAAAATAATGCTTGGTATGGGGATGGATAACTTAAAAGGATTTTTTGCTACGTCTGTCATAGATAGTGCATCTGAGAAGCTAACCTATGATACGCAATCCCCATCTGTAGTTGACAAGAAAAGAGAGCGTGATGATGTTCAAGTGTTGGATGTCAGGTATATAGATGAATGGGATGAAGCACATATTCCAAACGCCAAGCATATTCCGCTTCCAAAATTAGCAGAACGTGCGGATGAATTAAATCCAAAGAAGCCTGTTGCTGTCCATTGTCGCTCAGGAAAGCGTTCAGCGATTGCGTCAAGCATGTTAATAAATCAAGGATTTGACGTTATTAACGTGGAAGGCGGATTTATAGACTGGGAGCAACAAAATCTGGAGACAACGAAAGATAAAATAAAAGAGGGTTAAGGGTGGTGACCCCACAAAGTTAGAGTTTTTATTATGCAGCTGTTTGGCTGGTTTGAGTTCGGTATTGTACTGGACTTAAACCAGCCAATTTTAACTTTATACGTTCATTATTGTAGTAATCAATGTAATCCTCAATTTTTCGCTTTAGCTCTTCATAAGACACTATTTTTTCCCCATAATACATTTCTTGCTTTAGAACGCCAAAAAAATTTTCCATTGCCGCATTATCCGCACATGTTGCTTTTCTAGACATACTTTGAAAGATTTTGTTTTTCTTTAATGTTTTCATCCACTTGTTATGTTGATAGTGCCAACCTTGATCAGAATGAATCGTTGTTCGATATTCAGCTTCATTTTTAATAATTTTTAGTGCTTGATTTAACGGTGCTATAACGAAATCTAATGTTGGACTGTTAGAAATACCATAGGATATAATTTCACCATTATATAAATCCATTATTGGACTTAAATACAGTTTTTGATCTTCGGTACATTTAAACTCAGTCACGTCTGTCACTAGTTTTTGAAGGCGAATGGATGTATTAAATCTACGGTTCAAGCGATTTTTAGCCACTTTTCCAACCTTACCTTTATACGATTTATAGCGAGATTTACGTGTGAATTTCACGCACCTTAAACCCATTTCATTCATAATTCGCTGGACTTTTTTATGATTTATTACATAACCTTGGCTTTTTAACTCTAAATAAATACGACGATATCCGTATTTACCCTCGTGCTTTTGAAAAAGCTCAAGGATGATTTCTTTCCACTCTTTATCTGGATCTTCTTTCTGTAATTGCTTCATATGGTAATGATAAGTCGCCTCTGGAATACCCACAATTTCTAACACATCTTTTAATTTGAATCCTTCTTCTTTGAGTTCGAACGCCAACGCTGCTTGTGCTTTTCGAGGAAGGCGTTCGGATTCTCCTGAAAAGCTTTTAACTTTTTTAAATAGGCATTCTCTAAGCGCAGAAGTTCATTTTCGCGTTCTAACAGTTCTTCACGAGATAACTCTTTTTCTTGTTTCGCTGGTTTAGCTTTATGATTTTTAGACATAGGAGGCCGTCCTTTCGATTTATCTTGCAGGCCCTCTATACCTTCATTCCAGAAAATTCTGTACCAGTTCGCAATTAATGTGGGATTGTTCATCTTAAAAACAATCGCGGTATCTTGATAAGAAGCGCCTGTCCTTTTCATAAAGTTTAATACATCTAACTTAAATTGAACAGGATAAACTTGTTTAGAATGCTTCCTGCGTAGCCCGTCCTCACCAAATTCTTTATAAGCACGAACCCACCTCTCAATTGGTGATTGGCTTGGAATACCATGTTTTTTCGCTAGCAATCCATAGCCCAAGGAATTTTCAAGATATTCTTTTACAATCATCAATTTAAATTCATAACTATATTTAGCCATATAAAAACACCCCAAAAGTCAGATTTTCACTCTAACTTTTGGGGTGCGGCACCAAGCCCCCTCTTTTTTGCATTATATATATGACATGAAGAACGGCCAAAAGTTGAAGTTGACAAAAGCATAAATGGGCTGTAAAATGACTGATAATCAGTCATTAAATAGGTGTATGGAGGTGAGGGGATGGATAATAAAAAACAGAAGATTGTTCAGTCTGCCATTCATGTTTTTCAAGAGAAGGGCATTGAAAAAACAAAGGTATCCGATATTGTGAAAGGTGCAGGTGTGGCTCAAGGAACCTTTTATTTATATTTCCCATCCAAATTAGCAGTCATGCCTTCCATCGCTGAAGTGATGGTGCAAAAGATTGTAGAGGCGATGAAGGAAGAGGTAAACGTTGAGCAAGCATTTATTACACAATTGGAACAGGTCGTTCATGTTGCCTTTAAAATAACAAACGATTATCGAGAAATTTATGCGCTTATGTTTGCTGGGTTGGCTTCCAGTCAATATTTAAGTGAGTGGGAGAAAATTTATGAACCTTATTATGCTTGGATGCAGGAGTTTTTAAATCAACCTAAAGCTACCGCTATGTTGCGTGAATCAATCAATGTAGAGGCAACAGCAAAATTATTAATTGGATTAATTGAAGCAGCAGCTGAACAATCTTACTTGTTTGATAAACATGATGAAGAAAAAGCAAATCAGAAAAAGAAAGAAGTATTGGATTTTGCTAAACATGCATTATGTCAATAGTTTGGCAAAATAGGTATAGAAAGAACTTTCTGTACTTTAGAATGACGTATAAGCAAAACGAGGCCTATCGCCATATGAAATTGGTGGTATTCCCAGTTTTGAATATACAGCTTGGTGTTAGCCAAGTTTTTCTTGCACTATAATGACTGATAGTCAGTCACGAGGGAGAAGGAGTATTGAAATGAATAAATCATGGATCTATGTTGTATTGACAAGTGTATTTGAATTAATTTGGATTTATGGCTTTAACACGGCATCTACGTGGTGGCATTGGGTATTAATTATGGGTGCTATTTTACTAGACTTACATTTCTTATCCAAAGCGTGTGAAGGGATTCCAACTGGAACGGTATACGCTATCTTTGCGGCAGCTGGAACAGTAGGAACGGCGTTAATGGATGTTTATATATTTGGAGGAAGCTTAAATATGGGGAAAATTTTCTTTATGTTCTTGTTAGTTTTAGGTGTCATTGGTTTGAAATTATTTGATGCACCAGAGCAAACAACGAAGCAGGAGGTGCGTTCATAATGGGTTGGCTTCTAGTAGCATGTGCTTCTGTGTTTGAAATCATCGGCGTTTTAGGCTTGCGGTTATATAGTCAAAATAAGACCGTCGCGAATGGGCTGTTGTATCTTGGAGGATTAGGCGCATCGTTTGCTTTTCTCTATGCCTCTTTTTCTCATTTGCTTGTCAGTGTTGCTTATTCCGTATTTATGGGAGTTGGGACAGCTGGAGCTGTATTGATGAATATGATTTTCTTTGGGGAATCAACAAACAAGCTACGTGTGTTTAGCTTAGGCTTAATCATCATTGGCGTCGTTGGGTTAAAAGCAATATCGTAAAGTGAAACATCACAATGCGGTATACGCTTTTTCTACGATCCTTCCAAATTATAGTCACACTTAATTTATTCTAGAATATAAAATAATATCAAATTTTTCTTATGTTTTAAAAAAGGCGTTGACTTTTCTTGGAAAAAGATATAATATATCAAGCAATATATGCAAAGATTATTTTCAGCGAGACTTGGTAATTCTATATTATCTTGGAAACAGATTTTTAGAATGCTTTGTCTAACTAGTCATCTGATAGGTAAGAGGGGCATAAGATAAAATGGAACATTGCTCTTCTTACCATTTGAAAAAAGAGCGTAATTCTTTTTCATTTCAGTGCAACATGAAGGTGATTTAACCTTCAGTATCGTTAAGAATACATGTAGGAGGGATAGTTTTTGACACGACAAATACTTTCGTATCAAAATTTTACTGTCGACCCTTTTCAAGATTTCAGCCCTACTGATGATACAAAGGGTGCTTTCACGATTTTACGTTGGGCGTATGATCTGTATGGAGATTCCATTGTATATGCATGCAGCTTTGGTGCAGAAAGTATGGTACTCATCGATTTACTATCTAAGGTGAAGTCAAATGCGAAGATTGTCTTTCTAGATACAGGGTTACATTTTCAAGAAACGTACGATCTTATTGATGAAGTAAAGAACAGATACCCTGATTTGCGAATTCATCTAAAGCAACCTGATTTGACCGTTGACGAACAGGCCGCAAAGTATGGCTCAGCGTTATGGAAGCGGAAGCCAGATCAATGTTGTTTTATTCGTAAGATCAAACCGCTTGAAGAGGTGCTTGACAATGTGCCTGCTTGGATTTCTGGACTTCGCAGAGAGCAGTCATTAAGTCGGAGTAAAACAGACTTTGTGAATAAAGATGAAAGATTTAAAAGTATTAAAGTATGCCCATTGATACATTGGACTTGGGGTGATGTCTGGAATTACATTTTACAACGAGAATTGCCGTATAATGAACTGCATGATAATAATTTTCCGAGTATTGGGTGTATCCCTTGTACATCACAAGTAACAGAATCCGATGATTTGCGTGCAGGAAGATGGACGGGGCAAACGAAAACAGAATGTGGTCTGCATACAAATAATGACGACAGGAATTTGAGATGATTTGATAAAGCGTCTTTTTTATTTCACCTAATTCCTAGTATTTTAATTGGTATACTAAGCATTTAATGTGCATATAGAAATTAAGGAGGTGAGCATGTTGTCGTTGAATGTGATAAATAGTCCATTTAATCAAAAACAAGTTGAGCAATTAAGTCGTTTATTACCAACTTTAACGGATAACCAAAAGGTTTGGCTAAGCGGCTACCTTTCAGGAGTGATGTCTAAAGAAGTACAGCATACTAGTAGTTCACCCCCGCAAGTAGATAGTAAGCCAATGCCTGCTAGTACATCCACAAGAAAAGTAACGGTACTATACGGTTCAGAAACAGGAACAGCTCGCTTATTAAGTGAAATGATGGCTGAAAAACTAGATGTAGCTAATTTTATGGTGACCTTGTTAGCTCTTGATGACTTCAAAACAAGTAAATTAAAAAAGATGGAGGATTTATTAATTATAACGGCAACCCATGGGGAAGGTGATCCGCCAAATAATGCGATATCTTTTTATGAATTTCTTCATAGTAGAAAGGCACCTAAATTGGAACAATTGCGTTTTTCTGTGCTGTCACTTGGTGATACGTCGTATGAATTCTTCTGTCAGACTGGAAAGGATTTGGATAAACGTCTAGAGGAATTAGGTGGAGAGAGATTATATGAGCGAGTAGATTGTGATTTAGACTTTGATGAACAAGCAAACTTGTGGATGGATGGTGTTCTAGATGTTTTAAAGCATTCATCGGATGTTGTTGACCATCACGCGCTTTTAGATCAGAAAAAGGACGGAATGGTCGTTTCCGAGCAAGCTGTTTTTTCAAGAACAAATCCATTTATGGCAGAGGTTGTAGAGAATATAACGTTAAGTGGACGTGGCTCTCAAAAACAAACGCACCATCTAGAACTATCTCTTAAAGGCTCAGATTTCACCTTCAAGCCAGGAGATAGTATAGGAATTTATCCAAAAAATGACCCGAAATTAGTAGAGCAACTCTTAACGGAGCTCACATGGGACGCGGACCAAAGCCTAGCTGTGAATAAGCAAGGAGAAATAAGATCATTACGTGAAGCATTGCTATCTCATTTTGAAATAACCGTTTTAACAATACCAATGTTAGAAAAGGCAGAGAGACTGTTTGCAAACAGCGCATTAAGCGATTTTATAAAAGCAGGCAATAAAGAAACATTAACCGCTTATATAAAGGGAAGAGATGTTCTAGATTTAGTGACTGATTTTCCACCTGAGAAGCTGGAGCCAGAGGAGTTTGTGAGCATATTGCGGAAGCTTCCAGCCCGACTTTATTCTATCGCCAGTAGTTACAAAGCAAATCCAGATGAAGTTCATTTAACGATTGGAAAGGTCCATTATGTTACCCATGGACGTGAGCGGTTTGGAGTTTGTTCGGGGCAAGTTTCCACAAGAGTGGAAATAGGCGATAAGTTGCCCATATATATACAAAAAAATCCTAATTTTCAATTTCCTAATGATCCGCAAACGCCAGTCATTATGATTGGGCCTGGTACGGGAGTGGCGCCCTTTCGTTCTTATTTGGAAGAGCTGGAGGAAACGAAAGAGAAGCAAAGAACATGGCTTTTCTTTGGCGAACAGCATTTTTTATGTGATTTCCTCTATCAAGTAGATTGGCAAAAGTGGCTAAAAGCAGGCGTGCTTTCGAGGATGGATGTCGCATTCTCAAGAGATACCGACCAAAAAGTATATGTCCAACACAAGATGCTTGAAAAAAGCAACGAATTTTATAATTGGTTAAAAGCTGGTGCGGCTGTTTATGTATGTGGCGATGAGAAGCATATGGCGAAGGATGTGCATCAAACGCTGGTGACTATATTAAAGCAAGAGGGTGACATGAGCGAAGAAAAAGCCGAATCCTATTTGCAGCAAATGCGTCTAGAAAAACGTTATCAGCGAGATGTGTATTAATTGATTCGTTGCGATTCAGAGTGATGTGTTGGTTAAAAAAGGTATGAGTGAATGGAGGGAGTTCAACGCAATGTCAAAAGAAAAAGATGATCTGCATGAGAGATCTTTAGATGATATGGAGCGAATAAAGAAGCGCAGTAATTTTCTACGGGGAACGATAATGGAAGGACTTGTAGATCCAATCACGGGGGCAATTTCGGATGATGATAATAAATTATTAAAGTTTCACGGCAGTTACCAGCAAGATGACCGTGATTTACGAGATGAACGAAGACGCCAAAAATTAGAGCCTGCCTATCAATTTATGATTCGGGTACGTGTGCCGGGAGGGATTGCTACACCGGAACAATGGCTGGTGATGGATGAACTTGCTGATAAATATGCAAACGGGTCCATTCGTTTAACGACAAGGCAAGCATTTCAACTGCATGGCATTTTGAAATGGGATTTAAAAAACACAATAAAAGAGATTAATCATACACTTATGGATACATTAGCCGCTTGTGGCGATGTCAATCGAAATGTGATGTGCAGTACCAATTCGTATCCATCAGCAATCCATCAGGAAGTGCAGAAATGGGCGCAAGCAATCAGTGACCATCTCTCACCAAGAACGGGAGCATATCATGAGATTTGGCTAGATAAAGAAAAAGTGGTTGACTCACGAGACGAAATGGAAATAGAACCCATTTATGGATCAACTTATTTACCGAGGAAATTCAAAATTGGGATTGCAATCCCCCCATCAAATGATATTGATGTATTCTCGCAAGATCTTGGTTTTATTGCTATTCAAGAAGCCAATAAGCTAATAGGTTTTAATGTTTCCGTTGGTGGTGGTATGGGAATGACACATGGAAATACCAATACGTATCCCCAATTAGGGCGGGTGATAGGCTTCTGTTCTCCTGATCAAGTGATTGCTGTAGCAGAACAAATTGTTACAATTCAGCGGGACTACGGAAATCGCTCTGACCGAAAGAATGCTAGATTTAAATACACCATTGATGCAAGGGGAATAGATTGGCTACAACAGACACTATACGAACGCTTAGGTTGGGAATTGGAAGAGCCAAAAGATTATCAGTTTAAAAGTAATGGCGATAGCTATGGGTGGAAGGAAGCAAATGATATGTTGCATTTTACATTATTCATTGAAAATGGGCGTGTCAAAGATACAAGGGATTATCAACTCCGAACAGGGCTAAGAGAAATTGCTAAGATTCATACGGGAGACTTGCGTTTGACCCCTAATCAAAATCTAATTATTGCCAATGTTACGAAACAGAAGAAGGATCAGATGGAGCAACTTATTCAAACGTATAAACTAATAAATGGCGGTCAACTTAGTGGTTTGCGGCGTAATTCGATGGCTTGTGTAGCTTTACCGACATGTGCTTTGGCAATGGCAGAGTCAGAAAGATATCTACCTTCCTTCATTGACAAAATAGAAGCAATTCTTCAAGAAGCAGGTCTCCATCAAGAAGAAATTGTGATCCGTATGTCAGGATGCCCAAATGGTTGTTCACGACCAGTTTTAGCTGAGATAGCGTTTATAGGTAAGGGACCTGGCAAGTACAATCTATATCTGGGCGGAAGTTTTACTGGGGAACGATTAAGCAAGCTCTACAGGGAAAATATAGGAGAAAAAGAGATTTTAGACACACTAAAACCAATTATAACGCAGTATGCAAAGGAAAGGTTAGACGGGGAGCATTTTGGAGACTTTGTTATTCGAACAAATTATGTAGAAGCCGTATATTCTGGATTGGATTTTCATAAATAATGGGGGTTGTAGGTGATGGTGAAAGAGGTGGAGGGAGTTATCGGAAAGGTATATTTGGTAGGGGCAGGGCCAGGGGATCCTGATTTAATTACGATCAAGGGTGTCAAAATCATCAGTCAATCAGATGTTATTTTATATGATCGTTTGGTAAATGAACAATTATTAGCTTACGCACCAGAACAGACAACACGTATTTATTGTGGGAAGCGTCCAGATCATCATGCATTAAAACAGGAACAAATTAACCAATTACTTTGTCATTATGCAAGTCAAGGAAAGGTAGTTACGAGATTAAAAGGGGGAGATCCTTTTATATTTGGCAGAGGAGGAGAGGAAGTTTTAGCGTTAAGAAAATATCAAATTCCGTTTGAAATTGTACCAGGAATCACGTCTGGATCAGCTGCGCCAGCTTATGCGGGAATCCCTTTAACCCACCGTCAAATTAGTTCCTCTGTGGCTTTTGTATCGGGTGTAACTAGGGCGGAAGAGGATAGTGAAGCATATTGGGAACATCTTGCGAAGGGCACAGATACTTTATGTATCTATATGGGGGTTAAAAACCTCTCCGACATTTGTAAGTATTTAATTCGTTATGGTAGAGATGCGATGACACCAATTGCCGCTATCTACTATGGAACAACACAAGTACAACAAACGGTCACGGGTACGTTAGAAACAATTGCATTGAAAGCAGAACAGATCAAAAACCCTGCGATGCTTATTATTGGCGAAGTTGTTCGGTTGCGTGAGCACATACAGTGGTTTGAAGAAATGGCAAGTGAAGAAAGCGAGCCGCTCGGTGCTGTAATCAGTTCGTGAAAAAAGGGGGATATCTTATGCAAGGCGTACTTTATGTAAGTCATGGAAGTCGTTATGCTGATGCTAAGGAAGAGGCAGTGGCATTTCTAGAAGTAATAAAAGAACAAATAAATGTCCCTTTACAAGAAGTCTGTTTTCTCGAATTGGCTTCTCCTAATATGAAGCAAGGAATAGCTAATTTGGTAGCTCAAGGGGCGACCAGCATCGCTATTATACCTGTCCTATTATTACAGGCAGGTCATTATTATCAGGATATTCCACAGGCGATTGCACAACAAAGGGGATTATATCCAGCTATTGCATTTTCTTATGGTCAGCCTCTCGGTGTACAGGATCGAATCATTCACCTATTAGCTGAGCGCATGGAGCAAGCAATTGCAGAACAGAGACCAGATATGAAGGTACTGCTAGTAGGCAGAGGTAGTAGCAATCCACAAACGGTCATAGATATAGAAACGATTGTACGAAAGCTGAAAAGAATAACAAAACTAAACCACATCGAAGCCTGTTATTTAGCGGCATGTGAACCGTCTTTTGATAAAAAACTGCAAGCCGTTGTTACAGAGAAAAATTCGCAAATCGTCATTATCCCATATATCTGGTTCACCGGATTTCTAATGCGACATATTCATCAAAAGGTTGCAGATATGGAGCTTAATGACAATGAAATCGTTGTTTGTCAGCAGCTAGGCCAGCATCCTGTGATGCAAGAAGCATTGAAGGATCGTGTTATAGAGGCAATATCGTAAAACGAACAGCACAAAAAGGATGTGATACAAATGGCGCGTATTCCTTTAATGATTGATTTAAAAGAGAAGCAAGTCGTCATTGTTGGTGGAGGCACCATAGCGGCAAGACGAATAAATACAATCAAGGAAAGTAATGCTCCAATTACAGTTATTAGTCCTACGATTAATCAAGCAATTCGAGCGGATTGGGAAGCAGACCTTCTTATATGGCGACAAAAGACATTCGAGGCTACGGATATTCCACAGGCTATGCTCGTTATTGCAGCTACAAATGATCCATCTGTGAACCAATTCGTATGTGAGTCGGCACCGACGGGTTGTCTCGTAAATAATGCTTCGGATGCAGTAGGAAGCCCTGTTCATTTCCCTGCTCATTTCAGGCAAGGAAGATTATCTATTAGCATTTCAACGAATGAAGCGAGTCCAATGCTAGCAGCAAAAATGAAGCAAGAGCTTGAATCTATCTATAACAAAGACTATGAAGACTATGTAGAATTTTTATACCAAAGTAGACAGCTACTGAAACAATCCACATTGGAGAAGCAACAACAGAAAAAACAATTACAAGCGCTTGTTTCTGATGAATTTCTTTGTAAAGATAAACAGCTTCAAGCACTCCAGTCGCTGAAGCAGATCGTAGAGGGAGTGGATGCTAGTGAAAGGGTTATGTAATAAAAAAATAGGTATAGCTGCTACACGAAGAGCAGAACAGATAGCTACATTAGTACAAAAAAATAACGCTATCCCTGCGATTTTTTCTATCCAAGGCGAGCAAGTATTGGATGAGGCTATATGCGTGGAAAATATTTCCTGTTTATTATCAGAGCCGTTTGATCTTATTATTTTGACAACTGGGATAGGCGTAGAAAGCTTAGAAAGGGTTGCCCAAAGTCAAAATTGCGATGCCGATTTTATTCAGAAGCTAGGGCGCACAACACTAGCCGTTCGCGGTAGTAAAACACTTCATTGGTTAAAAAAGCATGCGATTTCCCCTACGTTTATATCACAAGATGGTACCATGGAAGACTTAATATCGACACTTGCTCATGCTGACGAGCAGGGGAAACGTGTATATATCCAAGCGTATAATCAAGACGATGCGTGGTTACAAGCCGCATTAGAGCATTTAGGCTACAGCGTTTATTTGGCAAAACCTTATTATTATCGGCAACCAGAAGCAGAGATCTTAACTGCTTTAAAAGCTGCGATTATAGATCAATCACTTGATGCAGTCATTTTTACGAGTAAAAAACAGGTTCAGAATCTGTTCCAATCTCTCTCTAATGAAGAACAAAAGCAGGTGGTAGCTGCATTTCATAAGCTTGTCTTAGCTGCAGCAGTTGGGAAGGTAACCGCACAGGAATTAAAAAATTATCATATTCAAAACGTTTTTTATCCAACAAAACCAAAAATGGGTCGAATGGTCATAGAAATGAACCGTTATTACGAACAGCACGTTGTTTCGTAAATAGAGTTTTTTTCATAGGGTTTTCTGTCTTTCCCATTAAACAAGGGGTTGAGCGAAGTATCTGAGTGATTGGGCTTTTAGGTACTGGTTGTTTGTTGTCATCAATGATCCAGCTCGTTTTACAGATCTTAATCTGATAAATAGGAATAGGAGGGAGTTTCATTGCGATCAACAACGGAAGATGTGAGTAACATTCCACATGGGGGAAAATTAATTCAAAGGCAAGTGAATTGTGAAGAACGGGATATGTTTTTACAAATCATAGGGAACTTAAAAACAATCACATTAAATCGTTGGCATGTATCTGATTTGGAATTGATAGCAAATGGAGGATTTAGTCCTCTGATTGGTTTCATGGGCAAGTCTGATTATACGAGGGTGGTAGAAGAAATGCGTCTGGAGGATGGAACGATTTGGAGCATCCCTATCACGCTAGATGTAGAACAAACGCAAGCAGAAACATTAGAGATAGGTGAGCAAATTGCTCTTGTAGGGGAGGACAATGAGGTTTATGGTGTCTTAGATCTTACTGAAAAGTTTCACTACGAAAAGGAAAAGGAAGCAAAATTAGTGTATGGCACCACCGATCCTGAACATCCAGGCGTGAGAAAAGTTTATGAAAAAGGGGAAGTATATGTAGCTGGACCTATTCGGCTCCTACAAAAGAAATCAAATAATCCATTTGCTAATTATCAGCTCGATCCTGTGGAAACAAGGCAATTATTTAAAGATTTAGGCTGGAAAACGATTGTTGGCTTCCAAACGAGAAATCCAGTCCATCGTGCCCATGAATATATTCAAAAATGCGCATTAGAATCGGTTGACGGTCTACTACTTAATCCCTTAGTAGGAGAAACAAAATCGGATGATATTTCACCTGCGATTCGAATGAAAAGCTATGAGGTGATTTTAGATAAATATTTTCCCCCAGATCGAACAAGACTAGTTATCTATCCCGCAGCGATGCGTTATGCTGGTCCAAGGGAAGCAATATTACATGCGATTGTCCGAAAAAATTATGGTTGCACACATTTTATCGTTGGGCGAGACCATGCAGGTGTTGGCGATTTTTATGGCACTTATGAAGCACAGGAGTTGATTCGTCAATACGAAGCAGAGCTGGGAATACAAATATTTGCTTTTGAACATGCCTTTTACTGCACGACATGCGAAAATATGGCAACAAAAAAAACATGTCCGCATGATAAAACTTACCACGTGCATTTAAGTGGAACGAAAGTACGTGAAAAGCTACGTAATGGTGAGCATTTGCCAAAGGAGTTCTCGCGACCAGAAGTAGCAAAAGTTTTAATAGAAGGCTTAAGACAACGTTAAATAAAGGAAAGATTACGTATGTCGTATGAAATGATCGTTGTTGCTGTTGTAGTATGTGGCATGATTGGTACGCTTATTATGGATATTGCTCGTCCAGTCATTATTGTGTTTACTGCGTTAACCATCTTGTTAGTAACAGGTATTTTGAAGCCAGAGGATGCATTGGCTGGTTTTTCAAATGAAGGAATGCTTACCATTGCTCTTTTATTTGTAATAGCGGGTGCGATGCAGAAAAGCGGTATGATTGAGGTTATCATGAAAGGTTGGCTCAATAAAAGTAATCGTTTTATAGGTGCTATGATTCGTGTGCTTATACCGACATCTGCCCTTTCTGCCTTTTTTAATAACACACCGATTGTTGTTACCTTCACACCTATGCTTAAAAATTGGTGTGAGGAGCATCAAATTGCACCATCTAAATTCTTAATTCCCCTTTCCTATGCAACTATTTTAGGCGGAACAATTACATTGATGGGAACGTCGACGAATCTCGTTGTGCATGGCATGCTAATAGATTACGGGTATGATGGATTTTCCCTCTTTCAGTTAGCAGTTATTGGTATTCCCATTACCGTTGTCGGGCTTACTTATTTGATTGTCATAGGGAGATATTTCTTGCCTAATCAGAAAGGGTTTCAACAGCAGGTAAGAAAAGGTTCTAAGGAGTATATGGCAGAATTAATCGTAGAGAATTCATTTCCAGGGATAAATCAGACGGTAAAAGAGGCACGATTAAAAGAGTTAAAGGGGATTTATTTATTAGGGATTGTCCGTGATAAAGAACGCGTATTCCCGGTTCGCTCGACAACCAGAATTCAAGCAGGAGATCGTCTTATTTTCACCGGTTTGATTACGGCATTAACCGGGGTGCAAGTAACGAAAGGGCTAACATTAAGCATGGGAAAGCCTATGGATGTTGATGAATTAAAAAAGGCTCACTCAACCATTGTAGAAGCTGTAGTGTCGCACCAATCTTCTTTACTTTATCAATCCATTAAGCAAGCGAAGTTTCGATCTTTATATGATGCTGGAGTTATCGCAGTTCATCGAAATAATGAACAGCTCCAATCCAAGATAGGCGATATCTTGTTAAAGCCAGGGGATCATTTATTATTGCTAGCAGGAGCTGATTTCATTGACAAGTATCAGCAGTCGGAAGATTTTTATGTCATTATGCCATTTCATTGCATGCATATGGTTCATCGGCCTTCCTTTAAAGGCTGGCTAACCATCCTTATATTTTTAATCATGATTATACTCATCACCATCGGCGTGCTAAGTATGTTTAAAGCAATGACCATCGTCGTTGCTGTTATGCTAGCAATGAAGGTAGTTACGATGGAAGAAATAAAAAAATATATTCATTTTGATGTCTTGGTGCTTATTGCCTGTTCCTTTGGTATTGGGATAGCGACGATGAAGTCTGGTCTTGCCCCTTGGATTGCTGATGGGATAGTAACTGTAGGAAAGCCGCTGGGTTTATTTACCTTACTGTTACTTATTTATATCGTAACGAATGTATTTACAGAAATCATTACGAACAGCGCGGCGGCTATTTTGATGATTCCAATTGCCTTTGAGATGGCGGAAACACTGGGTTTAGATCCAATGGGTTTTGCAGTAACGGTGACGATTGCCGCATCTGCTAGTTTTATTACCCCAATTGGTTATCAAACAAATCTCATTGTATATGGTCCTGGTGGTTACACATTTAAAGACTATGTGAAAATAGGGACACCATTAAGTATCCTCGTTATGTTCATTACGGTAATTATTGTATACTTTTGGTGGTTTTAGGAGGGAGAAAATGAGTAAATCAAAGCATATTTCTTGGCATGGTTCTCTAGTAACAAAGGAAATGAGACAAAAGCGAAACAAGCATAAAAGTGCTGTACTTTGGTTTACAGGGTTATCTGGATCTGGAAAATCAACGATCACCGTAGAGTTAGAAAGAAAACTTTATCAACTAGGTATTCACACGTATCGGTTAGATGGCGATAATATTCGCCATGGGTTAAATAAGAATCTTGGGTTTACCGCAGAGGAACGATCAGAAAATATACGAAGAATTGGCGAAGTATCAAAACTGTTTATTGATGCAGGGGTGCTTGCATTAACTGCTTTTATTTCTCCGTATCGAGATGATCGAAATTTGGTAAGAGCGCTGTTACCAAGTAATGAATTTATTGAAATATACGTGAAATGCCGTTTAGAAGTATGTGAAGAACGCGATCCAAAGGGGTTGTATAAAAAAGCACGAGCTGGTGAAATTGCAGGCTTTACTGGTATTGATGCACCTTACGAGGCGCCGATTTCTCCTGAGTTAACCATTGATACAGAGAAATTATCTGTGGAAGAAGCAGCGCAACGGGTTATTCACTACTTGTTGGAAAAGGAATATTTAACAGTATAAGTCTATTGTGAAAATAATGACCGTTTAATTAGAAGAGGCTAGTACTACGTATACACGAAAACTCACTGAAAAAGCGTTGGAGAGTGATTCTAGGTCTGGCTCCAACGCTTCGTAATAGGGCTTCCTATTCGTAAAACATGTCATTTCAGCGGAGTTCGATACTTGGAGGGTAATTGTACTTTGGTCTTACAGTGAATTTATCATACTCCCAAGAATAGTTTTTTGTTACTAAAACGAACAGACTTCCAGTTTGTTGCCGAAAGGATCGTAGAAAACAAAAGAGCTCATACTATCATATGTTTCGATTGCTTCTACCGTAACGCCCTTATTTCGCAAATGGCTGTGCGCTGTTTCTATATCTTCTGAGAAAAAGTTAAAATGCGGTGGACGATTGCTTTCATAGGTTGTATCTGCTTTCCATAAAGTAAGCGGTGTCTCTCCTACCTTTAGAACGATACGATTGTTTGTAACGTCTTCGAATAGAACTGGTAGCTCCAGTACTTTGGTATACCAATTTTAAGCTGTTTCTAAATGAGGAACGAGCACAAAAACCGTGTCGATTCGTTGAAATAGCATTAAAAAGCCCCTGACGAAATACTTTTTTTCACACGATAGGAAAGTATTTGATTTTTACCGTTTATCGTATAAGGAAAAGCAATGGCTTGTCGCCAAATAGATTGCGATAGGCCCCAGCCTGTCTCATGCTCAGTAAAAATAGCACTATTGCAAATGATCAACTTGGTTATAATCTTTTATATGCCAAGTTTGTTCTTTCAAATGGATATTGCTCATACAACCATTCATCAGCGATGTTTTCCCTGAGCCAATTTCCCCATTAGAAACTTCAGCTAAAATAGCGTTGATAACAGCGCCATGAGCAACTAATAACACACGCTGCTGCGGATATTGTTCGTTTACCTTCTCAACTCCAGCCATTACGCGTTGATTAAAATCTACCCGTTCTTCCTGGTTAGCGAAATGCCCACTTGGATATCTATGTTTTCTTTCTTCCATCGTTAGTCCTTCTGCATCACCGAAAGAGCGTTCCTTAAAATCATCCATCTTTATTATTGGCAAATGTAAGTGCTGATTTATAATGTCAGCAGTCTCTTTTGCGCGAAGTAAAGGACTACAGATTAGAATATCATAATCATGAGCATGTAAATATTCCCCACATGCCTGTGCTTGCTCTCGCCCAGTGTCATTTAGTGGAATATCTGTTTTCCCTTGCAGCTTGCCTTGTTTATTCCAATTCGTTTGTCCGTGACGAATAAAACAAATCGTTGTAATGGTTCTTCTCTCCCTTATCTATAGCACTCACGCTTATTATAGCAAATAAAGCTTGATACGAACAAAGGCATATGTGATTGGTATGTGTCAAGTTTTTCTCTACATAGTTACAATCCAAATATTTCCATCACTCTATTTATGTACACTTTTTTAACAATTGTTTATAAATGCATAAGCAAACTGTAACTAGTGACCGCTGGGAAAAACACTACACTAACTGGTTATTCTATAATGGAGCTCCTTTCTCTTTATTGACTAGAAATTAGCTCTAATACCTTCCGCGAGAAATATTTTACACATACAAAGCAAAAGTACAAGTTTTGCTGTAAAAAAGATTTCGCAATAAGCCAATGGTTTCTAAAGGCTATCATACAAAAAGAAACATCCCTTCATGGAGTATTTGCTTCTAAGGTTGAATAATTTCGTATATTTCCTTTGCTACATGCTAAAAATGGTACAAATGATGTTTGGGTGATGATTTCACGTGGAATGGAACACTATCCGTGATGGTAAAAAGATTTGAAGGAGGTAGACAGAATATGAAACCAGAAAACATGCAAAAAGGTAGCACACCACGCCAACGTCAAAGTCGGCAGCCAGGGTTGGAATCAGAGATGCATCCATTACCGCATCAGCCGCTAGAGTATAAAGGTTCCGAGAAATTAGCAGGCAAAGTCGCGTTAATAACTGGAGGAGATAGTGGCATTGGGCGTGCAGTTGCCATTCTATATGCAAAAGAAGGTGCTCATGTAGCTATCTCTTATTTGGATGAACACGAAGATGCAGAAAAAACAAAAGAACTCGTTGAAGCTGAAGGAGGTAAATGTATGCTACTTCCTGGTGATATTAAGAGTGCTACCCATTGCCAGAATCTTGTGGAAAAGACGGTAGAAGCGTTTGGGAAAATTAATATTTTAGTTAACAATGCTGCGATTCAATTTATACACGAGGACATATTAGATATATCCGATGAACAAATGGAGGATGTATTTCGAGTTAACTTCTTCTCTCAATTTTATTTAACGAAAGCAGCAGTTCGCCATATGCATGTTGGAGACTCCATTATTAATACGTCGTCCATAAATGCCTATAGAGGAAATCCAATTTTAATGGATTATTCGGCAACGAAGGGAGCAATTACTGCATTCACACGTAGTATTGCACAAAGCTTAGCTAAAAAAGGAATTCGTGCTAATTCCGTTGCCCCTGGTCCAGTTTGGACACCACTTATACCATCCTCTTTTGATGAAGATGGTGTAGAAAATTTTGGTCAAGATACCCTAATGAATCGACCTGGTCAGCCGTCAGAACATGCATGGCCATATGTGATGTTAGCTTCAGATGAGGCTTCCTATATGACAGGACAAGCTATTCATATTAATGGCGGAACGTGGACGTCCTCTTAATGAGGCTAGTATATGGACAAAACAAAAACAGTCCATTAAAAACGAATAATAAATAGCTCATTGGTATACGTTTAGTGAAGTCAAGATTGCAGGATGAGCACGAGTTGCAGATGCCATAAGAAAACGACTTTTGTTTTCCGAAGAAGTAGATGTTGTATTAGCGGAAAGTGAACGATGTTAAGATAGCGATAAAAGCCGAGCAATTATTATTTGATTGTTCGGCTTTTGTATAAAGACCTGATAAACCACGCTAGAAGGTTACCTATCTTTTTTACAAGTTTGATTTGTCAAATTAAGCGAGACAACATGCTTTTATCAAAATCCTGACCGACATAATCTATGAAACACTCCATTGGTGTTTTGTATTTCAATGATTTCCTTGGTATGTTATTCCGTCGGAGTGCAACCTCAGAAATATACTCTTGTGACACAGGATTAAAGTCCATTTCTTTTGGTAGCCCATTCTTTCTCAGAAGACCGTTGGAATGCTCATTTAGCCCCCTTTGGGATGGCGTTCCAGGATCTGCAAAATAAATATCAACATCTTGTTCATTGCTGATGGATTTCCAATTGGAAAACTCTTTCCCGCAGTCAAAGATAATGGACTTAAATAAGTGTTTTGGTAATCGCTCAAACCATTGATTGAGCGATGTTTCAATATTGGTTGCCTGTCTACCAGCTGGTTTAATTGCGATGATGCATTTTGTTAAACGCTCAACAAGCGTGATAACAGCGCTCTTGTGATGACGTCCCACAATGGTATCTCCTTCTAGATGACCAAATTCTTTCTTGTAATTTGGGTGATCGTGATCACGATCAAGGATGGTGCGGCGAAATTTTTGTTTTCCTCTTCTTTCCTGGTGACCATTTGGTTTGCGTTTGCCTTGCATAGGTAAATCATTTTGGTTAAATTCGCCTGATGAAAACTTTCGATAAAGCGTGCGCATGCTGCAGGAGATAGTCTTTTCGTTTCGTCCGATTATTACATCAGGCGTCCAGCCATCGCGGACTTTTTCATGAATATAGGCTTTTTCGTTAGGTGTTAATTGAATCTTTTTACGACCACATGTCGCTTTATTCGCTTGATATTGTAGATAAACGTCTATCGCAGTAAGTCCTTCTTTCAGTTGTCTAATAACACGATAAACAGCTTCATGGCCACGCTTTAATTTATTGGCAATTTTTCGACCAGAAAGGCCGAATTCATGATATTCCTCTATGAATACCAGTTCTGTTTTGGTAAGATGGGTGTAGGACATGTCAGATACACTCTCCTTAACTTTGGTTGGTTATTCGTTGAGTATATCATGACATGTCTTTTTTGGTGTCTCGCTTAATTTTACAATCTAGGAAGATAAAAAAATATCAAATTTGGGGATTTTAGTTTAAGAAAAAACATCTTTGGATATGATATCAGTCAAGTTTTTCTAACAAGCACGCTTGTTACGTTCATTCTTGAATAGCTGGCACCGTTTTTTATCTGCTTTCTGTTAAAATATGTGCTTATTTTAGTATAAAATTTGTTGCTTTGGCATGCGGATTCAACGAAATAGCCCCGTCCGGCTCCAGCGCCCAACAACTAGGCGACTTCACTCCATTGCCCTAAGATAAGTCATCATCGGTTTGTTCCTCACCGTGATTCCTTTATCTCAGTTGATTCGTTCCAGTCTACGTTGCTAAACGGGCCCTCGAGCCTTTGTTCCACTATAGGAAAGTATAAAAGTTTAAAGGTTTATAGTATAAGAAAAACTACGCCATAAGGACTTGGCGACAAGCCAAGTTTTTCTAACGAATCAAACATGTAGCTTTTCTCCAAATCCCTCGTTGTAAATGAAGCGTGTAGTATTATCATTCTACCATATTCTGCAAAATACCCTCTTTGTTCGTTCTTCGAAAAGAATGAATCTTTCTCCATAAGAAACGGATATGGCTTGTATGAATTTTTACCACCTATTAAGGATCGCTTACAGAATGTTTTTATACATAATTCAAATGAGATACATCCACTAAGAGAATTGCCCATATGTTTCTTTATTAAGAACGAAGCTGAATTCATTCTATACTTCAAGTGTATTTAAACGAAAGCGCTATAATTTTTTATATTAGTCTTTCACTTGTTGTTAACGGCTTATTTTGTATAGTTTTTGTATAGTTTGATTTAGTATAATTTAGCGGAAAAGTTATAGACATAGAGAGAATAACTTGTGTGACACAGACTATATGTGTGACATGTAAAAGGCATAAATCATATGGGGGTACGGGTGAAATGAAGATTTGTGTCTAATTTGGTAATACGGAAGCAAATGAAAAGATACAAAACCTCATGAACTAGTATTACTTCAGTAAATGCAGAGAACAAGGAAGAAAAATAAGGAGGGATTGAGAACAAAAAACAGATCTCGCGTTCTATATTTGTGTATCAGTTTTACAAAGGTTCTTTCAACAAACAAGAAAGCAATCATCGATGAAATATAGACGCCGTAAAAAAGTGGTCTCGTCTGAACCTATTTAATGTAAAGAGTAGGTTCTATTTAAGTATGACAAGGATTTTCATACCTATATGGGTATATAGGTGTGGGAGTAAGTTTAGTGAAAGTACGATGTTAAAGGAATGATCGCTCGTTTTAACACTTGTGGAAAACGACGAACGAAGATATGGAAAGGGGTAGCATTTTGAAGAAACAGTTAAGTGTGCTTTTTATTGTATTTCTTTTATTACAAACAATTTCCAGTAGCCTAGCCTTTCCCATGCAAATTAACGCGCAAGGCATAAGCAATGATGGATTAATTAATAATATGGAATTAATGGATACATCAGGGAAAATTGTTCCATTAGAAGATATACAACAAGCAACACATTTAAAAGTAGATTGGTCCGTTCAAGGTATAGCTGCCGAACCAAATAAGGATTATACCGATCAACTCCCTACTGCTATAAAAATTGATGAAAAGCAGGAAGAGAAGCTATTGGTAGCAGAAACGGAAGTGGGTAGTTATGTTGTAGATAAAGATAATACGTTAACCATTCGTTTTAATAAGGAAATTCATCAACTCCCTGAAGCGAGCGGAACGTTTGCTGTTAAAATAGCGAAGACGGCAGAAGATACAGAAGCTGATGAACAACAGCAGGCAGGCGATTCAGCAGTGAATCAAGATGAAACAGGTTCTGACGAAGAACAAACAGCGGAAAATGCTACAGATGCCAAGGAAAAAGAAAACAGTGATGAAAAGGCAAATTCGGAAGCAGAAGTAGAGGAGCCTGTTGAGGAAGAACAGCAGAAGACAGCAGAACAAGCTTCAGAAAAAGTTGCTCCGTTAAAGGCGATTGAAGAGGATATATTAACTCGCTATGAGGTAACCTATGAAACTGCTGAAACAGGTGAGCCCATAGAAAAACCAGGTCTAGGTTCGATCATTGCTATAAAATATTGGTGGGAATTACCGAATCGACATGGATATAAAGAGGGCGATACGTACAGTTTTCAAGTACCATCAGAGTTAGACGTTTATAGTAAGGTTGATCATGCAGAAATGAAATTCGATGGAAAAACAATTGGCTATCTATCTGTCACAAAAGATGGAACAGCGACGATAGAGTTTACCAAGTTCATTGAAGAATATTCCAAAATTAGTGGAAACTTTGAGATTTGGACAGAGTTAAGCGAAGAAACCGTTATTAACAAAGACAAAGAATTAGTGATTACACCAATTGAAGGCAAAGAATCCATGACCATTCCAATCGATTTTAACCCAGGCGGTTCAGCTGTGGAGAAAAAAGGGATCCCGAATCGTTCCTATAATGCGGAAGAAATTGAATGGACGGTTGATTTCAACAAAACGCTAGAGACGATTCGTAATGCGAAGTTAATCGATCCGATTGAAGAAGGGCAAGCGCTTAAAGAAGGATCGATCAAACTATATCATTTAGAGACAAAGCTTAATGGCGAAGTGACTCAAGGCGAAGAAGTTGATCCTAACTCTTATACCATAGGAAAAACAGCTGGTGGGAAAGACTTTGCGATTGCATTTAAGGATGATATTCGTTCCGCTTATCGTCTCGTATATGTAACAGAAATTACAAATGAAGATGATGATACCTTCAAAAACAAAGCCACGTTAACA
Organism: Virgibacillus dokdonensis; assembly: GCF_900166595.1. NCBI lineage: Bacteria > Bacillati > Bacillota > Bacilli > Caryophanales > Bacillaceae > Virgibacillus > Virgibacillus dokdonensis. Next base: position 187,530 of record NZ_LT745762.1, on the reverse strand, counting down.
GGGGAAAGTTTTGATGATGTACGTGCCGATGCAACTGTAAAGGTTGGCAGAGGTAAAGCTTTAGAAAAAAAAGCTGTAGATTATGATCGTGATAACCAAGAAATCACTTGGGAAATTCGCTATAACTATAATCAGAAAAACATTGCTCAAAAAGCTGCACTGTTAAAAGACTTTTTTAATGGCAGCCAAGAGTTGGTGGAAGACTCGTTTGAAGTGAGAGAAATCACGCTGAACGAGAATGGAAAAGAAGTAGGTAAAGGGAAATTTGTTACTAACTATACAGTAACCCCGAGGCAACAAGATGGAAAAAATGGTTTCCATTTACAGTTTAACGAAGATATTTCTTCTGCCTATAAAATTGTTTACAAAACGAAAGCTTCTGAGCGCGTGTTTGATGGCGAGGAAATAATTAATACGGTAAATAGTGGAGAGCATACGGATGAAGGTAAGCAACAAATTGGTCAGATGATCTTATTCAAAAACCATAGTAATCCAAATTATAAGGATAAAACGGTGGAGTGGCAAATTTCCTTTAATCATGATAGTCAAAAGATGAGCAACGTTGTTCTAGAAGATGTTTTTACCAATAAAGGTCTAACTTTATTAAAGGATGAAGAATCTGGTAACTTTTTCAGGATTCAAAAAGAAGGCGGGGCATTAGAAGAAGGAACAGATTATATTATTTCTAAAAATGAAGCGGATCAATTTGTAATTCAATTTAAGAATACAATAACGGAACCACATTGGATCAACTATACGACAACATTTGATTATGACCAACTTGCAAATAAGAGTGAGGACTTTATTAACCAAGCTAATCTGTCTTGGGATGATGCGAATGGAGAACCTAAAGATAAAAGTGCTAAGAATAAATTTACACCGGATGAGTACACAAAGCAGAACGGCTTTAAAAATGGTTCCTATAATGCAGTAACAAAGGAAATCACTTGGAACATAGGTGTCAATTATAATTTAAAAACGCTAGATAATGCGGTTGTTAAAGATTTTATTCAAGGTAATCAGCAACTATTGCAAGACTCCATAACCGTACATTTAATGGAGCTTACTGGTGGGAAAAATGGAACAAAGAAAAAAGAAGCCGTACCAGGTGAGGATTACTCCATAGAATTTATGGAAAATGAACAAGGTGAGCCAGGATTTCAGATTAATTTTGTAAAAGAGATCAACCAACCGTATTTGATAGAGTACAAAACAAGTCTAAATGATTTAGATTTAGTTGCAAAAAACTACCATAATACAGCGAACCTTTACAATGGAAATCAACAAGAAACGGAACTAGATGCTTCTGTATCCATTCCGTATGGCGGAAAGTATACAGAAAAATCAGGAAATCAGAACGGAAAAATGATCGATTGGAAGGTTAATATAAACTTTGGCCAGTCTCAAGTAAGCAATGCTACCATTGATGACAAACCAAGTAATAATCAAGCGTTACTGGAAGATTCTTTCCATCTATACGCAACATCTGTAGATGAAGCAGGTAAAGTTACCAAGGGAGAGTTATTAGAGCTTAACAAGGATTACACCTTGGATTTAGAGCAAAATCCTGAAACGTTTACACTAAAGTTTACAGAAGAAATTAATGAGCCGTATATATTAGAATATCAATCCATGATTTTGGAGAAACCAGGAAAGACGGTAAGTAACAATATATCTTTTAATGGAGAAAACATTGATGAGGTTATCAATGAGTCTCAAGATACAGTAAAAGTGGAGCGAACGAATGGTATGGGCGAAGGTACTGGAGAAATCGGCAGACTAACTGTTCATAAAACCAATCGTGATACTGGCGACTCACTCCCTGGAGCGACGTTTACGCTGAAAGATCAAGAAAGTGGCATTACGGTTGGTACGAAAACAACCGATGAAGATGGTAAAGTTGTTTTTGATCGATTGCTTTATGGAACGTACACATTGATTGAAGAAGGCGCCCCAGATGGTTATCTCATTGAGCAGAAGCAACGTGGAATCGTGATTGATGAATCCTATGTAGAGGGTAGTGAAGTAGAAGTAGGAAATCAGCTCACGGTAACGAACGCTAAAATCATTCGCAATGTACAGTTAAATAAAATTGATGAAGAAACAGGAGCGAGTTTATCAGGAGCGACGTTTGCTCTACAGCAAAAAGTAGGTGACGCTTATAAAGTCATTGATCGTCTAACAACAAATCCAGCGGGAATAATTTACAAAGGTGATTTAGAACCTGGTGAATATCAATTTGTCGAAACGAAAGCACCGAATGGGTATGAGCTAAATACGGAACCAATTCCCTTTACTATTGGTGAAAAACAAACGGAAATTCGGACCTTAACAGCAAAGAATAAAAAACTTGCTTCTGTGGAATTAACGAAGCTTGCAAAAGAAAATGGAAATCGTTTAGAAGGTGCTGCGTTTAAATTAGAGCGCGAAGATGGTTCTGTTGTCGAGCCGTTGTTACGAACAGACGAAGACGGGAGAATTTTTGTTACGAATTTACAACCAGGCACGTACCAATTTGTGGAAACCAAAGCGCCAACATATTATCAGCTTAACGAAGAACCAGTATCGTTTACTATAAAAGCTGGCGATTCGAGTACAGTAACCGTAACGGCGAATAATGAGCTTATTCGTGGTAAGGTGGAGCTGACAAAGGTTGATAAGGATGACAAAGCAATGAAACTCGATGGCGCTGTATTTGAACTACAAAATGAAGCAGGCAAGACGTTACAAGAAGATCTCACAACGAATAAAGAAGGAAAGCTTGTTGTAGAAAACTTGAAGCCAGGTAAGTATCAGTTTGTAGAAACAAAAGCGCCAGAGCACTACAAGCTAGATACGACACCAATTCCGTTTACCATTGAAAAAAGTAAAATGGAAGCCGATGTCAAAGTAGCTGCGGTAAAAGCAACAAATGAGCTTATCCCAGGATCTGTTGAACTTGTCAAAGTAGATGAAGATGATGAGGATAAAACCTTGGCAGGAGCGGTATTCGAGCTACAAAATGAAGCAGGAGATACGGTTAAAAAAGACATAACAACGGATGAAAATGGAAAAATCGTTGTAGAAAATTTGCGTCCAGGTACGTATCAATTTGTAGAAACAAAAGCTCCAGCTTATTACGAGTTAGATGCTGATCCAATTGCATTTGAGATTGAAAAGAGCCAAAAAGAGCAACTGCGCATTACCGCAAAGAATAAGCTAATTACTGGTAAGGCTGAGTTAACAAAGGCAGATCAAGATAACAATCATGCACCGTTAGCAGGAGCGGTGTTCGAACTACAAAATGAAGCAGGCAAGACGTTACAAGAAGATCTCACAACGGATAAAGCAGGTAAAATCGTTGTAGAGAACTTGAAACCAGGTAACTATCAGTTTGTGGAAACCAAAGCGCCAGAGTACTACAAGCTAGATACGACACCAATTCCGTTTACAATTGAAAAGAGTAAAACGAAAGCCGATGTCAAGGTAGCTGCGGTAAAAGCAACAAATGAGCTTATCCGAGGATCTGTTGAACTTGTAAAAGTAGATGAAGATGACGAGGAAAAAGCCTTGGCAGGAGCGGTATTTGAGTTGCAGAATGAAGGAGGGGAAACGGTTAAAAAAGACTTAACAACGGATAAAGAAGGAAAGATCGTTGTAGAGAACTTAAAACCAGGCAACTATCAGTTTGTGGAAACCAAAGCGCCAGAGCATTACGAGCTAGATGCGACGCCAATTCCGTTTACAATTGAAAAAAGTAAAACGGAAGCTGATGTCAAAGTAGCTGCGGTAAAAGCAACAAATGAGCTTATCCGAGGATCTGTTGAACTTGTCAAAGTAGATGCAGATGACGAGGATAAAACATTGGCAGGAGCAGTGTTCGAACTACAAAATGAAGCAGGAGAAACGTTACAAGAAGATCTCACAACGGATAAAGCAGGTAAAATCGTTGTAGAGAACTTAAAACCAGGCAAGTATCAATTTATAGAAACGCAAGCGCCAGAGCATTACAAGCTAGATGCGACGCCAATTCCGTTTACAATTGCATTTAGCCAGGAAAATTCTTTACAATTGAAAGTAGAAAATACAATCAATCCAGAAGAGCCTGTAACGGATTCAGGAAATAATGACAATGAGCCACCACAGAAAAATACTGAAAGTAGTAAGGATGATCCGAGTAAAGCAGGAGAGAAAATAGGAGGAAAACTTCCTCAAACTGGAGAAGAATGGCTACGTTACATGATGATTTTAGGGGTTTCGCTATTTATCGTTGGTGGGTTCCTAATCATTTCAAGACGTCGAAAGGCATAAATAATAGATACTCCCGATGATGTATTAGAATAAGAATGAACGTCATTCTATGTATCTACTGAATTAGAAAATCCGAACTTATTCAAATTCTTCCTGTAGAATTTTATATTAAGTTCGGATTTTTTGTACCAATCTTTAGATTTGCCGTATAAATACAAGCTAGAATAAAATGTTATTTATGGTGGTAAAAACTTAGTGTTAGCCGGATTGGATATGCTAAAGTGCATCTCATTGTAGAAGGTGAATCAGCAAATTGTATCGCATATTCTTTTTAATACCCTACTTCAACAGCAGCATTTACCATATACATTAAGTCATTTTCGTCATTTTTATCTTTCAAAATAACCCCACTTGAGGTGGCCATACCGCCATCGGTTACATCCACCGTAACGGATCCATAAGGAACGACAGCTTTTACTTTTTCTGTATCAAGCAAGTTACGATCTAATGGAACAGCTAATCTTACATTTACTTTCATATTTTCAAGCTTTTGTTCAGGAAGGCTGTATTCAATGCCAGGCATAGAATTGAACCAGATAGCATTTTCTACGGCTCTTACAGCAGCTTTTGTAATATTTTGCCCATGCACATCAATCCCCATGCCAGTTTGAATAAATAGAATTTGATTCATGATAAAACTCCTTTTTGATTAAATTATTTCCGCATCATGTAATATTCTTTTCAACGTTCCCAGTGAAAATGCCTTTTAAACATTACCCTCATACTAATTGTCTTTGATGCATATCTTCATATGATGGTACACAACATAATAGCACTTTTTAAGGCATAGCTTTAAGTAGATTTTACAAAGCCGACTAAGCATGACACATCGATGTCTCGATTTGGTTTGATTAAAATGTATTAAAAAGGCTTAAATGACATATGCTGTATGTCCAAGCTTTTACCTCAATTCCTTACTAGTAATATGTAATTGGCTAGTTGTAAATACCAAATGAATTGGATTAGCTGTGAATTGCAACCTAGATTTTTTGCACAAGAATAAAATTAAAGCAAAACGACGGCGTTTTATCGACATAAAGACTTTGATATTTTTCTAAAAAGGAGATGGTCTTTTATGGGATGGAAAATTTGTAAAAAAAGCACGCTACTTATCCTAGCTATTATCGTACTAGCTATTATTCCAATTGCTATTCAAGATGAATTTGTATTTACAAAGGTGTCTAACGCAACAGAGAATGCAGAAGTGCAAGCAAATTCCTTGGAGGAGAAACTCTCCAAAATATTAACAAATAAACGGTTAGATGGTACAACAACATCTGTAAGCGTCATGCATGCTAATACAGGAGATATTCTATTTTCCGAAAACAGCGACAGACGTTTGCACCCTGCATCAAACATGAAACTCTTAACATCGGTTGCCGCATTAGAAATATTGGGAGAAAATTACCAATTCACCACACAAGTGCGAACGAACGGGAAAGTGAAAGGAAAAGTGTTGCACGGTGACTTATTTTTACAAGGAAAAGGTGACCCGACGTTATTAAAAAGTGATATGAAGCAGATGGCGGTAGATATGAAGGAACAAGGAATTCGTAAAGTGAAAGGAAATATTATTGCAGATGATACTTGGTATGATGATGAACGGCTTTCCCAAGATTTAAATTGGTCTGACGAGTCATTTTATACAGGTGCGCAAGTGTCTGCTTTAACGCTTTCTCCGAATCAAGATTATGATGCAGGCACTGTAATTGTCCATGTTTTACCACAGGCCACCGAAAGTGGAAAAGCAATCATCGAAGTAACGCCTAAAACAGATTACATTAAAATTGTAAATCGCACACAGATTGTAGATGCAGATAAGCCGAAAGATATTGCTATAGAGAGAGAACACGGGACGAACAGAATCATTGTAGAGGGAACTATGCCAAAAAAAGCTACACAAGTGAGGTCATGGGTTGCCGTTTGGGAGCCGACAATGTATACGCTAGACGTATTCCAGAAAACACTACACGAGGAAGGTATTGACTTTATTGGTAAAACTGAGGCATTCATGAAAGCAGCTCCAGTTAACAGCACTATATTAACAGAGAAAGAGTCAATGCCCCTTAAAGATTTGCTCATCCCTTTTATGAAACTAAGCAATAATGGGCATGGCGAAGTGTTAACCAAAGAAATGGGAAAAGTTGTTCATGGAGAAGGAAGCTGGAAAAAAGGGCTTGCAGTAATGGAACAAGTAATGGAGCAGTTTGGTGCAAGCACCGACACGATGCTACTACGCGATGGATCTGGTATGTCACACAAAAATATGATTCCTGCTAGCGAACTTTTGCAAGTATTGTACCATGTACAAGAGCAGGAATGGTTTCCACTGTTTAAAAATTCCTTACCAGTAGCTGGCGTGGAAGATAGACTAGTCGGTGGAACATTACGGCATCGAATGCAGGAAGCACCCGCAAAAGGAAATGTCATCGCAAAAACAGGCTCTCTTAAAGGAATGTCAACACTATCTGGATACGTCACTACAAAGGATCAACAACCACTCATTTTTTCAATTATGATTAATAACTATATTGGATCAAGCGAGGAAATAACGGCAATTGAAGATCAAATCGCCTCCACTTTAGCAGCTCATGAGCTGGAGTAAGAGGTATAAAATATAAAAATTGCCCGCCCTCACCCCCGCGCGGAAAACGCTCACCCCCGCGCGGAAAACGCTCGCCTTCGTGCGAAAAACGCTCGCCTTCGTGCGAAAAACGCTCACCCTCGTGCGAAAAACGCTCACCCCCGCGCGGAAAACGCTCACCCTCGTGCGAAAAACGCTCACCCCCGCGCGGAAAACGCTCACCCTCGTGCGAAAAACGCTCGTTCCCGCGCAGAAAACGCTCACCCTCGTGCGGAAAACGCTCGCCCCCGCGCGAAAAACGCTCGCCCCCCGTGGGAAGTCGCTCGCTTTTGCTCGGAAAACGCTCCCTCGCGATAAAGCTACTTGCTCTGCTTGTTAATACATCTATCCCAAACCATAGCTTCATGCTAAAATAAAAAGCAACGGTTATGATTGAGGTGATAGGTGTGCCAAAACTAACGTCAGATACAGCATTTTTAAAAACCGTTCATTTAAAAAAAGATCGGTTACCTGCAAATGCTGATGCATTTCCATTTCATTTGCCAGTGATAAAGGATTTTCCTGGGATTTATTTTCATCCGAATGTGACATATATGATTGGTGAAAATGGATTGGGAAAATCTACTTTATTGGAAGCAATTGCGATTGCGTTAGGGTTTAACCCTGAAGGCGGGTCGAAAAATTTTAATTTTTCCAGCTATGATTCTCATTCGTCATTGGATCAATATATTAAGATTGCGCGCGGAGCGTATCAGCCGCAAGATTACTTTTTCTTTCGGGCGGAGTCCTTTTATAATGTAGCTACTAACATAGAAGAATTAGATGAATTTGCATCAGGAGGACCGAGGATTATTGATTCCTTTGGTGGAACATCTTTGCACGAGCAGTCTCATGGGGAGGCTTTCTTTGCGACGTTTATGCACCGTTTTCAAGGGAATGGGTTATATATTTTAGATGAGCCTGAATCGGCGTTGTCGCCGTTACGGCAACTATCAATGTTAAGACGGATTCATGATCTTGTGGAGGATGGTTCGCAATTTGTTATTTCTACGCATTCACCGATATTGATGGCTTATCCGAGTGCGAGTATTTTGGAGCTAACGGAAGATGGTATGCAGGAAACAGAATTGGAGCAAACGAGTCATTACAAGGTGATGGCACAGTTTTTTGAAAATAAGCAGCGCATGCTCCACCACTTGTTTGAATAATGTAAAGGCTAAAAAGCGATTGCTAAGGTGGCGATAAATTAATCGCCATCCTTAGCTTTTCGCTTGATGCTCATAGGTAATATATAATTCAAGCGCCATGGTTATCGCATATAACAAAATTCCGATAGCGAAATAAAAACTCTTAAAATCGAAAAATAACCCACCAACGAGAAAAAAATCATTCCAATGAAAAATATGACAAATTGAAGTGAAAGTTGCTTGAGACTTAAGTCGTTTTCTGCGTGGCAGTATGGACATGTTACTGTTCTAGTTGCAAGTCCACGATACCATAATCTTTTGTATGGTGTACTTTTATTGCAATTCCAGCAAATGCATTTCTTCCTTCTAAGCATGATATCCCCTCGTTTTTTTCTACCTTATTTCGAATTTGAAGTATTAATAAGACACCACTTCAATGATTGTTGTGTGCTGTATATTAGAACTAATTTCTTTGTTTGTGAGCGTTTTTATTACTTTGCAGTACCAACAATGGGCGGCATTTCCCTCATCGAACTGAATAACTGCAAACAGACGTTTATTTACTACATAATAATATAGCATAAGAGCAGAGGGAGAGGCTAAATATACTATTTAATAGTAAAATAACTAAACTTACTGAGTTTGCTACTTAAAGAGTACATGAAGCGTTAAAACGTATAGAAAGTTTCATGAATAGGAATGAAACGAGGATAAGCGAACCAAAAAACACTAAGAACCATAATTAGAATTATAACGTGTAAAAAGCTTCAAAACGTTTTTGATTGCATACAAAATGCATGTTGTATATAATGAATATATAAAACATATAATAATAAAAGACGCTAGTGCTAGTGTTACTAACACTAACGTCTAGAAGGTAGCTATACCGCAAGACAGCGGTGGCGCAATAAAGTAAAAAAGTAATCTACTTCCTACTTGGCTGAGCAGGGTGGATTACTTTTTTGTGTTGGAGTTGATTATCGCTACAATTAAAGTACCGAATGCACAAATTACGAGCAAATGGTCTGTAGTAATAATCATGTGATCACCCCCTTTCCCAAAGAAATAACTTCGGAAGGCGAGTGCCACATACCACCCTGCATATACAACTACCTAAATTTAATTATATCACACTATTCAAAAAACCTTAATGTGGAAACGAACCAGGGTAACGCGTTTCGCTGAAATAAACTCAACATTACGAAGAATAGCTTAGTAAATAAAGAGAAACCGTTGCATTTGGTGTATGCCATCAAATCACAAGTATGCTCTATTGCAAAGAACCTCCACGAGAGGTTTAAACCTTATTATTCATTTAATGAACTGTATCTTTAACATATGAAGTGCTTGTGAAGGTTTATGTTGTCATCATATAGATGAAAACAAGTGGTTAAAGATATCAGATAAAGCCGATTTTGCAAGCTAAGTCCCTCAATCTTTAAAATCAACCTCGCTTTATGATTGTTCAAACACAATAGTTTCTCGCACAAACACCCAATCTTTTTCATATCTTATCGTAGAGAAAAAAATGGAAATGAGGGAAGTAGAAATGAGTTATGAATGGAATGATCCTGCATATTACGAAGAACAAGACTGGATGCGTCGTCCAATTGGTTTTGGAAGACCGTTCTTTGGACCTAGACCATTTTTCGGTCCGAGACCATTTTTTGGGCCTAGGTCATTCTTTGGACCAGGCTTCGGATTTGGCGGTCCTGGATTTTTTCCTGGATTTGGTTTTGGAGTAGCTCCCTTTGTCGGAGGATTAGCTGGTGGTTTATTAGCTGGATCGTTAGTAAATGCTTTCGCCCCTCCATATTATCAAGGCTATGGAGCTTATCCTCCTTATTATGGCTATTAGCTTCTGCAAATGTAATCCCCTCCCATTTATAATAAAAACGCAAGTCCCACAGATGCTAAGGGGCTTGCGCATTTATTTCATAAGTAATAAAGCTAAATGCTAACAGAGATTCAGATTTAATGACATTTCAATTTCACCTAACAGAAGCTAAAATGGATGCTTAGCAAATCAACTATTTCCATTCGTATGGTGTTTCCTGATAGACATAATAATTTAACCAGTTAGAGAATAGCAGGTGTGCATGGGAGCGCCAACGATGGAGTGGCGTCTTTTTAGGGTTATTATCAGGGAAATAATTTTTCGGTATTGCTGGGTTAAGCCCCTTTTTTCTATCTCGATCGTACTCTTCTGCTAAGGTATCAAAATCATATTCAAAATGCCCTGTAAGCATAATGTGCTTCTCGTCTTTGGAAATCATAATAAACGGATCGTCGTCCGTTGTTGCAGCGAGCACCATTAAACGACTATCAGCTTGAACGTCTGCTAGTGATGTTCCCGTATAACGGGAATGTGGCGCTAGAAATTCATCATCGAACCCACGAATAAGCTCGACGGTAGAATGTGAAATCGTATGAGAAAACACTCCTGTGCATTTGGCTGGGAGCGCATATTTTCCTATTCCATAGTGGTAATATAGTGCTGCTTGAGCTGCCCAGCAAATATGTAATACAGAAGTTACATGGGTTTTCGACCATTCCATAATCATTTTCAGCTCTTCCCAATAATTCACCTCTTCAAAAGCGAGCATTTCCACAGGTGCACCGGTAATAATCATTCCGTCAAACCGTTTATGCTTGATGGAATGAAACGTTTGATAAAACTGGTTCAGATGTGATTTACTGACGGTTTTTGAATCGTGTGTTGCTGTATGCAGAAATGTCACTAGCACTTGCAAGGGAGAATTACCTAATAGCCGGAGAAGCTGTGTTTCCGTGCGCTCTTTTTCCGGCATTAAATTAACGATCACAATGTTTAATGGTCGAATATCTTGGGTCGTTGCTCGTACCGTATCCATAATGAAAATATTTTCTTTTTCCAAAGTAGCGTGTGCTGGCAGTTGCTTAGGAATTGTAATCGGCAACTAGGAACCCTCCTTTTTCGTATTTTCCCTATTATATAGGTAATTGACAGAAAGTTCTATCGTTCTGTTTTGAAAAAGAAGATGGTCTAAAATATATCTCGTATCTAAAATTCTGTAAACCTTGGCGTAACGACGAGCTGGAAAACGTACTAGGCACAGCCCTGATTACAAATTTAGGAGGTTTTAGGTCGTTCCTCCGTACTGTCAGAGCGATGAAAATTGACTTTGAATTTTTTGGGTAATTTTCAAGGGCTACTCTATTCCGTGGAGCAAGGATTCTCACTGATAGATGTTCCGCTCTATGTTTTACCAACAAGCTATTTATCTACTTGCTTTTATTTTGATAAAACGATACGTCATATAAATAAGGTATAGCGGGATAACTATATAAAGAAGAGAAGTAAATACTCTCCAAGATCTAGCATGATTCATAAATAACATCATTCCTATAAGGATAGTGACAATGGTTTCGTTTCTTGGCAAGCGTACTTTTTTTAGGCTCGGTATTTGTATGGTACTAACCATTAAAAAACAAAGCAAAATAAAAATAACCATAGTAAATGTACTCGGAATGTCTTCTCTAAATAAAATGAGGGTAGCAAGAATTCCCCCCGCTATAGTAATGGGTATTCCAGTAAAATGATATAATGATTCTTCTTTTGCTGTAATATTATATCTAGCTAATCGATAAGCCCCAAACAAAGGAAATAGTCCTGATATTGCTAGACCAATCCACCCAAGATCAAACAACATTGTATAGTACATTAAAAAGCTTGGTGCGACACCAAAAGTAATGATGTCAGCTAAAGAATCTAACTCCTTTCCCAAAGGGCTTTCAACATGTAATAATCTGGCTATTCTTCCATCTATACTATCAAGTAACATTCCGATAAGAATAAAAATAGCTGCGTTTTTATAATGATTAGATGCCGTATAACCGATGGATAAGTAGCCACAGTATAAGTTTCCCAATGTAAAAAGGTTAGGTATTTGTTTTTTAAAATTCATTATTTCCTCCTGATTTTATTACTTGTAATGTTACATTTATCTACATATAAGTTTAGATGACTTTATAAAATGTGAATGTAGTAATATCACATTATGTGAATTAATGAACTTTATCAAGAGCTGTTAAATCTTTTCTGCTATCGAGATAAAATTTTTAGGTTTACTCCGATATAAGGTGCTGTATGAATTATTTCAAGAATTTGAGATGCAAGCTGAACAAGTCTTGCTAAATTAAAACAGCACTTTACATATTATTAATCATTTCACCATTCTTACTTATTTTACTGCTAAAATAGACTAAATGGTAAACAGCAATTGTTGGAAACGTATAAATCTTTATTTTATACAAGAATAATTATAAAATTAATAGCAGGGAAGCAACGATATAATAATTTGTTTATAGAGTGAGCGAAAGCAAACCCTCGATTATAGTTTCATTCTGTAAGTTCATATATAGGAGTGATAATTTGTTAAAAGCTTGGTTGAAATTATTTGTTGAATTAACCGGAAATAATTATGTATCTCAATTGCTCGTTCGTTTTACAAGTTCTACTTGGAGTCGCATGCTTGTCCCAATCTTTGCTAAAATATACCGTATTAACCAAGAAGAAATGGAAAAATCGTTGTCAGAATATCAAAGCTTACACCAACTCTTTACTAGAAAATTAAAATTCGGTTGCAGATCTATAGAATCACAGCCTAATTGTTTGGTTAGCCCAGTAGATGGCGTGATAAGCGATTTTGGATTTGTTCAGGATGTTGAAAAATACTCAATAAAAAACAAACAAATTAGGTTAGAAGAGATGCTAGGTAGTAAAGAAAAGGCGGATGTATATCGAAATGGAAAATATATTATTTTGTACTTATCACCGCGTCATTATCATAGAATACATAGTCCTGTAGATGGGATAATCAAAGAAAGCTGGGTGCTTGGCGAAAAATCTTATCCTGTTAATTCTATTGGTTTAAAATATGGGAATAGCCCTCTATCAACTAATTATCGTAGAATAACAGAAATCCAAAGTGAATTAGGAAATATTGCTGTTGTTAAAGTAGGCGCCTTAAATGTCAATAGTGTCCATCTTACTGCTCGTTCGGATAAATTAGGTCGTGGTGAAGAGCTGGCTTATTTTTCATTTGGTTCTACAGTTGTATTATTTATCGAAAGAGCAACTTTTCAATTTTCACCAGATATAGCAGGAAACAATGATATTTCGTTTGGAAAGAGCGTCGGTGTTTTTTCCAATGCTTGATTTTAATTTCGTTTGATTTTTCTTAGAATGATAAATAGGACGCCAGTAAGAATGATTAACCACATTATTTTTGATGCTTGCGAGAAAAAGGTTGTAATATATTCCCATTGATCACCTAAAATATTCCCCAAAATAATAAATGTGGATGCCCAAAAAATAGCGCCTATATAAGCGAAAACAGCAAAACGAAAATAATGATATTTGCTAAATCCTGCTACATAAGCAGTGACATGTCTAATCCCGGGGATGAAATAACCAAAAATGAGAAATGTGGCTCCATACTTATTAAAATTGTTCCGAACCCAGTCTATCTGTTTTTCTTTTATGCGTAATTTAGGACCAAAACGTTTTATAAATGGGACACCTAACCACTGCCCCAATAAATAGCTTATTGAGATCCCGCTTATTGAACCCAAGATGGCAATGAATATAGCTAGATTGAGAGACATATTTCCTAAAGATACATGATAGCCAACATATGTAAGTAATACTTCATCTGGGAAAGGCATCCCTACAATCCCTAATATAAGAACAATAAACATTCCGATGTATCCATAATGAACTATAAAGCTTTCTAAATCTGTCATGTTGTTCCATTCCTTCAAGATACCAAGTAGTATCAATCCCTTTAAATGTAAGAATAGTATACCATTATTAATGGGGAAGTGCTATAGAACTTCGTTGTAGAAAATTATGTTAACAAAGCTGTATGCTGTATGAAGGGTTCCAGAGAATTGTATTGCTTTTTGAATTAAAAGAAAGTATTTTGGAAGAAAACCGCAACGAATAATTTGTTCTTACGCTATAGGAGAAATATAGAGGGAATATATAATTTTGCAATTTAGAAATATAAAAACGAAGGCTTCATACCATTCTTGATGGGGGTAGCCTTCGTTTTTGTAAGGTAAAGTTTCATTTAGTAAATAATCTTATCACCATTAAAGATGGAGTTTTTCACAACTACATAATCGACGGTACGGATGGCTTCTAGCTTTTTGCCACCTGCATAGGAAATGGAGGATTGTAAGTCTTGCTCCATCTCTTGCAGTGTATCTTTTAAGGAACCTTTATGTTCTACAAGCATTTTCTTTCCTTCGACGTTTTTCTTCTCGCCTTTTTGGAACTCGGAAGCAGAACCAAAATATTCTTTTAAAATCTTGCCATCTTTTTCAATGGTTTCCCCTGGAGACTCTTCATGACCAGCAAAAAGCGATCCAATCATCACCATCGTTGCACCAAAGCGGATCGATTTAGCAATATCTCCATGCGTACGAATACCACCGTCAGCAATAATCGGCTTGCTTGCAGCTCTTGAACACCAGCGAAGCGCTGCTAATTGCCAGCCACCAGTGCCAAAGCCCGTTTTAATTTTCGTAATACATACTTTCCCTGGTCCAATTCCAACCTTCGTAGCATCCGCGCCCGCATTTTCCAATTCACGAACAGCTTCTGGAGTACCAACGTTTCCAGCAATCAAGAAGCTCTCAGGTACATGTTTTTTAATATGTTGAATCATTTTTATCACAGACTCCGAATGTCCATGTGCAATATCGATTGTAATATAATCTGGGATCAGTTTATCTGCTACTAGTTGCTCTACAAAATCATATTCTTCGTCCTTTACACCAACGCTAATGGAGGCAATAAGTCCACGTTCATGCATATCTTTAATAAAATCGGTACGTTTTTCTGGTTCAAAGCGGTGCATAATATAAAAATAGCCATTTTCAGCTAACATCAACGCAATTTTTTCATCAATAATCGTCTGCATATTTGCAGGTACAACAGGTAATTTAAATGTATGCTTGCCTAATGTGACATTCGTATCACATTCTGAACGGCTGCGTACAATACATTTTGCGGGAATTAATTGAATATCTTCGTAATCAAACACATTATCCATACCTAACACCTCTAAAATCCGAATAAAAATTATTCGTTTATATTTAATGTTCGTCTATTAGTAATGTACATGATTTTGAATGAGAAGTCAAAATTTTATATCCGCGACAGGGAAGCATGTCATATTAGAGTTTATAGTTTTTGCAACGACGGCGTTTTAACGTCATAAAGATTTGTAGGAAGCTAAATTATTCTGAGAGGGGTTTTTATACGTTTGGGAAAAGGGATATAAAGATGTTAGAAAAAACGTGCGGCAGCAATCTTTTTTGTTCTATATATATTTTAAGCTTTACTTTATAGGGTAAGAAAAACGATAAATGTGCATAAAGACTCGGTGACAAGCAGCTTATCTAAGAGGGATATCTAGTAATATGATAATGGAAGGGGAAAATTTAAGTTGTGGAGGGGGTTTTATAAAGGTTGTTCATTTAAGGTTGCTTATTTCATTTATGATAATACTAAAAAAATAATTTTTTATCTTCGTAGCAAATGTGTATTGTTTTAAACAAAAAAGAGTAGATCACAAAAATTGACAGTTAATAATGCGTAATTCTACTACACCATGTACATTTTCCTGTTAAAAGAAAATTTGTTGATTAGTAACCCTAATTTAGGTGTAAAATTTTAGATTAATCATATTTTTTCTCAAACACTAACTATTTAGACTTGTGGTATAATATTACATAATATAACGCATTAAAGGGGGGACTAGGATTTGATAGATATAGGCTATATTATAAAATTACATAGAACCAAGCAAAATATGACACAAGAAGCATTATCAGAAGGTATTGTTTCTTTGTCCTATTTATCAAAAATAGAAAATCAGAAAGCAAAAGCCAATTCTGAGATTATTCAAGCATTATGTAATCGTCTAGGAATTGAGCTTACAAATATTCCTGATTCAAATTTTGAAGACAAATGTAAGAAATGGTACGACATGCTATATGACCGTTTTGATAAACAGGAAATTATAACAAGATATGAAGAATTGCAAAACGTAATGGATAAAAGTATTAACAATCAAACAATTATGTTTGAGATTCATAAAATTCGTTACTATATGATTTTACGTGATTTCCAAAAAGCCTTACATAAAATTAATGAACTCCATGAGATGGCAGACTCTTTTAACTCCCCACATAAATATTTTTGGAATAAATTTCAAGGGAATTATTACTCTTTTAAAGGAGAACATCAGCAATCTTTACAATGCTATAAAAAAGCCGAGAAAGTGCATCGATCAGCTGAAATTGAAGAAGAAGAGATTGCTGATTTGTGTTACGCAATTTCTATTCAGTATAGTAATTTGCTAAATGGACTTGAGGCTATTAATTATGCGAAAAAAGCAATGACTGTGTTTCAACAGGAGTACAACTTTATACGTTGCGCCCAATGTCATATCTTACTAGGAATTTCTTATCAACGAATTAAAATGAATGATAACGCATTAGAAAACTTTGAACAAGCAATTTCTTTAAGTAAAATAAATAGCGAAGAACAAATTATTCAGTTAGCTTATCTTAATTTAGGTCGCTTTTATGGATTAATAGGAGATTTAAAACAGTCTATCAAAAACTATTTGCGTGTATTAGATTCTGAAAGCTTAGAATATGAAGCCAAGTTAGAAGCCATTACCTCTTTAATACAAAATTTTCACCAGAATAATGAGAACACGAAAGCAAAGGAGTATTTAATCCTCGCGGAGGATACGCTTAGGCTATCCGAAGAAAAGGAATATTACGATTTTTATAAATACACAACTCTAGTGTACACATACTTATTGAACGGAAAACTAAAAGATTTTGAGTCCATACTAGAAGAGAAATTTATTCCGTATTTAAAGCAAAGGAAAGACTACCAATATTTAGTGTTTTATTCAAAGTTGTTAGCTTCCCATTTAGAAAAAATGGGCAAGCACAGGGAATCTATGCAGTACTATAAATTAGCAACTAGTAGTTATGACCAATTAATAAAATTGTAAGGAGGGAGAATATGAAGAAGTTTATCGTCTCATTTATATGTGGAGCAATTGTTGTTTGCGGGATTTTGTTTTCAAATGATGATTTTCAAACAGCATCAGCATATGAACCTAAGCCATTAACAGACTATGAAACAAGCTAAACAAATAAGCTATAAATCATACATGTATTCAATGCCCATTGGTTATAGTTTTCATAAACAAAAGACCTATCTCATTTTACTATTATAAACTACTCCAACCTTAGAATTTTTCCTATATTATTTTACAGGCTTCATGTTTACAAAATGCAACTTTATAATGGAAAGTACTTTGAAACTAGTCATTGAGATTTTATGAAGCATTGCTGAAGCGACAAAAGTATATGATGATATATTGTAAAATCATAGAAAAAGGTGCTGTTGCACGGTCAGAAATGTATGGTGCAACAGTCCTTTTAGTGTATTGTTATTTCCCTGAAAACCCGCCTTCAGAGTGAATGGTTTGCCCCGTTATCCAATAGGAATCTTCACTTGCTAGAAGGTGATCAGTTTAGCGGCATCTTCTGGACGGCCGATCCGACCAGTTGGGAATAAAGGTAATAAAATGTTTTTTATTTCTTTATTTATCCAACCTGTATCCGTTGGACCTGGATCAATAGAATTAACCGTTATGCCAATGGGAGCTAGAGCAACGGATAATGGCTCTGTAGTAGGAATAGTCATCCCTTTTGTAGCAATATAAGCTATATTATTTGGGTCTGGCCCTCTAGAGACGAGATTGATAATCCAGCCTTTTTTCTCGTTGGGAAATTGCTGTTCATATCTTTTAGCAAATTCAACCGCTAATAAAAGGGTTCCGCGATTATTTACTTGATAATGGTTATCTAGATTTTCTGAAGTTAACGTATGGAAATTCGTTGGAGCTTCGTAGGTTGCGTTATTGACTAAAATGGAAGCAGTACCTAATTTATTCTGGACTGTATTTAGCAAGTTGTTTGGGGACTCTTCTAGGCTTAAGTCTAACGCCATGTGATCAGCGCACTCCAAAGCTATTTATTTTTTCACAAAGCTTACTAGGGAAATCTCTTTCCAATCTTCCTTCCGCTTCATCAAATGGAGACCAGTACGTGAAAAAGATGTCAGCTCCTGCTTTTGCAAGAGACAAACATGTTGCAGCTCCAATACCTTTCGAATTACGAACTCCAGTTACAATAGCAATTTTGCCAGTTAATATTTTCATCCTTCTCCTCCAATTGATAGGTATGTACATAGGAGGTGCTTTTAGGAAACATGTTGTACGACTTAGCATGTAAAATTTTAGGTGGATTATGGAAGGTAGTTGCCATCTAGATGTGAAATTTTTCACTTCATTTAAAAGTTTTTCTAGAAATTGCTACGTTATGGTTGATTGTATCATGTAAGACACAGTATTATGTGTGGAATAAAATCTAGGGGGAGAAAATAGAACCTCACTCTCGTATGTCATAAAGAGGTTTTCAAGCCAAACCTTTGTGGCGCTTAACCATATGAGCAAATAAAAGTCTCGTAAACAGATTGATGTAAGCATACCCGCAACCTACCGGAGGAAAAGATGTGATATTCCTGTAGGAACAACTCGCAAGCTTTGATTTAGTACATCAGCAAGCTGTTCCACTTTACTTCCAAGCATTTATTTGGTTAACTGCATCCTGTGTCAAACGCTGCTTAGCCGTTGTACGTTTAGGAGAAACAGGTATATGTTCGTTTGCCTTTGCTAAACCGTATAACGGCGTATTCGCATAAATCGCTTCATAATTACCTTTTGGTACGATGTACGTCTCATGATAGATACCAACCGCATTTGTATGGCTTGCTTTTTGGTTAAACCGTTTCCATGCAGCTAGATGTTGTTTACCCTTTGCATAGGCAAGCAAATCTTCGGTAGACCGCCAATATTGCACCATCAACGTCGTGCGCAGGCCAAAATAACTTTCCATAGATAAAAAGCCTAACGTATCTTTATATGTGTAAACACTAGCATTGCATAAATATGGTTTGAAAATTCAGTAAACATCTTTGCAGGATTTTTTGCCAAAAAGACAAAGGCTAAACAAAGGTGGTCTGCCCATTTAGAAAAATTATACAATTAAACTATTAGCAACAGCGACACTGTATGTATTTACGGAATAGATCTATCGTCAAATCTGCGAATCCAGATGTACGCAGGTTTCCACAGCGCTTTATTTAACCAGCGGCTAATTCGGAGTAAGGACTTCTTACTCCTCATCTCTAACTGGATAAGTACATGTAAACAGTAAGCAATGAGCGCAAGGAAGATTTGATTTTGAATGGCAGTTTCGCTCATGCCATAAAAGTGTTTGATCTCTACATGCTGTTTGAGCCATTTGAAAAATAGCTCTATGGCCCACCGTTGACGGTAAATTTCACTAATCTCTTCGGAGTCTAGATCGAAACGGTTAGTAATTAATCGTAGAATGTTTCCCTTTGTATCCACTACTTCAAGTAGGCGGAATACATTCTCTGTACGATTTTGCGTCGAACCGATGTAAACCATCTTGTCGGATAAAACCGTAGAATCTTTAGGTATAGAAAATGATTCTACTTCACGAGTGATGGCGTTTTTCTTCAGTCTTGATACGAAAAAATAGCCTTCATCTGTCATTCGATCAAATCGTTCATAATCAACGTATCCACGGTCAAACACATACATGGCTTCTTTGTCGTCTACGAGAACTTCCAGTTGATTTCTGTCATGTTCTTTGGCTGTTGTAATCACTGCTTTTTCAGGATAGACGGTATCTTTATTCATAAATATAAGTCGTAAATGTAGCTTAACTCCTGCTTTTGTTTTACGGAACTTTGCCCACTTATGATTCGTTAAGTTTAATGGAAGCGTGCTAGAATCAATGATTTTCAATGGCATGTATTTCCCGTTTTTAAATTGGATACCTTTTATTTTGTAAACAAGGTCCAAGAATAAATGGGAAAGGATCATTGGATTCATTTCATTATTCTTCCTTGATAGCTGAGATGTACTAATCGATTCAAACCCCAGTGCTTTCTGAAGTCCATCATCTATTAGGGCATCGCTCATTTCTTCCAAGCTCTCGAATCCTTGCAGTTGGGCAAGTAACATGGGCTTTATATACCCTGCAGTTGTTAGCTTTTTTGTGTAGTAATCTTGTTTATTTTCTTCTACTTGTTCAAATAGTTTTTTCGTATTTATAGGTGAAACCCATTTACCAAATGATGATTTTAGTGTATTCTTGTTCATACGGATTATCCTTTACTTTTGGATTTGGACAGGAACCACCTGTACTTCCATTGTAAAGGATTTTTTGTATCATGAACACGTAATTATTGAACATTTTTAGTATTTTGAATCATCAGGTTTAATTAATGCAATGCTAGTGATGTGTAAAGTTCTTTAATCATCCGCGGCATTGCTAAAAAGACGGGAAGCCATTTATGTACAGCTAATCTACGGTTAACCCGCATCCCTATTAAAAACACAACAATATCTTCTTCATTTTCTGTGGTATAACGACCAGAGTAGACCTGTTTTATCATGATATCCTCTCTCCCCTCTACAGTATATGGAGGCGTTATGATATTGCCTATTGCTTCTAACTTTTCTATAGGTTAAATGAAGCCTCTTTACTCGCACCCCGCCCCCAGTGATCACGCTTTTCTCGAAGCAATCGCATCTTGCTTTTCAAGTCATCTTTGTGCTGAATAAGAAATTAAGCTTTTCGAAAGAGCCCAGAAAAGAAGTTATAACTAAAGCCAGTTTACTTTATTTTTTCTATGGTAGCTTCACACCATTCTATAGCAGCCTTGGTTGTCCGCTTTCCATAGTCTAGTGTATACAGCCAATAAGTAGCATCAGGGTTTTGAGAATAATTAGTGCCTATCATTTCTTCAATCGCTTCGTAGGTGTCTATTTTCTTCTGTAATTCTTCTTTATAATGACGTATCAACGATTGCGTCTGGTCTGCAGGCTGATGTCTACTAAAAAACAATTTCAAAAGCACTTCGTTACGCTCATTAGCAATATGCTGCAATGGTTCTTTCAACCAGTTCTTTAACACCTCTTCCCCCTTGGTAGTAAGGAAATATTCCTTTCGATCTGGTTTCCCATCCTGTGACATGACCTTAACGGTTGCTAAGCCATCGGTAACTAACGTTTTTAGATTCGGGTAAATTTGCCCATAACTAATTTTCCAAAAATGATTTAAGCTCTGATCCATCCGTTGTTTGATTTCATAACCTGTGCGACAATCTAAAGTCAAAATTCCAAGCAGCGCATAGGTACTATTGTTATACGTTTTCAAAGAAATCTTCCTATCCATTTGATATATATCATTTAGATATATAATACACGAATTACTTAAAAACGGAAAGTGTTTTCTGAAAAAACAATTTGTTTGAATGCATCTTTGTTATAATGGAAGAAAAGTGTGGGATGGAGGGTTAGCATGCGTTTATTTTCTACAGGATTGCTTGAAGCGGTTCGTGCGCTGTTCATCTTTGTAGTACTTTATTTCGTATTTGGAGCGATAAGTAATTACTTTTTAGAAATATTCACGAACAGGCCGATCGCTCAGTTGACGGAAGTATATCCATATTTGATGTACTTTTTAGCGCTACAAGCCATAGGCATTGCCATCCTTATTTTTGTCCTATACCGAAATAAGTTCCAATTCACTGGATGGTTCAAAGGAAAGCGAGTAAAGCCGCTGCCTCAAACAACAACCCGAGTGCTTGTAGTCATTAGCGTAATTGCTATTATAGCTCTGTATATTGCAGTGGGTTTTAGTTTGTAGGAGTGAAGAGAAGAAATTTTAGCAAAAAGCACGGTCAGTTATGGTAAACTAAAGAAAAAATCTATGAGGACGTTACGCATTATGAAAATTACCATTGTATCAGTAGGAAAATTAAAAGAAAAATATTTAAAGCAAGGCATACAAGAATATTTAAAACGTTTAAGCACGTACGCAAAAGTAGATACCGTGGAAGTAGCTGATGAAAAAGCCCCGGAAAACTTAAGTGAAGCGCAAATGTTACATGTGAAACAAAAAGAAGGGGAGCGCATTTTAAGCCATATTCATCCAGACACATTTGTTGTCACGTTAGAAATTAACGGCAACATGCTTACTTCAGAGCAATTTGCCAGCAAATTGGATGAACTCGCCACCTATGGGAAAAGCAAAATAGCCTTTGTCATTGGCGGATCACTTGGAATCAGTGCAGAGGTACAACATAGAAGTAATTTTGCTCTATCCTTTTCGAAAATGACTTTTCCACATCAGGTGATGCGGTTTATTCTGTTGGAGCAGGTGTATAGGGCATTTCGGATTAATCGGGGAGAACCGTACCATAAATAGAGGCAAAAATTGTTGTAGATAAGGTGGTAATTCTTTATCGGAAGCGGGTATTGAAAAGGTGAGTTCATTATCCGTTTCACGATATAACAAGTGGATTAATGTAAAAGTTTTCGATATGTGTAGTTCAGAAAAATCAAATTCAAGTTCTACGTTATTTATGCATCTTGATTTGTCATTTTGTTTGATTGTAATATTATCAATTAACAACTGTAGCAATTGTTTTTGGTTGTCCCTAGACGTCTCTTTGTAAACCGATAAGAATTTCTTTAGTAGTTTTTCGATCAACTCTGGTTGGATTACTTTGGAATCGACAGAGCCTAATTGTATTATAACCTCATTTTTCTTTTGTTCTAACCCCCTCTTATCATTGGAAACTTTTTGTAGTCTTTCTTGTAGAATATCTACAGGGAGTGTGTTCTTTTCAAAGGCTTCCATATACTTAGCTTGTAATTGTTCTATTTCTTTTAGTTGCGTTTCAATCTCTTCTAGTTCCTTATTAAGCTGACTTATCGAATGGGCAGAACTAGAACTAATGTCTGTGAGTGTTTTATATAGCCTCTTTTTATTAGAACTAAATTGTTCAATTTTCTTGATAACCGTATCTTCTGCATCATATGCTTTAATGGAATTAGCTTTACAAGCAGCAGACCCTTTATTATGAAAATCACTACAAACGTAATAGCGATGTTTTCGTTTTGTCCCATCTTTTAGGGTGTATGTTGTAATAGAAGGAACCATCCCTTGGCCACAATCTGGACAACGCAACAGCTTACTTAGTAAAAATGGCTCATTTGATTGGCGCTGCTTAAATGATTTGCTTTTTCTCCTTGCTTGTACAATGTTCCATAATTCATCCGAAATAATACCCTCATGCTTTCCTTCAACAAGGATGGGGTTGGGATTTTTCCCTTTCCTACGTTTGGTGTCCCAGTTCTCAACTTTTAGCCAACTGATTTTACCGTTATATACAACATTGTCTAGAATTTGGGCTACACCATTGATGGAAAAATATCGGTTACGTTTCGTCTTATAGCCTGATTTATTTAAATGGTTAGAAATTGCTCGTAGCCCTTTCCCATCTGCGTACATATGATAGATGAGCTGTACTACTTCTGCTTCCTTTTCATTAATAACAAGTTCCTTTTTTACAGTGTCGTATCCAAATACAATGCCACCGTTCCAACGTCCCTCCAATGCTCGTTGTTTCATTCCTAGTTTAACGTTTTCTGCTAAAGTATTACGTTCCATTTCAGCAATAGAAGCCATAATTTGAAGTACTAGGCGACCTATAGGACTACTGGTATCAAAGTTCTCAGAGTAAGATATAAACTTCACATCGTATTTTTCAAACTTATCTAGAATCGTGAGTGTGTCTAACATATTTCTTGAAAGTCGAGAAATTTTCCATACTATTACCGCATCGAATCTTTCATTTTCTACATCTTTTATAAGTCTTTTCATTTCCGGACGTCCTTTTACGGATTTACCGCTAATTCCTTCATCGACGTATTCATCAATCACTTCCCAGTTATAAATTTGTGCATATTGCCGTAGTGTTTGAAGCTGTGCGGCTATACTGAAACCTTCTTTTGCTTGTTCTTCTGTACTTACGCGAGCGTAGATTGCTACTTTTGATATCTCCATATCTAATCCTCCTATAAGTTGATATTACAATGAAAA
Organism: Virgibacillus dokdonensis; assembly: GCF_900166595.1. Classification (NCBI taxonomy): domain Bacteria; kingdom Bacillati; phylum Bacillota; class Bacilli; order Caryophanales; family Bacillaceae; genus Virgibacillus; species Virgibacillus dokdonensis. The sequence continues at coordinate 163,338 of NZ_LT745762.1, read as the reverse complement.
TAAAGAAAGTAGAAATGGAAGTTTTAAAAATCAGTAACAATTCAGCTAATTTATAATGTTTATCTTGGAAATTATTACTAAATAGGATGCAAAACTATTATTATAACATAAATGTAAATCGTAGAGTAGTGTTGATAAGAACTCATGAATAACTAATCTACTATTTTTAGGTTCATTCATATTGATAGATTAAGGTGTTATAATATAGTCACAAGATTGCGATGATAGAGTATTAGGAGGACGTTAACTTGCAATATATTGTCTACTGTGATGAATCTGAGAAAAACGGTGCCTACTTCGGTAACTTCTACGGTGGAGCATTAGTTAGGTCAATACATTTTCAAGAAGTAAGAACAAAGTTGGAAAGTAAGAAACAAGAGTTAAATTTATTTGGTGAAGTAAAATGGCAAAAGGTAACACCACATTATTTGGATAAATATATGTTGTTAATGGAGGAATTTTTTAATTTCATTCAACAAGATAAGGTAAAGATAAGGATTATGTTTACACATAATATGTTTAATCCTGCCCAGCTTTCTAAGGAACAAAGAGATAATGAGTACTTTTTACTTTATTATCAATTTTTTAAACATGCCTTTGGATTTCGATATTCTAATAAGAGTAATAATCCAATTTCAATTTACCCTTTTTTTGATCAATTACCTGATACAAAAGAAAAGAACGAGAAATTTAAGGACTTTATTTATAATCTCCAATATCAGGAAGAATTTATAGAAGCAAATTTATTTATTCATAGTAAAGATGATATAGCTGAAGCTAAGTCACACAACCATGTAATACTTCAGTGTTTAGACGTAGTATTGGGTTCTATAGAATTTAGATTAAATGAAAAACATAAGGTAATTCCCGATGGGAAAAAAAGAAGAGGAAAGAGAACAGTCGCTAAACATGAACTATATAAGTTAATTAATAAGAGGATAAGGGAGGTATATCCTAATTTTAATGTTGGAGAGAGTACAGGTATTAAAGGTAACCCTGAAAATAAATGGGATCATCCATATAGGCATTGGAAGTTTACACCAGTTGACAGACATCTTAATAAACAATATTTAGCAAAAAATAAAAAATGAGCCCCACTTTTCCTACATTAGTAACTCACGTGGAACGTAAGTCTTCAGAAAAGTCAAGCTCTTTATATTCTACTATTATTATAACGATAAATGGATAAAAAGTAAAATAAAACTTGAAATTAAATACTAACAGTCTATTTTAAGATAAGAGATACGAGTAAAATCGTGAAAACTAATTAAAGAAGGGAGCTTAAAATGAAAAAGGTTACATTTCAGATAAATCTGGATACTAAAATTCTAAAATTATTAAGAGAGAAAGTGAACGAGGAGCAAAATATAACCTTTAACAAAAAGATTTATTTCAAAAAAGATAAAGTCCACCGTGCATGGGATAAAATTTGTGCAATTATGGACAGGCTTGACGATACTGTCGATTACTTAAATGGACTTGAATTAAATACAGGTAAGTACAATAGAAGTGCTTTTGACTTCTTTGATTTTATGAATAATGCGTCTGTTGTTGTGGATTGTGTAAAAGAACTGGCAAAAATATTTGATGTACCGGATGATAGAATTAAGAAGTCAATCGCAATTTTTAATCAAGTTGGCAAAGATGGGGCAGGGACAGATGAGAAATATTTTGCATACTTGCGTTCTTTATGTTCTGTTCATCCGGTAGAAACAAGTAGACACAAATCTTATCAGGATAATGACTTTGAATGTAGCCCATTTGTAACATGGAATAACGGAAGAGTATGGATTGATGATGATTGTGATATCTACGCAGTAGTGTATACAAGTAAGGATGAAGACAATTTCAAAAGGGTTAGGATATTCATTTCACAAATATTTGCTTTCGTAAAAACAAGATTAGAGTTTCTTCTAGAAATAATAAATTCAATTGACGAGTATCAAAAACAGGTTATATCTAATTTCAAGCAAAAAATTATAAAGAAAGAAAATGAGTTTAGTAATTATATTGATTATCTTAGAAATTTAAACACTGAACAAATTGAGCGATACGGTTCAGAAATCTGGTATCCCTTTGATCCTATTATAAATTTATTTGAACTAAAGTTAACAAATAATAAAAATCAAAATAAGATGGATTTATATCTAAATGCACTTAAATATGCAATTGAATTTGAACATAATAGTATACAAAATATGAGTGAAGGTGGGTTTGAAAATAACGGATTGCTATATCACGAAGAGAATAAAGAAACAACTTTATATTGTGAATTATATTCACCTTATAGTGGAAGCGATGAACAAAAAAGATACAGTTATAATTTAGAGAAAATTAGTTATTTAGGTTATGACTCAGGTTATAATAATAAACAATGGGCTTACATTCAATTACAAGAGTTACGTCCATTTCTAGAAAAGTATGTTTCATTTAAAGGTGTTGAGTCTGATTTTGAGCTTTATGCTTTGGTTCAATTAGCCTTATATTTGGACTGCTTGGAAAATAAATGCTTAATTAATAGAAATATACCAAATGCATTAAAGTATCGAGAAAGATTACTTTCTGATAGTGAGTGGAAGATTTTATTTACTGATAAATAGGTTGGTATTATTTTTGGCCATTAATTAAAAAAGTATGTCAATTTATTCCCTAAAATTCATTTACCTAAAAAATGACATCTATATGATTTAGTGTCGGCAGTCTTTTGAACATTATAATAATAAAGTGAAGGGTTTTCTTGAATCATTTTCTTTAAGTGATTCAGAATCACTATCCCTACGTTTCTTTTTAGGCCGATAATTTTATAGGCATTCAAAAAATATGAAACTAAACTAGAAAGGAAAATGATACTATGAAGTTAAGAGAACTTGTTCCTAATGATAATAAATTAATCGGGCTGCTCAAATTTTCAAGTAAGAAATATTTAGAGGATTTGTCGAATGGCTTGCTTTACATGAATCAGTTTAAATTTTTTAAAGAACAAGAAGAAAAAGAGGGAAATCAAGGGCAAGGAGATAAGAATGAATTGGCACTAATTTTAAATGATGTTGATTGGAAGTTAACGCCGATGGAGAGCGATAATGTCATTCTTCAAGGAAAGGCTTCTGAATCTGTATTAAGAAGCGATGATGATCTTCAAAATCACTTGTATTGTGCGACAGCAATTACACCTGATGTCTTAGAAGTAGTAAGTCTCGATAAAGAAACAGGGATTGCAAAAGTAAAACTTGTTCTACCAAATGAAATGGTAGAAAGAGCAGAAAAAGATTTTGGTGACCACGTGGCACTCATAAATGTGGGTGAGTTTTTAGAACGAGTAGATGAAGCTGCAAAGAAAAAAGGAGTTAATGTGGTAACGAATATTGTAAGATATGAAGACCAATCCATTAACCGTTCAGATAGAATTAGTGCTTTTAATAAAGGAAGTTTGGATCTCTTCTTTGAAAAAGACAACTTCTTTAAATATCAGAATGAATATCGTTTAGTTGCCTTTGGAGGAGATCCATCTGGGCCACTTCAACTCGAACTTGGAGATATTAGCGAACATCTTTCAATTATTAAAACGAAACAACTACTAGAAAATGATTTGATTTTTACTATATTGTTAGAAGAGTCGAACGAGTAGAAAGCCTACTCGTTTTCTGTCTTTCATTGAACTTCAAAACAATTGAAATATCGGGAAATGGTGCTGATGTTATGTTATCGAAACAAGAAATCATTGATGAATTGTCTAAGAACCTAAATACATGGAGAGTGGAATACGGTGTTAAGCGAATCGGCTTGTTCGGTTCGTATAATCGTGATAAACAAGAAGAATTAAGCGATATTGATGTATTAGTAGAATTTAATGCCTCAGATATATCTTTTGATAATTATATGGACTTAAAAATTATCCTTGAGGATCTTTTTCAAAAGCAAATTGATTTAGTCATATTAAATGATATTAAACCTGCTTTAAAGTCAGATATTCTGTCAACCATTACATATGTAACCGAGGACAACCAATGAGATTAAAATTAGCAGTCTATTTGTAATAATAGACTGCTAATTAGCTTCAGACTAAGAAAAAATACACATATACAGTAAAATCCCAAACAAGTTGTTAAACAAGTTCACGACTTATCTCCTCAAATAACTCTTGATCAAACTCGTAAACTATATTCTTGATTGTTCGATCTTTAGGTTTCTCTCCACTATTTACTTGAATTTCCTTGATAAGAAACCGGAGTAATTCTTTTTTATCATAGTCATCTAATAGGTTAAAAAGTGAATTAAAATCATTAGCAATGCTGTTAATTACCGGTAATAGGTCATTGTTGTTTTTTAGTTCTATCTGCCTTGTTAGTTTTGTTATAAATTCCTTTTGTTCACTTTCTTGATTCTGAATTCTCTTCATTTCATCACTAAGTGTGTCAATATCGATTATTTTCTTCGTATAAAGTTGCAAGAGTTCCTGTTTCTCTCTTTTCAGTCCTCTTAAACTTTTTTCTAGTAATTTAAGTTCTTCTTCAATTGGTTCAAGTTCACTTTTAAGATTATTATTAACAACTGTTTGCAATGGTACAGAGAGGTTTAGATTGTTAAGGTGTTTCATAACTTGTGATAAAACTAGTTGTTCGGCATATTCCTTTCTTACAAGATTAGAATTACATGCTTTGGAACCACCGTTTTTGAAACGGCCACACACGTAGTATTTGTATTTTTTGTTTGCATTCCCTTGTACCATTGCGCCTCCACAAGTAGGACACTTTAATAGACCTGATAATGGAAAGGAGCCGTTGTGTATTTTATCTTGGGTATAACTACGTAGTGATAAAAGTTTTTGGGTTCTTTCCCAAAGCTCGTTACTGATGATAGGATAATGGTTACCTTTTTTATATTTACCTTTCCATTTAACGTAACCATTGTAAATTTTATTGTTGAGAATAGTTCTAACAGCAGTAATAGACCAATGGTTATCCTTTTTGGTTTTGATACCTTGCATATTTAAGCTACTAGCTATTTTTCGATAACCCCACATTTTGTTAGAGTAACAATCAAAAATATATTTAACTACTCTTGCTTCATCTTCGTCAATTACTAATTTCTTATTTATTAAATTGTACCCAAATACCATTCCACCGTTAAAGTCGCCATTTTCAAATGTCTTCTCCATACCAAGTGATGTACGGAAGGCGATTAGATCTTTTTCGACTTCTGCAATAATACCTAATATCTGATAGATTAGCTTTGAATTAGGATCATTTGTGTCGATATTATCAGCGATAGAAATTAAGTTCTTGTTAGCCTTTTTTAGACGACTAAAGATATATTGGGAATCTAAAGAATTACGAGATATACGATCTTGTTTAAATACGATGATGGAATCAATGTTATTCTCCTTTTGGAAAACGTTATAAAACATCTCTTTAAACTCAGGTCTATTTGAAAAGCTTTCTCCGGATGCGGGTTCCTCTATAAATATTTTCACAAGAATAATATTATTTTCCTTACAATATTTTTCAATAGCTTCAATTTGTTGTTCAATAGACGTGTTATCTAATTGTTTATTTGTACTAATACGAACATAAGCATATGCTCTTATATATTTTACTGGCATGTTAACTTGCATTTCTGACATTTCAATCTTCGCTGTCATACTTCACCCTCCAAATCAATAGGAAGCCCTTCTCCTATAGAATCCGAATATTTAACCATTAGGTCAGTTAGGTAATTTAGAAAGTCATAGCCTTTTATTTTTGTTAACTCTTTATTTGTCGCAAGTCTAATTCTGAAATCTTTATCGTAATCTATAATTTCGTTTTTCATCATAATTTAATGAACTCCCCTTATCTATTTGTGATTTTAAGACACAAATAACAGCCGGCTTGTCATTTGCTGAAACATGATAACCGCGGGAAAATGATATTTTAAGAGGAAATTAGAAATATTTTTATTTTATTTGGAAATTGGAATAAATTCATAATGAATATCAATAGACAAATATTGTGAATTAAACATCATCATTTTTAGAGAGGGGTGTGAACAAAAGAAGTTAGTTGGTAGGAAAATGGCTTTTATAATTCATATTGTATAAGTATAATAAACGTTAACATAATTAAATTTATTAAGCTTTATAATAAGTAATTTTAGGAAATGAACATTTTGTGTTATGAGGTGATAGAGTGTCAGATAACTTGGGGAATTTAAAAAAGGTTAATGTTAGAAATATCTGGTCACATGAAGCTTTAGAATTTACACCGTGGTTAGCAAATGAAGAGAATATTGCTGAATTAGGAAAAGCTCTGGGACTCGAACTTGAAGTAGAGGGTACTGAAGTAGCTGTAGGACCATATTCTGCTGACATATTAGCAAAGGATGCTGGAAGCAACGATTATATTGTTATTGAAAATCAATTAGAAAAAACTGATCATGATCATTTAGGTAAGGCTATTACTTATGCTTCTGTATTAGATGCCTCAGCGATTATATGGATTGCTACAAACTTTACTGAAGAACACAAAAAAGCACTAGATTGGCTAAATGACCATATTTCAAATAATATTTCCTTTTATGGTGTTTCACTAGAATTATGGTCAATTGACGACTCAAAGCCTGCTGTTAGATTTAATGTTGTAAGTCAACCAACAGAAATAGTTAAACAGACAGCAATTTCAAAATCAACCGAAAGTCTAACGCCAGCAAAAAAACTGCAGCTGGAGTTCTGGTCTAATTTTAGGGAGAAATTAAAAAATCATCCAGATATTCCCTCAGTTCAAACTGCTCGTCCACAGTATTGGTATGATGTGTCACTAGGTAGATCAGGAATCAACTTATCAAATATTGCGTCTACTTCATCTAATCAAATAGGAGTCAGAGTTTATATTAATAATAAAATTGCCGATAGTGCTTTAAGCCAATTAAAAATGTATAAAGATGATATTGAGTCTGAAATTGGAGAAGAGTTACAGTGGAATCCAAACCCTGAAAATAGAGATAAGATAATAAGTTTAAAAAGGAGTGCCAATATTGAAGACAAAGATAAATGGAATGAATATTTGGATTGGCTTGTAGATATGACGGTGAAATTTAGAAGGGCTTTTAGTAAACGTATAAAAACTATGGAGTTTGGTACGGATATATATGATTCAGAAATAGAATAGATAATAGTTTTTCCTATGTAAAAATAGTGTGATAAATAATAGGAGGCCTAATCCCTCCCAGACTATAAAAAAAGTAATGCTAAATAATTGGATAATATTACGCTGATGAGCAGAAGCTTAATTCCTCAGTAAAAATGAGTAGGAATTAGGCTTTATTATTTTCAAAGCCTTGATTTCCTTCCATAAGTAAACGCGTTTGTAGCATGTGAAATTTTTATGGTTGATCATGGCTATCTTTTTTTTAGTATATTGTGTAAAGAATAAGAGTGCTTAATAATTTAGTAAGGCACTTTATTTTGAATGAAGCTTTAAGATATATAATGAAGCACTATAAAAGGAAGTACTTTTACGGCACTTCCTTTTTATAGTCATATAAAGATCTGTCATCACTAGTCCTTAGTATATGGAAGCAACAGCGTATATAACCCTTTCTTCTGTTCAAACGATAAAGCTGAAATCATCTTACTTAATATAGCATCTAGTTCCTCTTCTGTATCTACATCATCTTCTTCACTTAATTCAATGTTTTGTAGCTTACTTTCCCCTTCAAGTGCATACAGAAAATCACCCATTGATATTTTAAGTGCCTTACATATTTTTTCTAATAAGGAGAAGGTGATCTCTTGGTTACCACTTTCTATCCGCGATAAAGAAGGTTGAGAAAGACCAATTTTCTTTGCAAAATTAACCATTGTTAATTTATTTTCTCTTCTTAATCTACGTATTAACTTTCCTGCCTGAGTATCATCCATTAATTTATTTCCCTTCACATTCTTCTATTTACTTAATCGTATTATTTTCTGGTTTTACAATCAATAGATACTATGTTATATTCGTAATATAAATATATTCATAATACGAATAGAGGAGTGTTTAAATGATTGATGGTTTCCCAAGATTGGTTAATCAACTAATCGAAAATCGTTTGGAAAATATTATTACTAGTGAGGAATACGAAATGTTTATGGAGGGCATTTATCAGGATTTAGAGCAGAAGCTATCGTCAAGCATTAACGATCTTGATGAAGAGGCTAAGAATAATCTTATTGAAGATCTTAAATCAAATATATTTCAACAGGTATTCCAGCAGAGTAAGTTAACATATCGCGTGGCATTTAAAGATGCATTTTCATTTTTTGTAGATACATTATTAATACCTAAAAAATAAAGGAGATGTTTTTATTGTCATCTAAGAATCTTTATAGAGGGAAATTGGTTGTGGATCTTGTAACAGCTGTGGAAACAAATGATGTAGAGAAGGTTATGACGGATCAGGCACATCAAGGATTTGCAACAGAATTATTTGATGAAATAATGGCTCTTTTGGGTGCAAAAGGCTATATCACCCAGTCGATTGGGGCCACATTGGAAAATAAGGGCGTAGCGTATGACGTTGAATTAGAAGTAATTGAAAAGAATAGATTGGAATGCATAAGAAGGGCAGAATCAGTTTATAACAAGGCAAATCGAATAACGATTAAATTTGACTAAGGGGCTTTTGAGAAAATAATGGTTAAAAAAGCAGGAATGATTGAAATACCAAAAGCTTTATTTGAAGATGAGGAAGTAAGCACCAATCGTGGTGAATATATAATCCGTTACATGATTGATGATGGCAAAGAAGTTCCAAGAAGATTGGTTCATCAATATGGGTATTTTGTAATTCCCCAAAGTATTATGGTGGAAGCAAAAAAGGGAACAATGCCTCTTGTAGATTTGACATTTCTTTTTGCGTGTTACTATGTTGCCTCTACTAATAAAAATAAAAGTATACAAATGGATAAGGTTTTTGAATGTATAACGAGGAATTGGGATGAATTTCGAACGCGTAACACTGCCCTGCGTTTCAACTTTACATTATCTAATATGGACAGATACAAAAGATGGATCAAACAACATGAACATAATAGCAAATACTCTGTAAAGTATTAGTTATATAGAAGTTTCCAACTGGAAGCTTCTTTTTGTGAGATATGGTTCATGTACGTATATGGATTTTTACATATTATCGGTACGGAATTTATGTAAAAAGCCTTGTTGTGAAAGATTACTATTATCCTCCAGTTTCTTTTTTAAAGGAATATAATCCATTTCGAATAAATCTGTGTATTCGAGAAGACGATTTTCCTGTCCAATTATTTGTCCAATCTTTTCCGTGTTTAAATAATTAAGATATTCCTTTGCTTCTTTGAAATCCTCAAATACTATACCTATAGCAACATGATCTCTAGCATCAAAGCCAATTACAACGTGTCTTTTCATTACTTTCGTCCCCATTCCTATCTACATACCGAAAATATAGAATACCCCGTTTATAATTGTTCCCTAAACTATTGTCCTTGTCTCATGCGTTCATTTTTCTCTAACTTTATTTACTACTATTATAACTAATAATTTACAAGATTTATACACTATCAGGTCAGTTAATGGTCAAAAGATTAATTTAAAGACATTAGAAATTGTTAATCTTGGTATATCCGTTTGATTGTATCTTTAATGGAGGTGTTTATATTGGGTGTCAGTGTAGGTGATGCTTGCAGGATCTATAAGAAATGTAAAATATGTAGGGAAACTAAATATGTAAAGGAATTTCAAGCTAAGGGTGGAAGAAAGGCTAATCCAACAAAAAGAAAATCATTTTGTCGGGATTGTAAAGATCGTAGGCATGAAGTAATTTTAGGTCCAAGATTAGAATATAGTTTCGATACATCTATTCTAGATGCGTCTAAGGAAATCACCATACGTGGGCGTAGTGCAAGTAATTATAGATATGAGAATATAATAAACTATAACAGAGCAAAGAAACTAGTGGAAGAGGGAGCGGCTGGTATAGTACATAGTACATTAATCCACAATTTCTTCAATTGGAAGTCATTAAGGGAATTTGTATTAGAACGGGATAGATATACTTGTCATTACTGCGGTTTTTACGGTGATACAATTGATCACAAAGTTCCTAAATCAAAAGATGGAGCTAGTACACCTTTTAACTGTGTTTGTGCTTGTCTTGAGTGTAATCTATATAAGGGTGATATTGGATATGGCGAATATATAAATAAAGTGAAATTAGTTGAACAATGTGAAACGGTTTAATTCAGTTTCTTAAACGTTAAATATTAACTTTCTGCTTGCTAACAAATAAGGAAAGTCGATAATGAAATGAGATATGACGTAGTTGTTTTAAGATTAAAGTGGGAAGGGATAGAGTTATCTTATGACAGAAAATAAGAGAAAGTTTGAATGGGTAGATAAGTGGGCAAAGATGACAGGTGAACGCGCAAGGATTGATGCAAAAGTCCATAAGACTGCTATTGTATATAGAACGGAACAGGGATGGGTTAAAGAACATTACGATGGTAGAATTGAAAGAATTAATACCGAAGAAAATAGAGGTGAAAAAATCCGAGAGATAGAACGAATAAATAGGATTATGTCACTCATACAAAGGATTTGGGAAGAGGAACCGGACATACGATTTAACCAATTAATCTCTAACTTGCAATATATGTATTCTTCGCAAAACGAAGGATATGGTCAAAGAATGATGATAGAAAAGGGGTCATCTGGAGATGAAACTGAATCCTCATATTTGGACTTTTTCTACTTAGAAGATAAAGAGTGGGAAGCATTCTTGCAAAAGATAGTTGATGATCAAAAAAAGGATAATTAGTGATCATTATCCTAATCCATTCTCATTAGAAGATAAAATACGGATCAGAGGGATGTACCGTGTTGTGTGATGTTCTTAAAAAAAAGATTGGGTATAAGCACGGAATTGGTAATATACGGGTATTTAGTTCGGTAGCAAGATCTGAGGACGGACCAAAAAGTGACCTAGACTTACTTGTCGAAATTGAAAAAGGCATGAAGTTTACTTGATTTGATTCATTTTAAACATGAGGTTGAAGATCTGCTGGGTGTAAAAGTAGATGTCGTCACAGAAAATTCCCTTCATTGGAGCATAAAGAAAGATGTATTAGCTAAAGCCGTTAAACTATAAAATAATGCACTAAATTACAAAGCATATCATAATACCTAAAATCGTTATTCAAAAATCCTACACCTTTTAATACGCTTTGTATCTTCAAATTTTATTGTAATTACATTATCACTCGAACGTACACAGTGGTTAGAAGGGAATGGTATTTAGTGAAAAGAGTATTAGTAAACAAGGTTCGTTGTAAAAAGTGTGACGATATTATTGAATCAAAAGATAGTTATGATTTTAAAAGATGTAAATGTGGGGCTATATTTCTAGACGGAGGGAAGGATTACCAGCGGTACGGCTGGGGGATGAATCAATCTGGAGATGGAAAACTAGAGGATTTTATTGATTTTAGTTATTCAGTTTATGAGGACAATTGAAGATAGGTTTGGGAAAATTTTTTGACACCCATTGGAAATGATTCTTAACACCTTGTTTAGCAGCACAAGTAATTAACAATAGGTGAGGAATTTTTATAATCTTAATTCTAGAGGTATGTATTATGTAATTGGTAATACCGGTACGGGATTTATGTAGGTCAGGCACTTGGTACGGCTTTTATGTAAAAAGTAATAGCAGTACGGAAACTTATGTAAAAGGTTATCAAGTGGTCTTGTTACTCGTAAGAAAGGAATGAAGAGGGTTAATCTAATGACTTTCTGATTTGCCACATAATAGACTCTCCCTTACCAATTAATTGCTTCATATGGTGTTTAAAAAAATAAATAAAGGGTTACTCCTATTAGAAGAAACAGGAGCAACCCTTACTATTCCTGTAAATGCTTATTAATTATGACTAAAACCCCATCTGAAACTTAAAGTGATTTTATTCAGCATAGGTTGATGTTTAGGGGATGGGCATTCCTTTTGTAAGACTTTTGGTTTCAATCCACTCTGTCTCTTGATCACGAAGTGGGTTCAAATAATACAAGTGATGTAATGTTATAGTACACCCATCCTTGTTTTTTCTGCATACTGTCTTAGAAAATCATAAAAACCATAGTTATCTAACTCACGTAATTCAGAAATAAGATAGCCACCACGTCTTCTTTCAAGCATTTTTTCTTCTTCATCGCTATAGACAACTTCCACTAGATCAAAACAGTTGTTCCAAATAGCATATATAAAATCACCATATTCATACCATTTGCTACGCTCTCTTTCTATTGCTGTAAGGTTTCCGAGGAAAATGGATGTAAGTACCTCAGTTTCATCTTCAAATATTTCAGAAATGTGGACTAATGAATGATTGTTGGTAAAATAACGCCCCCAGAAAGAGTATAACCCTTTTCCTTTCCAGCGGATTTCCAAATCTATATCTTCCAGATCCATTTGGTCATATTCCAACTCTATCATCAAGAACTCGATTGCTTTTCTTTTCAATTCCTCTATTGATGAGACAAAGAATGCACCTTCTATATTTTCCTCGTTAACATTGAGCATTTCTTCATAAAGTTCCTTTTGTTCATTGTGACTTAGTTCCATTACAAAGCTTCCTTTCCAGTTGTATATTTGATGCAGTGGTTTTAATGTGAATGACAAATTTGCATTAGGTTAATTTATATATCTTCCCTTCTTATAATTTGAAATATTATACTTTTACTAGTTTCTAATTCGAAGAGGAAGAAAGAAGATAGTAAATTCTTTGTTGTTATCATCAACAGGGCTAGGCATAGCTTCTATTTACTACAGTAGTAGTTGTAAAGTTTTCTTGGAAATTAGGGAAATCTAATCAAACGTCCGATAGTTATTATTAACAAGATTCTTTATGAAAAGGTTAGAAAGTGGCTGAACGTAAGATAGAATAATTGTGCAAGAATATTTTCATTTACCTTTGTTTCAACAAACAACAAAATAAGAGACCTTCTGGATCGAGGAATAAGTTAGAATTCATCGGTAGGGTGCTTGGCGATAACAATCGTTATTAATCCATCAATGTTTTTTATATAAATCAAGGAAGGGAGGAAAAGTGATGAACCAAATGGAAATATATTATGTAATAAAAAGAACAACAGGAAAAGACGAACAATTTACACTGACTGATGCAATGTCACTCGATAAAGCAGATGCATTTTCCTTGTACGTCATGAGGGAGAAAAATGCAAAAGATGGCTTCTGTTACTTATTTACAGGAGTCATCTTTTTCGTTTTCATCCTAATAACAGAGTCGGACTGAACATTACGTAGTAAGCTAAACAATAATTGTAATGATATGTCTAGGAACAAATGTCCTAAACATCCAGCAGCACTGTTATGAATTTTATTCCCTTAACACTTGTCAAATAAGATATGGTAACGATTAAAGGTAACTATTAATAGATACTAGGTGGAAGAATAGAGCAAACAAGTCAGTGAAATACAGGAACAGGCAATGTTCGGTATGGTATCTATTATTGGTTACCAATATAATAATAATAGCAATTTAGAGTGAATAATTATCGTATAAATACATTACTTTGTCTAATGGTTACTAATAATCGTAACGAATAGTAAAAGGTTAAAAAAATAATGAAGGTTAAAGTATGGAAAGTGTTGATATTTTGGAGTTTCATTATGGTATCTATTAATGGTGACGAATAATGTATTCTAATCAATATTTTGTAGAATAGTATGTATGCAGTCATTCGAAATGAATGACTAGCGTGAGGTGAGTAGTATTGATTAGTATCTACTTAAAGCTTCATATACTATTTTATCGTTTTGCTTCAAAGAAGAAACGATTATTTTCAAACCAGATAGTTTAGCTCTACTTGCAACTGCAGAATCTAATTCAAATTGTTTAGCTATGTTATTCGATCTTTTAATTCCGTTACTAAGTGTAGAACGGTTTGAGAAGCTATCATCTGCAATAACAATATCCATAATATGGATTGCATCCTTGTTCTTTTCTGCTAGAAGGGCATATTTAAATACTTTCTGCACTAATGTTTCGATAGGTTCAGTAGCCATATCCAATTCAATATTAATGATTGCATCCTTTATTTTTCTTCTTCCTTTTACCTGAATAATCCAGTCTGGTTTAACAATCGTCATTGTTGTTCCATTTGGCCCTGTACTGGACTTTTCAGCAGTCATATGTTTGGCAATCTTAGCATGGTATGCTCCGCTATTTTGTCGATTCAAGTTTTTTTCCTTCCTTTTCCACTCAGTATAAGGAAAAACGGCTGGCGAATGAGAGAATGATGTCAAATTGTATAAAATAGGGTACTTTATTTCATCCGTCGTTACATCTCTTATTGATTTAGCATTTAAGTTGATTAATATATTAATTACTGCTTGCTGTGTTGCTAGAAAATGCATTAAGTTCTTCTTCTGGTTAAATTTATAGATTTTAGATTTGTTGTAGGATTGGTCTAGTAATTCATTTTCTATTAACAAATCTACCGCTTTACTTCCAATACTAAGATATTTAAAGCGTTCTCCATCAAAACCCTCAGAATAATATTCAGAACGTATTAGGTGATAGTCCTCAAATTTTCTGATTCGATTCTTAAAACTATATTCTTCTATTCTCAATTCAAATAGGTGTTTAGCTGCTTGATAAAATTGCTGCAAGGTTAATAGTCGTTGTTGCTCTAAGAAAGCCAATAGCTCTATATCTACCTTTTTCAGTTCTAATCGTTGTCTCGCATTTTTCTTTAAGATGATTTTATCTTGCATGTGTTTTCTTCTTTCTCCTTTCTCTTTGGGTGAATGGTATTTGCTTATCAGAACACTTTTGGATTTTTATCTTTCACTATTATTGTCAGCTTTATAAAAAGTGAATTACACAGGGGTGGGCCACATGAATAATACACTTCTCCTGAGTAATTAACTTAGTTGCAGCTAATTTTTATCTCTAACCTTATTACAAGTGTGGTTAATGGTGAAAGGGATGTGTTCTATAAACAGTTTACTTTCAAATTTTGATATTTCTAGACTTGTAAGGAAATATAAATAAATTCAATGCTGAGTGGTTATTTATAAAACAAATGTAAAAAAGACTTGCAAAATAAAATGATAGTTGTATAATGATAGTCAAATAAATAAATTGATCGACTTTCTCAACAAACAAGGGAAAAACCCATGAGGAAGTAGTGAAATATACACATAATTGCGTGTATATATTTTGCTACGTCTGTCATGGGTTTTTCTCTTTTTTATCCAATTGGCAGACGTAGACGAGGAGATGATAATCAGGAAATAAAATTCTACCTACATTAAAAACATATTAAGTAAGAGGTGAGAGATTCAATTGCGGAAAATAAAAAAGGCTGTCATCAGAGAAGACTTGGTAGGATTAACAGGAAGTATGGAAGAAGCTGTAATCTTAGGTCAATTAATTTACTGGATAGATCGTATGAAAGATGCCGAAAAATATAAATTTGAGGAAAGAGTGCGCTTAGAAAATGATTCAGCAAATTCTTATAAACACGGTTGGATTTATAAAAAAGCTGAGGAGTTGGCTGAGGAAGTAATGCTCGGTGTATCAGCTAATACGATTCGAAAGTATCTAGGTAAAATAGTAGAAAAAAATTATGTTAAAAGACGAAATAACCCTCGGTATAAGTGGGATAAGACATTACAATATCGTGTGAACTTAGTGAAAGTCATCCTAGATTTAGGTAATTTAGGATATCCAATAGATGATTACAAACAGTTATTACGAATGGAAGAAAATGATACTTCGAGTAAACAAACTGTTTCTCCGAATGTGGAAAAAAGTGATTCGAAGCTAAGTGATTGCGCTGCAATACCAGAGATTACTACAGAGATTACTACAGAGATTACTCCAAAAATTAATTCAGAGTCTTCTTCATCAAATGAACGGATTGAAGATGACATTAATATTTACGATTCAAATCAATTTGAATTATTTAGTAAAACCTACTTGAGTCTTAGCAAAAACAAGCAGTTATCGTTTAATGACCAAACAGCGATTAAGGATGTTGTAGACGAAAACTGGGAGACTCATCGAGTTATTGGTTGGATAAAAGATTGCTTCAATAACTTTAAACCGAAACACAAGCTAGATAATATTCGGACATTTCGATATGTAGCAAATTACATTTTTGATCAAGCATATAAATATCAACAGGAGGTTTTAGAGGATGAACAAGCTACAGGATATATTGCCCAAGACGAATACTTCCAACGATACGGCTGAGCCATTATACAAGATGCCGGGTAGATTAACAAAAGCAACAGATGATTGTATGTACAGAGAATGTGATGGATCTGGACTGATTCATGTTATTAAGGAAAATGGATTTGAATATATGATGATGTGTAAATGCAGAGAATACAAAGAACTGTTGCGTAAAATTAAGACTGCTAGAATACCAGATGAATATTTAAATAAAAGAATCCAAGATTTCGATACAAAAATCTATCAGATAAACGATAATGGTAGAGTAGCGCAATATGCTAAGAAAATTGCAACACGCTATGTAGAACAATATCCAGAGTTGGAGGACATGGGCAAAGGATTATACTTTTATAGTAATGTAAAAGGATCTGGTAAAACGCTTCTGTCAATTGCAATCACCAACGAACTCATCATCAAGTATCAGATCAAGCCAATGTATATTTCGGTAGTAAATATGCTAAATGAGATGAAGCATTCATTTTCTATGAAAGATCCTAACAGAAACTTTTATAATTTAATGGAATCATTTAAGCAAGCTCCAGTATTGGTAATGGATGATTTAGGTGTTGAGAAAACAACAGATTGGTCGGAGGAAGTATTAACACAAATTTTAGACGAACGAATGAGTTATAAAAGACCAACTATTATTACTTCGAATATGCCAATACGGTTACTCCAAAAGAAGTACCCTGCTGGGAGAATAAAAAGTCGTATCGAAAAAATGACATTCCCAGTTGTTATGCCAGAAGAGAGTGTAAGGGAGATAATGGCTAAGAAGGAAAACGAAAAGATTGCAAAAATATTTTCCGAATGAAGTGGTTTAATGTGTATAAACTCTTAGAATATAGAAAAACTTTGTTAAAATATTATTGTAGTAGTCAAAAGAAAGAATTGAATATAGGACTAAAAAGGGAGAACCCCAATTTATAGAGTGACAGCGATGTATGTGTAAGCTGCGGTCTATTAAAGGTGGTTTTCTCTTTTTTATTTGCTTGGTATTAATGAAAGGGGTGAATGATAAAACATGAAAATTATCGTTAAAGATTCTGAGGAACTAAGAGCTATATTAATAGAAGAAGGGTATTCTCAACGTGAGTTTTCGAGGCTTACTGGGCTAAGTGAAAATTATTTTAACCAAATTATTAACCATAAGAAAAACCCTAGTCCAGCAGTTGCAAAGAAAATATCACAGCAATTAGGTCTAGAATTTAATGACGTTTTTCAGATTAAAAAATAAACAGAGTGGAGAGTGACATTTCTCGATTATTTAAAATACGAAATTAAGCTAGTGATGTTTATTATTAGGAAAAATGTTACTAACAAGATTAAAGAATTTGATTTACACGACATTATAAAATTTTAAGGAGAGATTTATATTATGAAATGTGTAGCATATGTAAGAACATCAAACGAGGAACATAGTGAATATTATTTAGGAATGCAGATGGAAGCGATAGAGGAGTATATCGATAATCAAGATTGGCAGTTAAGCAAGGTATATCAAGAAATAGCGTCAGGATTAAATGTTGGGCTAAAAGAAGTGATAAAAGAAGCTCAAGATGGAAAAATTGATGTAATCATTGCCGCTACAGCTACTCGATTTTTCAGATTTTATGATCAAGTAACCCACTTGCAAGAACTTTGCCGACAACATAAAGTTGATATTATTACATTGGATAACAGTATTAATACTGTTGAAGGGAATTGGGGGTTAATTTAAAGGACTTAATGGTTGATTAATCAGTATGGGATATCAGTTGTAAAGTAAAAGAATTAAAGTATTAATTTAAAATAATTGACGAATAAAAAAATAAACAGTCCGTAGTAATTATTTAGTCAAAGCTAGATAATCACTACGGATTTTAGTTCTACTCAACATTTGACTGTATACAAATTTCCTATTACAATATAACTATATATTGACTCAGACAATATTTAAAGGTAGGTGATCAATTGATAGGTTTAGAATACATCTTAGACCTTTATGGGATGCAGCACATCGAATTAGCTGAGAAACTTGGCATCAAAAAGCAAAATATTAACCTATGGATTAAAGGAAAGCAGAATATCTCTAAAAAGCATCTACCTACTTTAGAAACTATATTTGGTATAGAGGCCAGATACTTTTCTAAGGAATTATCCGAATTGGAAAAACTGGAAATCCAAAAGGAGAAGCTAAAACGAGATCTTCAACCTGTTATAATGAAACATGAAGAACAATTTCTAATTGGTGAAGAAAACGATCTCATTGAGGTTCCTGTTTATGATAGAGAGGAAATAAATCAAATTGAGCATGATATTGAAAGGGCAAAGCTTATTGAAAAGTTCCGGAACATGATAAATAAAACGGAACATCAGCCTTATTTAGATACATTTAAGTTAGTTCTGGAGCTTTTAGATAAAGCACAACATGAACCAACTTTCCATAAGACAATTGAAGGATTGGCGCATTACTTAGGAGTGTTACCTGATTGGGTGTCCACAGGCCCTGAACAGGATGAATTTGAGAGTGAATTATTTGAAGTATTAGATGACCACAACTACTAAAAAGGAGTTTTAGGACATGGAAACAGCAAAGATTGGATTTGAGGAAACACTTTGGAAAGCAGCGGATAAATTACGTGGAAGTATGGATGCATCTGAGTATAAACACGTTGCATTAGGATTAATTTTCCTGAAATATATTTCAGATAAATTTGAAACAAAATATAACGAGTTAGTTGAAGAAGGAGATGGCTTTGAAGAAGATCGTGATGAATATACATACGAAAATATCTTCTGGGTTCCAAAAGAAGCGCGTTGGGACTTCATTAAAGACCGTGCAAAGGATCCCAAAATTGGACAATATATTGATGAAGCGATGATTGCAATTGAGAAAGAAAACCCATCATTACGAGGGGTATTAGATAAGCGCTATGCACGACCAGAACTTGATAAACGTCGTTTAGGTGAACTCATTGATTTAATTTCAACGATTAAACTACACAGTAAAGAAGAAAAGGATTTGCTTGGTCGTATTTATGAATATTTCTTAGGTAAATTTGCAAGTGCAGAGGGTAAAGGTGGTGGAGAGTTCTATACACCACAAAGTGTTGTAAAAACATTGGTTGAAATGATTGAGCCATATGAAGGTCGTATATATGACCCTTGCTGTGGTAGTGGCGGTATGTTTGTACAAAGTGAAAAATTCGTAGAACGCCGACAAGGAAAAATCGAAAACTTGTCTATATATGGTCAAGAGTTGAACTCAACTACTTGGAAACTTGCTAAGATGAATCTTGCTATTCGTGGCCTTGAAGGGAATATCGGTGAACATCATGCGGATACATTCCATAATGACTTGCATAAAACGCTAAAGGCTGACTACATCTTAGCAAATCCTCCTTTCAATATCAGTGACTGGGGAGGAAATGAATTAGTTGATGATGTGAGATGGAAATATGGAACACCACCAAATGGTAACGCCAACTATGCATGGTTACAACATATGATTTATCACCTTGCCCCAAATGGTACAGCTGGAATTGTCTTAGCAAATGGTTCGTTAAGTTCCAATACATCTAATGAAGGAGAAATACGTAAGAACTTATTGGAAGCCGATTTAGTTGATGCCATTGTTGCATTGCCTGAGAAATTATTTTACTCTACAGGAATTCCAGTTTCTTTATGGATATTGAACCGCAATAAAAAAAATCATCCTACGTACCAAAGCCGTGAAAAGGAAATTTTATTTATTGATGCTCGGAACATGGGACAAATGGTTGACCGTCGTTTACGTGAATTAACGGAAGAGGATATTAAAAAAATCGCAGGAACCTATCGGAATTGGCGAAGACCAGATGGAAAATATAAGGATATTAAAGGTTTCTGTAAATCAGCAACTTTAGCAGATGTTCGTGAGAATGAATATGTTTTGACTCCCGGCCGTTATGTTGGATTGGGTGATATAGAAGATGATGGTATTCCGTTTGAAGAAAAAATGGAGACTCTTACTGGAGAATTAAGAGAGTTATTTGATAAATCCCACCGATTGGAAGAAGAGATTAAGAAGAATCTAGGGGGGATTGGCTATGAGTTTTAAAAAATCTGAGGTAGGTTTAATCCCTGAAAATTGGGATGTGGTTGAGTTAAAGTTAAAAGCCAGTATTACAATGGGACAATCTCCGAAGTCAGATTCATATAACAATGAAGGTTTAGGAATACCTTTTATGCAGGGACGAAAAACATTCGGTGATAAATATCATGATATAGATACTTGGTGTACTGATCCAAAGAGGCTTGCCGATAAAGGTGATATTTTAATGAGTGTTCGCGCTCCGGTTGGAGACGTGAATGTAGCAACTACTGACTTATGTATAGGCCGTGGATTAGCAAGTCTTAAAATGCTTAATGGTAATAATGAGTTTTTATACTATTTATTAAAAAGCTATGTTGGAGAAATAACTAGTAGAGAAACAGGTACTGTTTTTGCATCTATTAACAAAAAGGGTTTAGAGACAATTAAGTTACCTTTTCCTAGTGATAAAGAACAAAGAGTGATAGCAAACATTCTCTCAACCTTAGACGAAAAAACAAAAACAAATAATAAAATCAACGAAAAGTTGGAAGAAATGGCGCAATCTTTATTTAAACATTGGTTTGTGGATTTTGAGTTTCCGAATGAGAATGGTGAGCCATATAAATCCAGTGGTGGAGAAATGATCAAAAGTGAGTTAGGGATGATTCCAAAGGATTGGGATGTAAGTCAACTAGGTGAATTAGTGGATGTAATTGATAATAGAGGTAAAACGCCACCTTTAAGCAAAGATGTAACTTGTTACCCTATTATTGATGTAAGGGCTTTGTCTGGAAAAAATCGAATCGTAAACTATGATAATTGTACTAAATTCGTAGATAAGAAGACCTATGATTCGTGGTTTAGAAATGGACATCCAAAAGAAGGGGATATTCTATTGTCTACGGTTGGTAGCATTGGGGAATTGAAGCTTTTTTATGGAGATATAGGGTGTATTGCACAGAATGTAGTAGCTTTAAGAACGAAAAATATTTCTTATCTTTACTTGTATCAGTATTTGCAAAATATCAAGAATGAATTGGTTTCTTATAATATTGGATCTGTCCAACCTAGCATAAAAATCACCCATGTAAAAAAACATAAAATATTAGTGCCAAATAAGAATATAGAACGAGACTTTATAAAGTTTATTGATAATATCTCAGGATTAATCTATAACAATATATTAGAAAGTAAGCATTTAACATCAGTAAGAGATATTCTTCTTCCAAAATTAATGTCTGGGGAAATTCGTGTCTTATTAGAGGGTGAGGTTTTAGAAAGTAAGAGTTAAAAATATTATCTTATTGTGAAAGGAGTGAGGTAAATGAGTTTCCTAGAAAATTTTACGGAAGATAAGCTAGAAGAAGCAGCCATTGAGATTCTTCAAGAGCTTGACTATGAATACATCTTTGGACCCGAAATTAGTTCTGATGGGGAAAGACCGGAACGGAAAGATTATAGAACTGTTATCTTAGAAAACCGTGTTAAAGATGCATTATTTAAAAATAATAGGCATTTACCACATGAGGCTTTAGAAGAAGCGTTTCGCCAAATTATTGCGTTTAACAGTCCAAGCCTAGAAGAAAATAACCGCTATTTTCACAAATTGATAACAGAGGGAATTGATGTATCATTCCACAAAGATGGTCAAAATCGCTCAATGAAAGCTTTCTTAATAGACTTTGAAAAACCATCTAATAATGAATTTCTTGTAGTCAATCAATTTACTATTGTTGAAAAAGAAGAGCGTCGCCCAGATTTAATCCTATTCATTAATGGTATTCCTTTTGTTGTCATCGAGCTAAAATCCGCTTCTGATGAAAACGTAAGTATTGATAATGCCTATGCACAGATTCAAACGTATAAGCGAGATATCCCTTCCTTATTCTACTACAATGCATTTTGCATTTTATCGGATGGGATAAATGCTAAAGCTGGAACCATTACAGCTAATCAGGAACGTTTTATGAATTGGCGTTCTGTGGATGGCGAAACGATTGAACCTTTAGAAGTTCCGCAATATGAGGTCATGTTGCGAGGGATGCTCTCAAAAGAACGATTAATTGATATTATCCAAAACTTTATTCTTTTCCAAGAATCGCACGAAGAGGAACGAGATGAAAATGGGAAGAAAATCGGGGATAAGAAGACGATTGCAAAAATTATGGCTGCCTACCACCAATATTTTGCTGTGAAAAAGGCTGTGGAACATACAAAAACAGCAACAAGTGAAAATGGAGATCGTAAAATCGGTGTTATTTGGCATACTCAAGGATCCGGTAAAAGTTTTTCAATGGTTTTCTATACAGGACAGCTTATCAATCAACTAAATAATCCAACCATTGTCGTAATTACAGACCGAAATGATTTAGATGATCAGCTGTTTTCTACTTTCTCTAAGTCACAGGATATATTAAGACAAGCTCCGAAACAAGCAGATATTCGGAAGCTAACTGACGAGCAGAAAAAACAACAAGCTAATGAAAAATCTAAAGAGATAAACGGATTGTACGATCTTCTAAACGAACGACAATCAGGTGGGATCATTTTTACGACTATCCAAAAGTTTAAGCCGGAAGAAGAAGGAGAAGTGCCTGTCCTAACTGATCGTAAAAATGTCATTATTATTGCGGATGAGGCCCACCGTAGTCAATATGGATTTTCAGCCAAGACAAATACAAAAACAGGCGATGTGAAATATGGTTATGCAAAATATTTGCGTGATGCACTTCCGAACGCTTCCTTTATTGGTTTTACTGGAACACCGATTGAACTAGAGGATAAATCAACACCAGCTGTTTTTGGTAATTATATTGATATATATGATATGACACGAGCAGTGGAAGATGAAGCGACAGTTCGAATTTATTATGAAAATCGGATAATTCGTTTAGAAGCCAATGAAGAGGAATTAGCCAGAATTGATGAAGAATTTGAAGAGATTACGGAAGATCAAGAAGAATCGACCCGTGAAAAATATAAATCTAAATGGTCTAGGCTTGAAGCAATTGTTGGTTCTCCTAGTCGAATTCAGAAGTTAGCAAAAGATATCGTCAACCATTACGAAGAAAAAGCTAAAACGATTGATGGGAAAGCGATGGTTGTCTGTATGAGTCGCCGTATTTGTGTTGCACTATACGATGAAATTGTTAAACTTCGACCAGATTGGCATTCTGATGACGAAGACAAAGGGAAAATAAAAGTAGTTATGACTGGTAGCGCAGGAGATGAGGACGCTTTACAAGCGCACATTGGCGGAAAAAAACGACGAGACTTATTAGCTAAACGAATGAAAGATAACAGTGATGAATTAAAAATCGTTATTGTTCGTGATATGTGGCTAACCGGATTCGATGTTCCTTCCATGCATACGATGTATATCGATAAACCAATGCAAGGCCACAATTTAATGCAGGCGATTGCAAGGGTTAACCGTGTATTCAAAGATAAATCTGGTGGGGTAGTTGTTGACTATATAGGAATATTAGAAAGCTTGAAAAAGGCGTTAAATGAATATACAGACAGTGATAAGGAAACTACAGGTATTGATACTTCAGCTGCTGTTGCTGTAATGAAAGAGAAATTGGAAATCTTGCAAAATATGATGCACGGTTATGATTACTCGGCTTATATGAGTACATCACAATCAGGACGAATTCGTGCCATTACTGGTGGTATGAACGTCATCTTCGGTAAGAATGACAAGGAACAAAAGGAATTTAAACAGACAGCAACAGAATTAGCCAAGGCCCATTCGTTATGTGCTGCGACTGATGAAGGTAAAGCTGTAGCACTGGAAGTTAGCTATTTTAAAGCAGTTAAAGCAAGTCTTAATAAACTTCAAGAAAAACAACCGAAACGTAAATCGAAAAAGGAAGTAGAAGCACGAGTTAGTCAGTTACTGGAGCGCTCTATTATTTCTGAAGAAGCGGTAGATGTATTTGAAGTAATGGGACTGAAACATCCAGATGTATCCATTTTATCGGAAGAGTTCTTAGAAGAGGTTCGAACATACGAGCATAAAAACTTAGCAGTTGAAATGCTTAAAAAGCTATTAGAAGGCAACATCAAAACGATGGAGAAACGCAACCTCGTTAAATCTAAGAAATACTCGGAAAAACTAAAACAGTCCTTAAATAAATACAAAAACCAAGCAATTACAAATGCTGAAGTAATGGAAGAATTAATCCAAATGGCAAATGATATGAAAAAGGCACGACAAGAGGAAGAAGACTTAGGCTTAAACGATGATGAAATTGCCTTCTATGATGCTTTAACATCTGAATCCATTGTAAAAGAGTTAATGGAAGATGAAGTATTACTAAAAATAGCAAACGAACTTACACAGGCAGTAAGACGTAACATGACTATTGATTGGCATGTTCGAAAGAGCGCACGAGCTGGAATGCGACGAATTATTAAGAGGCTCTTGAAAAAGTATGATTATCCACCAGAACAGGCGAAAAAAGCTTTGGATACTGTTATGCATCAAGCAGAATTGATGGCGGAAAATACGGAAGTAAGGGATTGGGATATACAGCAAGCTGCAGAATCAAAAGGTGAATATAGATTATAACAGCGAATGTCAGTCATTTCTAATAAAAGTTAAGCAAAAGAACTTTTATGATGGCTGGCATTTTTATATTAGAAAGGGTGGAGTTTATGTTGCTAAAGGAAGGAAAAGTGATTGAATTTGATAAAAGTAAGTCATTGGAATATGTAAGAAACTTAGGAAAAGGGGGTACAGGACAGACAGAATTATTTAAAGAGAAATTAACGGATACTCTATTTGCTATAAAGAAGTATAATCCAGTTCTTGAAAATGATACAGATGATGGATTTGAAAGATTTATTAATGAAATAAAAATACTTTTTAAAGTTTCACATCCCAACATTGTGAGGATTTATAATTATTATTTATACCCTGAACATAAAACTGGATATATTGAAATGGAATATATTGATGGAATTCCAATTAATGAATATGTTCCAGTTGGTTCTCATAAACCTTGGGAAAAGATATTTCTGGAAGTGGTAGAAGCCTTCGCTTATTTGGAAAAGATAAAAGTATTACATCGAGATATAAAATCGTCAAATATATTAATAGATGAAAATAATAATGTGAAAGTGATTGACTTCGGCTTTGGTAAGAAGTTAGAGGCTAATGAAACTGAGGGGAATAGTATAGTTTTAAACTGGCCATATAGTATTCACCCTGAAGAAATACAAACAGGTTCAAAGTACGATCATCAAACAGAAATTTTTTATATTGGAAGCCTTTTCGAACAATTATTAGGTGATGAGATTGAAAGCTTTAAGTATAAGACTATTATAATGAACATGATGAAGGTTTCTAGGACAGAGAGATATAACGACTTTAGTTCCATATTAAGAGAAGTTTATGGAAGTCAATTAATTACTGAAATGTTTTTAGATGAGGACAAACAAACTTATAATGCATTCGCAGATAATCTGATGAATATTATAAATCACTTCACTTCAGATTTTAATCCCGTAGATGATGAAGATAAAATAATGAGAGAACTCTTGAAAATCGTTGAAGCAAATGCCTTGGAATATATTATACAAGACAACGCACCTCTAATACGGTCTTTCGTTAATAATAGTTTTAATTATTCTATAAGGCCGACTATTAATGTAGAGGTTATAACCGATTTCATTGAAATGTTAAGTAGGTTTACGCCTTATCAACGGAAGGTTGTAATCAACAATATCAAATCGAGATTAAATACAGTTAAGATAAATTATACATTTGATGATGATGATTTGCCGTTCTAGTAATCGCTATTTTAGTTTATCACAATATATGATAATAAATTAGGGGGATTTTTTTGAATAGTATTGATTATGAAATCTTAAATATCGATAAAGTTATATGCAGAAATATTTCTAGATTTGACTCGTATGAAAGAGGGTTACTATCACAAAATATTCTATCGCAGCTAAGAAATTTCGTTGAACATATTTCATTAAAAGCATACGCCAATGGACAAGATCTTGAGAACAGCTATGAAAATATAGGGAAGGCAAATAAATTTGTTAAATCTAAAGGTAATTTAAAGTTTTTGAATAAATTTCATAAGCTTTTACAGATTACAGCCTCTCATTATACTCTTAATGAGGAAAACTCAGAAAGACTAATGTTGAAGTACTATGAGTATCTACTTAAAATAAAAAACTATCTAAAAAGTGAATTCAATCTTGATGTTTTAACTAACATAGATAAGTATCCAATTAATGTAGATTCAAATCTTAAAGAGTATTATGGAAAAATATCGGAGAAAATAAATCGATCACCCTTGCAGAAAACCAATAGCATTTATAAAGAACGCTACTATATCCAAAGAATAAAGCCATTTTTCGTAGATTATAATGTTTATTATGAAGTTACACTAACTGTTGCAAGTGATAAAGCAAGTAAGTTTGATAGAATTATTGCATTTACAAAACTAGATCTTTCACATAACTATGCTGTTAAACTTTCAATAAAGGATGATACTGTAAATATTTTAGGAAAAAAAATGCCGATTCTAATTATTGAGGGGTGGGAAGTTTCAATTCGCCCTTGTGAACTTAATAATTTTGCGAAAATATTTGGAATTAATCCCAAAATACAAGGTGGACATACTGAGTATCGCGAGTTAATGAGATATCTAACTGAAACTGGACTGAATTTAGTTGAAGTCATTGACTCCCCAGAAACTGAATATATGAGTACCAAAAGCCGTATAACTCAAAAATCTAAAGCCGCACTTTTTTTTGAAACCCTAGATAAATGCCGTGAATTGGCAAAAAATAATAGTTTAGGAAGTAATGTAATTAGATATTTACTTTACAGACTAAATAACAAAGTTATAAAGCAGCAATATGAATCTGGAGATTGCGAAATATTATCAAATCTAAATCTAGATTATAGGTGTATACCGTTTGATAAAATGCCGTTTAATACATCATTAAAAAATCATAATCCTAAACTGTCGGATTTACTCGACTGCATTGATACAAATAATCGAGGCCATGAAATTTTTGCAAGATTTATCAAAAATAATACAGAAATAAATGGTCTATTATATACCCCTAAGAACGATATTATAGGTTTTGATAATATCGAAGGTTTTATGGAGACCTATAACAGTAAATTGTATTATAAGCATCAACATAGGAAATTAGAGAATTACAAAAATTATATTTATATAAATGGTTATGAAAAGGACACTCAAAGTATAATTCAAAAGCTTAAAGGGTTAGCTTCATCTGGTATAGATAATTACTCAAACTCTGTTCAATTTTGGTTGCAATCTTCCGCCTATGATATTGATTGTGATGAGAAGAAATCTTATATAAATAAAATGTTTGAGAACTCCAAAGTAGCTTTTATATACGGTTCTGCTGGAACAGGAAAATCTACTATGATAAATCATATCTCTAATTTTTTTAATGATAAAAAGAAGCTCTATTTGGCAAACACTAATCCAGCAGTAGATAACTTAAAAAGGAGAGTTAATGCTGCTAATTGTACTTTTAAAACTATTGCAAAATTCATAGCACAAAGGAATTGTGAAACAGATTTTGATTTATTGATTATTGACGAGTGTAGTACAGTTAGTAATTTAGATATGCTTAAAGTCATAAGAAAGGCATCCTTCAAATTATTAGTTTTAGTTGGAGATGTTTATCAAATCGACTCAATAGTCTTCGGAAATTGGTTTGAGATTGCTCGTTCCTTTGTTCCTGAGACATCAGTATTTGAGTTAACAAAGCCTTATCGAACTAGTAATTCTAAGTTGCTTACTTTGTGGAATAAGGTTAGGAACATGGATGAGGATTTATTGGAACACATTACCAAAAACAATTATTCTATCAGCCTAAATGAATCGATATTTGAACATTCTGGAGAAGATGAAATAATACTATGTTTAAATTATGATGGTCTTTATGGAATAAACAATATTAATCGATTTTTGCAAAGTAGCAATGAAAACTATGCTTATTACTGGGGTATCCAGACCTATAAGGTCAATGATCCTATTTTGTTTAATGAGTCAGAAAGATTTGCTCCTTTAATTTATAACAACTTAAAAGGGAAAATAGTAGGTATAGAAATATTTAATAATAAAATACAATTCGATATTGAACTAGATAAAGTAATAAATCAGTTGGATGCAGCGGGATATGATTTTCAGCTGATAGGTAGTTCTGATAATGGAAATTCGATTATACGCTTTTTTGTTAATAAGTATAGAAGCACTGATGAAGATGACGATTTATCATCTGATGCTGTGGTTCCATTTCAGGTTGCCTATGCTGTTTCTATTCACAAAGCACAGGGGCTGGAATACAAATCTGTTAAAATTGTTATAACAGATGAAATTGAAGAAATGATTACTCACAACATATTCTATACAGCAATAACTCGTGCTAAGGAAGAATTAAAAATATACTGGACACCAGAAACGGAGAATAAAGTTTTGAGTAATCTGGAAAGAAAAAATAGCAAAAGAGATGTTTCTCTATTATCATCAAAGATTAGTGAGCCAGTTGTATAAAGTTGTGACTTTAACACTTATTAACTTCCCTTAAAAGTCCTGTTCTCTTTAAAATTATACGTATTGTTCATAAGTACTTTAATAAGAATAGTATAGTTTTTCCTATATATGAAATAATTGTAATTGGCACAATAAGACCCTAGAAATATTGACAAATCTAGGGTCCTGTTGTGCATTCTTAATTAATCTGCTTTTCTAATACCAATGAATATCGCACCAGTTTCTCTTGTACTCTTTTTTGCAGCCTTAACAAAAAGTCTCACAATTTCCTCTTCCTCGGTATATTGTGGATTATTGTGTAGGAAAAGCAACAATCCAGCATTGTGAAATGCTGGGTTGTCGCAATTCATAAGACAACTTATTAACGATTAAATATATTATAAACTTAATATAAAAATAATTCTACATTTCGTGTTCAGAAGCATTTAGATTTAAAATCTCTAGTATCAAAACACCTATACCCACAAAAGGTGAGTTCAATGCCAAATTAAACTTTGATTTATACACTATATTACTAGCTAAATAGGATATGCTTTTTTGTAAGAAAAGTTTCAAAGTGATATTATTAGTATAGAATCGGGATTTAAAATAGTTATACATATCGGCAAAGATAAAGAGTTATTATCTTTGGAACATAGAAGCACCAGATACAGTAATAGATTGACTAGTGGAACTAACAAAAGAATATAGATTATAACAGCGAATGTCAGTCATTTTTAGTAAAAGTTTGGTGAAGAAACTTTTTGGGGATGACTGGCATTTTTGATTAGTAAAAGTGTTTTTGCTAAAGATGAAGGGAGAGGAGGGGGAGTAAAATTAATATCTTTCAGTACCAAGGTCAAGAAGAAGATCATTATACAAATATTCTTATGAGAATTCTGGAGTTAAATAATTATAGTCTAACAAAAAGTTTCCTAGAGAATTTAATACCCCATGAAGTAGAGATGTTTGATTATAGTGGATTACACATAATTACTAGAACTAGGTATTGTCCCCAAGAACATAAAGAATATGAATATATTATCGGCATATCTCCATACCAGAAAGCGATAAATAATCACAATGAATATGAGGATAATTCAGGTTCTATCCCTGATGCTTGGATATGTGGGGGAAACTTTAATTTGCTATTCGAATTCAAAATAAGAGGAGTTTTGGATGAGGCTCAGATATCTGCTCATAAAAGGTTATTGAAGAATTGTAAAAAAGTAATCCGGTTGAGGTGGATAGATATTATTAATTCCTTAAAGGAAGTTAATAAAAATGCAGATAGTACTGAAAGGTTTTTAGTGGAGCAATTTCTATTAGTGACTAATAATTTTAAGTCAAAAAGGAAATCTTCAGGAATGCCAAAACAAATTATTAGCCACATAAATAAAGATAAGGAACCTCACTTTGTCATCACTGGAAGTCAAAAGGTAAAACCCTATATAGTAGAATACGTGTGTGATGGCAAAAAAACTATTATCAATAATAATCTAAGTGGCATACAAGAGGCTAGAAGATGGATTGCAAAGTACATAAATCAGAATAAGGAAACTCTTCCTATACCTAATGATGGAATGAATACAGTTATTTCGGACTATTGTGTTGCGCCCGGAAGAGCAGAAAAGAAAAATCAGTGGAATCAATGGAGACTAGGGGCATTTTTATAACTTTCTAGTCAAAAGAGGTAGTACATTGTATTGATGAGGGGATATAAAGTATGAACAATTATGAATTAAAGAGTCAAGTTATTCGCTTTTGTAACTTGAAAAGCCCAGAGGAACGTTATAGCGAGCTTAATAATTCTGTATATATGGAAAGGAAAGTTATAGATATTATAAAAGAATTAGCATCTGAAGCAAAGGACGGTACTCATCGCCAAAATTATATAGACCACATGGAACTCATTGAAGAATACCAAAGAAAAGGGTTTGTAGCTTTAAGTTTTTTTAATTCAATAATAGAAATTGAAGCTGCATATATAAAATTCGCATTTGGCTTCGATAGTTTTCCGAAGCGAAAACAATACCTGCTTTCCGCCCCTTTTTTAATTGAGAAACGATCTATCGAAATTATTACTGATTATATAGAAAGGGAAAAATATCTATCCAATAATGTGGGTTCAAGACTATATAGAAATTTATTGAAGGCTTGTAGGGTAATAGGTATTGAGGAGGCATTTACGGAATTTGCAACACCTGACAAAAAGTATGTTGATATAATGAATATACTATTTAAAAAAGATACTATACCGGAGCATTTATTGTTTTTGAGTGACTATAAAGATGAAGTTTCATCTAAGCAAATTAGAACTGTTTTCCATTATTTACAGGCGCAATATGAGAAAGATAAATCTAAAAGGAATAGAATAATCGCACTTTGGGATCTTATTTCCCCATATCAAGAAGATAAGAGGGAAATTTGGTTTTGGGAGTGAATTACTTGCAACGGATTTATAGCAATACCTTCTCTAAGCGATGCAGATGAACTGTCTCCACTCTTCGGTAAAACGGCTTCAGTTGTCTTCAGATATAATATAGATATCTATGATATGAGACGTACTTTAAAAGGCAAAGCTATGGTTAAAATTATTAAGAAGAATAGTTTATTATAGGGGGAGTTTTACATTGATTAATAAATCATTTACAGATATTACCCTTGATGATATCAAAGAATTACAACAAAATTCTGTGAAAGAGGGTAAATCTATTGATTATAAAGAACAGATCAATATTAATGATAAGTCAGCACGAAAAGAATTAGCTGCAGACATTACATCCTTTGCAAATACAGTTGGTGGTGATCTTTTATTCGGTATAAAAGAAGATAAAGGTGTGATAAAGAGTATTGTAGGTATTGAAGTTCAAAATATAGATTACTTATTGCAAAAAATTGAAAATACTATTAGAGATCTCGTGACACCTAGAATAATAGGTCTTCAAATACAAGTAATTCCAGTACTCGATAATAATTATATTATTCAAATTCGGGTTCCACAATCATATAACGGTCCTCATGTGGTTGATGGTAGACGTTTTTACGGGCGAAACTCTGTAGGAAAATATCCCTTAGATATCGACGAGATAAGAGCAAAATTCTTAGGTCTGGCAGAGCTAGGCGATAAAATAAGAGATTACCGATTGGATCGAATATTTAAAATAAAAGCGAATGAAGGTCATTTAAAAGTAGAGAATCAAGGGATTATAAGTGTCCATATTGTACCAATGAATTCCTTAGTTTTTGGAAGTCCTTTTTATAATTTAGGAAAACCAGATGACTTGAGTTTATGGGCATTAGTATCGAATGGCATTACAACAATTACTGACATCGATGGTGTAACTGGCTATGACCGTACATACAATAAAGACCAAGAAACAGTGGGTGGATATCACCACCTTAGTCGAAAAGGGATAACGGAAATTATAGATACTACAATTATACCGTATGACAATAGTTTAAGCATAGTTTTATTATCAAAGTATTTAAATGGCGTGCTGGAAAGAGTTAGAGAAAATATGCAGAAGTTACAAATTAACGGACCTTTTGTAATAATGATATCGCTACTAAACATCAAGGGAATAAAAATTAATTATTATAACAATGGATTTGGAGGGCGAATGATTAGGAAAGAAGACTTACTGTTACCTGAAGTTGTTATAAATGATTTTGAGAACTTAGAGAGTCAGTTGGAATCTACAATCCTTCTATTGTGTAACGCTGCCGGATTAAATGAAATTCCAAAAAGGACTATTTAATATAAAAAGAGTATTAATTAATGGCTAGTTTTATTTTAAAAGCTAAAATTTAAATCAGCTCTATAGTAAGAACTATTAGGAAATGGGTCGACCCCAAAATTCTGGTTAATACGTTGTAATAGCGATGGTAAATAATGAACTATTTAAAAAGGGTGATTCAATGAAGGATATATTTGGTCTAATAGGGGGAAACGCCAATCCTAATTTAAATAATTTTGGTAGTGATTTTGAGAAAGCAGAATACTTACAAAGATTATTAATTAACATGAGTACTAATGATGGGCCAACTGATAATGACCATTATGTAGAACTTAGAAGGTACTTCCTAAAAGATACTAAAATAAAAGAGTTATTACCAAGCTATGTAAGAGAATATAGAGACCTTCAACAATTTTGGCAATTTATAAAGCATGAGTTACCGACATATGCTGAAAGAAGGCAATTAATATGGAATGACTTTAATAAACTGTTAAATTATTTGGAGGATCAGGAAGATGTACCATTAATAGAATCGATTGATGAGAACTTGCGGATATTTAATTCGGAACATATTTTTAATTATTGGAACAAGGCTCTAGAGAGAAAAGAAAATGATCCAGAAGGTGCTATAACTATATCAAGAACACTTGTGGAAAGTGTTCTGAAACATATATTAGATGAAAGAAATATAGATTATAGTAGTAATGCTAGTTTACATGAAATATATAGACTGGTAGCTGAAGATTTAAAACTGTCTCCCGAACAACATGACGTTAAAATTTTCAAAAAAATATTAGGTGGATGCTCATCAATTGTTAATGGCTTAGGTAATCTAAGAAATATACATGGCGATGCACACGGGAAAGGGAAGGTACAGTACTATAGACCTTCTACTCGGCATGCAGAGCTAGCTGTTAATCTAGCTGGTTCAATGGCTTTATTTCTTATGCAAACACATCAGGAGAATTAATAAAGTGAGTACTATAAAAAACGATGAAAGCCGCAACCTAAATAAATTTATTTTGGAATATTTGAGAGGAGATAATGTTCTTGATTCCGATTGAATATCGTATTGAAAATGAAGATGAATCAGTTACTCTGGATTTCAAGAGAGAAATATACAATAAAGATAAGAATCATGAGTTTTTAAAAGATATCGTTGCTCTTGCAAATGCATTATCGAACGATACTTACCGCTATATAATCATAGGAGTAAAGGAACAAAGTGGATTCAAAGAATACTTTGATGTAAAACGTGATGATGTTGGTGATGTAGCTAATTATCAACAGCTTATTGATCAAAATATTGAACCTAATATACCAATCAGTATTGAGTATGTAGAGATAAATGATAAAAACTTAGCTATATTTAAAATAGGTCCTTGTGACAATGCACCTTATATGTTTAAGAAAGATTATCGAAAAATAAAGCAAGGCATGATATACATTAGAACTGGTACTTCAACTCGGTTCGCAAAACGACAAGAATTAGACTTAATGTATCAAAATAGGCAAAAAATAAATCGAAAGGATATTATAGTTGGTTTTAATGAAAAGATAGATGCTACACTTGAATTACTAGCATTAAGTGAGACGGAAATTAAGAATATTCCCTCCAAAGTAAGAAGAAAAGAAATACAAAATGAAATACACCATAGAAAAATGCCATACTATAACAGAAACATTAGTCAATTGATGAGTAGCAGTATGATGTGGTTAGATCGGGAAAAACCACTATCATCTAGAGATGATGATGAATTACAACAAATGTTGGTTAATGTAGACAGAGAATATCGAGATCATAATAATTATTATTTATTTGAAGAAGTGGGTCATCGTTTAAATTTATTCATTCATAATAAGGGTAATGAGCCATTAAAAAATTGTACTATCAAATTAAGGATTCCTATAAAAGATGGATTTTATATCGCTAACGATATTTATGATGAACCAGAAAACTATTCTAGATTGATTAATAATTACCAACAATCAAGGTATCCTATTGTTGAGAAAAAAGAATCATTATACATCATTACTGAGAAAATCAATACAATAAAGCAAAAATTACCAACAGAGTTATTTCAAGAGGAAATAAGATTAGTAATTTTTCCAAAATTCATAGACTCTAATATATCAATTCAATATGAAATTTATGCTGATAATTATCCAGAAGTAATTAATGGAAATTTATCTATTAAAGTTATTAAAAGTTAATAATAAGCTAAAGGCCGCCCATATCTGGGATTTCCAAGTGTGGGAGTTGTTCATTGCAGGCCTTTGAGAACTGCTTGTAAACCTCATCAGAGATTCGAAAGTTTTTGTGATATGTTTGGATGATGTGGGTAAATAAGCTTATCTAATAGAAGCTCCCTATTGCCTTTTCGAAATTCTATCAATTCAATTACTTCCCTTTTGCAATACTACTATTTTGTAGAATTTAGTCATATATTAATTACTTTTTTAATTAATGTTAATAGGTTATGTGTAGTATGTTTATATAATTCAAGATAAAAAGATTATTTAACGTGGAACGATTATTAATTTATCTAAAGGGGGATATCTATGTCTTTTACATATGGATTGCCATTCAGTAACGAAAAATTATTAGATGGAATTATTTTCACACTTAAAAGAAAAAAAGAAATTGAAGTAGCTCAGTTATTAAGAGGGGCTAGTCTATCAATAGAAACTGGCGGATATTCCTATTATGATGGCGGCTGGGGTAGGTCAGATGCTATGGCGACTTCAATCTATTTATATGTTAACCCTGTAAATATTGATGGACTAGATACTAAAGAAAATAAAGAACTACTTAGGTCTATTTCAGATACCCTGATTCCAGCAGAGGTCGGATATGATGTTAAAAGAGTAATAATTGAGATTGATTTAACAAAAGATTTTGAAATGGAAGATGACCTTATTACAGATTTAGAAAAGCAATCAGATAGAATCTCTGGTAAAATATTATCCATAATTCTTCCAAATGATATCAAAGAGAAAGGATATTATATGGCGGAAGTTTATACATATCTATATGCAGTAGAAAACTCTTTAAGGCTGTTTATTGAAGAAGTCTGCAAAAAAGAACATGGGGAACACTACTTTGATGAAATTAAAGTTCCTAAACCCCTTCGGAACACGATAACTAATAGGCTTGAAAAGGCAAACGCAAACAAATGGTTAAGTATCAGAGGAGATTCTAAGCTCTTTTATTTAGATTTTAAGGACCTCGGTTCATTGATAGATAACAATTGGGAAATTTTCAAAGAATACTTTCCAAGTAGAGATTTTATAATTCCTAAAATCGATGAAATGGCTGAGTGTAGAAATTTAATTGCTCATAACAGTCTTGTTGAAGAGACAGAAAGAAGTGTTATAAAAACTTACTATAATGTAATCTTAAAGCAAATTACAAGAGGATTAGAGGATTAAGCAGAAGAGGCCTTAGCTGGGTCTCCTCCTTATAATGCCAATTTGGAAGAGGTAAAATGTTTACATCATAAAAAATGACGAGAGCATCTTTCTCTCGTCATTTTTTGCCTCTTAAATCACCATGGTGAACCTTACCATAAATAGATGCGGAATATTTTAAAAAATTCAATCTCTTAATCTATCGAAATACATTTTTTAAGTCGTAGTCCTTTCTACCAAATAACTCTGTAGATCAATAATCCCCTAAGAGCACCTAGCTTACTTCATCTACTTATATAAGGACAAAGACTTACAAAAAGAAGTAATTCACCTTTAATAAAGTATGTTGCAGGTTTAATTCCATATGGGGATAACGTATATAACGTCTGGGATACGCTAAGTAAGATGTCTCCTAAAAACGTAGGCTTAGGTACTGCTGAAGAATTTGTAGGAAAAGATTTTGAAGCTCAAAAAAAGGTCCATCATGGGAAAGTATACCG
Organism: Virgibacillus dokdonensis; assembly: GCF_900166595.1. Taxonomy (NCBI): domain Bacteria; kingdom Bacillati; phylum Bacillota; class Bacilli; order Caryophanales; family Bacillaceae; genus Virgibacillus; species Virgibacillus dokdonensis. The sequence continues at coordinate 126,829 of NZ_LT745762.1, read as the reverse complement.
TGTAGTTTCAGGGAATTTAAAAGATTACGATATCAGAAATGAAGAAGCTTACGTAAATCTAAAAGGAGACATTCATTCAGGTGATGGTAGTATAAGAGTAACCGGGGCCTATAAAACTGATTTAGGATCAAACTTATATTAGTATTTATACGCCTAGGTTGTATATAGCAACTTAAATTTGAGCTATTGTTACTTTGTGAATTTTAATCTTACACAAAACTTTATCGGCTTTATATGGAGAGGCGGGCATGATACCCTGATCGGGTTGCGAAATCCCTTTGCTTTCGCAAAGAAGTCATGCCCGTAGAGGCTCCATGTCAAGCCAACACTAGACTAAAATCGTTAACTCAAGTTTGTGAAATCTGTTAATTTCAAGTGGCTCAAATTGTGTTGCGAAATAGCTCAATTTTCAATTGCGAAATACACTAGGTCTATTTAGACCTAGGCGTGATATATTGAAACCTCATACTCGGGAGTCTTTAATATGATAAAAAATAATTTAAATGCATTAAATATATCGTTAATATGCTTACTCCTTATTAGTCTTTTTTTAAATTATCATCTATATAGCGAGAACCAAGAAAAAAATAGTTATTATACCGTATATTATATTGAAGATTTTTTCAACGAACTCCAAGAATCCATATTATCGTTAAAATCAATCATCGCAGACGAAGAGACTGATTATCGTGAGATTTCTTACCTTGTAGAAAGGCTAAACTATCTGGATTACATGGTGAGAAGAGTTCCTTATTATTTCGATGGTATGGGAGGAGGAACAAATTACATTGGTTACGCTGCAGTTGTTATGAATCGTGGAATAAGCTATGAGGGACATGAAATTCCGCCGTTTTTTGAGGATCAGGAGATCAATCAATCAGAACTAGCTTTTTTGAAGTTATTTAAAGATCGCTTAACATCAATTTACGCGCAGTTAGAGTCGGAAGAAACTAATAAACTTGCCAATAATGTCACCAAAAATAGATTTGAAAACATTATAATGAAAGATATTTTTATTGTAGGAGCAGAACGTGAGCTAGTAGAAGAATACTTGAAATATACAGAGCTAGAATAAAGTAAATAATAAATTAGAGGTAAACCATTGGAATAACTGAAGTTTGATAATTGGGAAGGTATTTGGAGGATTCCAAGCAATCTGGTATGTTAACGCTAAACTGTACAAATTTTCAAAGGAACATAAACTTAGTTATAGTGTACAAAATGTATGTTCTCTATTTAAAGTTAGTAGATGCATTTTGTCACTTGACTCAGAGTTTCTGCGGGCAAGATCCTGAGCCGGGAAGCCAGATGTTCAAGAAATCTGGCTCAACCACCTAGGCTATCATACCCGCCAATTATAAAATATGAACTAGAGCATAAATTATTAGAGTGTAAAGCTCTTTAAACAATTAATAAATATTACTGAGAAAGATTAAGTGGGTAACTATTAAACTGGCATCTGTGTCAAGGGCACTTATAAAAAAAGAGTTATGCAAATAAAAGATGATTCCTATATGGAATAGGGTCATCTTTTTTAGATTCTATTGATAACGGTAATTGTTACAGTAAGTCATGTAATGATTGATTTTTCATTTTAATTCCTTTCATGTTTTGGCTGATTTATAATCTACTTCATCCTCGTGCATTTTGCCTCACGATCACTTCAGAAGGATTAAGCTCCCGTTTCAGGGTTCTGCCAGCTTTTGTTTTCCTTGTATCAGTAAGCCCTATTAACCCTTTCGTTTCATAAGTTTTCTTCCACCGGATCGTTTTATTTCAATTACTTCTTCATCAAATCCACTTTCCATAAAAATATGTCGTGGGAGTTTAGATACTTATCCATAAACCTGTTCTTGAAAGCATCCGTGTAAGTGATGGATTTCTCACTAACGCGTTGTACATTTGGATTCAGTCACAACAAAGAAAACGTGCGTTCGTTTTTCGTTTGGTTATCCAACTTAAAATGGTATAATAGTACACAAACTAGATGTTTAGAAAAAAATAATAAACGGGGATTCTTTTAAAAAGGAGTGATGACATTGCAAAAGGAAACTAGTATCCTAATCTATCAAACAGAGGATGGTAACACAAAAATAGATGTTAGATTGGAGAATGAGACAGTTTGGATGACCCAAAAGGGAATAGCGGAATTGTTTCAAACATCACCTCAAAATATTACACTTCACGTAAAAAATATTTACGAAGAAGGGGAGTTACAGCAAGAAGTAACTTGTAAGTATTACTTACAAGTTCAAAATGAAGGGCCAAGGGAGGTGAAAAGAAAAGCAAAACACTATAACCTTGAAATGATTATTGCAATTGGATATCGAGTTCGTTCTCACCGAGGTACACAATTCCGCCAATGGGCAACAGAGCGGTTAAATGAATATCTTGTTAAAGGGTTTACAATGGATGATGACCGTTTGAAAGAAATGCGTAATTTTGGACAAGATTATTTCGATGAGTTACTAGAACGAATTCGTGATATCCGTGCTTCCGAGAAAAGGTTCTATCAAAAAATTACAGACATTTATGCGACGTCTATTGACTACGATCCAAAAGCAGAAGTCACACAAGAATTTTTCGCAACTGTTCAAAATAAACTACATTTTGCAATTCATGGTCAAACAGCGGCTGAACTTATAGTAGATAGAGCGAAGGCCGAGAAGGAGAATATGGGTCTTACTGCATGGAAAGGGAATAAGGTAAGAAAAACAGATGTTACAGTTGCTAAAAATTACTTAACGGAAAAGGAACTTAAATCACTCAATCGTATTGTCGCAATGTACTTAGATTATGCCGAAGATCAAGCGGAAAGACAACAGCCAATGCATATGAACGATTGGATTGATAAACTTAATGCCTTTCTTCAATTTAATGAGCGTGAAATTCTTGAAAATGCAGGAAGGATCTCAAAGGCTGTAGCTGATAAGTTAGCCATTCAAGAGTATGAAACATTTAACCAGCATCGTTTAAATAAAAATACTCACGATGACTTTGAGCAGTTTATTGAGAATGAGGACTTAAAGAGATAAGACCTCAGTTTTGTTCTACATGTATCTGGGAGAGTTGCTTAGTGACGAAATGGAATCTTATCATAAGTTGATGTAAAACAAGTATTAACTTTTGGAAATACCACAAGCAGTAATAATATTAGATGTAGTATCACTGTTTAAAGACGTTATTTATTTTAATACACAGAATATTTCGTATTATAAAGTGATGCTAGAATAATTTCATGGACACATGTTTGTTAAGTAATTTTAATACTTATATTAGTGATGTTTCAATGGATAGAAGGAGGTAAATATGAACATAGAGCAAAAACTGTATCAATCAGCAATTGCGTTAATAAAGGATAGATATCCTTCTGGATGGGGAGGTGCTGCTGCGATGTTAACGGAGGATGGGAATATACTAACCAGTGTTTCCCCAGATGTTATTAACGCTTCAACGGAATTATGTATAGAAACGGGAGCTATCCTCGAAGCACATAAACGTAATACAAAGGTTACCCATACAATTTGTGTGGTAAGGGAAGATGAAAATGCTGAATTTACAATATTAACTCCTTGTGGCGTATGTCAAGAACGTCTTTTTTATTGGGGTAGAGATGTAAAAGCGGCAGTAACAAATTCACATGGAAGAATTGAATATAAAACGTTGGGAGAAATTCAACCGTATCATTGGTATAAAGCCTATGAAAAATAAATGTCTTGAAAAACAGGTTTGTTTTGTGCGATGTATTTGATAATTTCACTTCTAGGTTTACGGAAAGGTGCGTCTAAAATCTTCTGAGATTGTCCTTCTTTCTTTTTTATCCTTTTGATTAGAGGACGAAAATTAGGCTTAGTTTTTGGATTAATAGGAGCCCTTGTATTATCAATTGTATTTACAAATGTATTAGCAAAAGAACAAACGGACGTGAGTGGTGAAGATAAAACCAGAGTTGTAACCGTAGAGGGACAAGATTTACGTGAAAATAAAAGTATGGAAGGGAAAGACCTTGAGACAGTTATCACAGCAAAAGAACAACGTAGTGTAGAGAATTCATTAGCTTTATCAAGGTATGTATCACAAGAAAATGGACTAGGGTTTTATTTTATTAAAGAGCAATAAGCTGCATGATTAAGTTAGTTGGATGAAGTGCTTCTATAAACAACAAAAAAGCGATCTACCATTTATGTGGGGTAATATCCCAGTATGATACCAAGAAGCTGACGGTTGTAGCGGATATTGAAATGCACACGTATGCTTTACAAAGATGTCTGAAAACCTGAACCTATCGCGAAAAATTGATATTGTCCGAATGAAGACTATGCCAATAAGGAGCTAATAAATACAATCACTTTGATGTAGTAGACCAAGCAAAGCCCATGTAAAAAATGATATTAGCAATCATTTTTACCAAATTCCCTCATATAATTTTTAGAGGTGATAAAAATGGGAAGGGTAGCGTATACAGATAGTGATGTGGCTTTAGTGGCAAGGATGATGCGGGCAGAGGCGGAAGGTGAAGGCCAGCTAGGGATGCTGATGGTCGGTAACGTCATTGTAAATCGTTTAGTTGCTAATTGTTTAGACTTTAAAGATTTAAGATCCATATACGACGTAATTTTTCAAATACAGGGAGGCAATTACTCTTTTGAAGCTGTGCAAAAAGGTAATGTTTTCTACAACAGAGCGAGAGGTGTAGAAAAGAAATTAGCTAGAAGAGTATTGGAGCATTGGAGAGAGCATCCTTCCAAGTATGCGCTATGGTATTTTAATCCATATGCTCCATGCCCGTCTACATGGTACGGTCAACCATTTGCTGGTCAATACAAGTTACATTGTTATTACGAACCACAGGCAAATACATGCGATAGTGTGTATATCGGCTAGGTGTTGGCAAAGGATGCCGTTCACATTTGGAAAAGATGAGCATTGTGCGAGAGCTCATACAAGGAGTTCTTTTTAGTAAACATAGAAATGGCCCTGTTCCTTTTGAGGAGCGGGGCCTATTTTTGTAAGGTTTGATAAGAGAAAATCATGTTATAAAAACTATCACTAGCGTTGCATAAAATTGGTTTGAAAATTCAGTAATCATTTGCACAAGATTTTTTGCCAATAAGACATTACCTAAGCAAAGGTGGGCTGTCCATTTGGAAAAATTATACAATTAAACTATTAGCAACAACGACAGTGTATGTATTTACGGAATAGATCTATCGTCAAATCTGCGGATCCAGATGTACGCAGGTTTCCACAGCACTTTATTTAACCAGCGGCTAATTCGGAGTAAGGACTTCTTACTCCTCATCGCTAACTGGATAAGTACATGTAAACAGTAAGCAATGAGCGCAAGGAAGATTTGATTTTGAATGGCAGTTTCGCTCATACCATAAAAGTGTTTGATCTCTACATGCTGTTTGAGCCATTTGAAAAATAGCTCTATGGCCCACCGTTGACGGTAAATTTCACTAATCTCTTCGGAATTTAGATCGAAACGGTTAGTAATTAATCGCAAAATGTTCCCCTTTGTATCCACTACTTCAAGTAGACGGAATACATTCTCTGTGCGATTTTGCGTCGAACCGATGTAAACCATCTTGTCGGATAAAGCTGTAGCATCTTTAGGTACAGAAAATGATTCTACTTCACGAATGACGGCGTTTTTCTTTAGTCTGGACACGAAAAAGTAGCCTTCATCCGTCATTCGGTCAAATCGTTCATAGTCAACATATCCACGGTCAAACACATACATGGCTTCTTTGTCATCTACGAGAACTTCCAGTTGATTTCTGTCATGTTCTTTGGCTGTTGTAATCACAGTTTTTTCAGGATAGACGGTGCCCTTATCCATAAATACAAGTCGTAAATGTAGCTTAACTCCTGCTTTTGTTTTACGGAATTTCGCCCACTTATGATTCGTTAAGTTTAATGGAAGCGTGCTAGAATCAATGATTTTTAATGGCATGTATTTCCCATTTTTAAATTGGAGACCTTTGATTTTGTATGCAAGATCAAAGAATAAATGGGAAAGGATGGCTGGATTCATTTCATTGTTCTTCCTTGAAAGTTGCGATGGGCTAATCGATTCAAACCCCAATACTTTCTGAAGTTCACCATCTATTAGTGCATCGCTCATCTCTTCCAAGCTCTCAAATCCTTGTAATTGAGCAAGCAACAGCAACTTTATATACGCTTCCGTTGTCAGTTTTTTTGTGTAGTAATCTTGTTTATTTTCTTCTACTTGTTCATATAGTTTTTTCGTATTTATAGGTGAAACCCATTTACCAAATGATGATTTTAGTGTATTCTTGTCCATGCAGTTATCCTTTACTTTTGGATTTGGACAGGAACCACCTGTACTTCCATTGTAAAGGATTTTTTTGTTGTATGAACACTAATTTTTGAACATTTTTAGTATTTTTAATCATCAGATTTAATTAATGCAACGCTAGTGAAAAACTATAAACTATAGGTGCAAAAAAGCGACATTAGTAAAAATAAATTTTACAAATTTAATAATCGCATGTTTTTTCTTTGCACTCCTCTTTTCTCTCAGGGAATTCTTTTCCTACAGCGCTAGAAATAATTTTAAAATCATTTTCATAATCAACATCAATGGAGAAAGTTGCTTTTTCATTATTATTTACTGTACCGCTAATTACCATCCCACCCATAGGAGTACTATGATCATTCTTTTTAAAAGTTATTGTATGGATATTTTTAAAATTGTTACTCAAATAACTTTCTATAGTTTTTTCCGCCTTGAGAATTGTATTATTATTAAAATCTTCCTCATTTGATTTCACAAAACAACCTCCCAATAGTATAATTGTAACAGTTAAAAATATTAGAATTAAGAGTTTTTTCATTCGTTTCACTTCCTAACTATTATCAAAGTATGGAGGGCGCAATTTTGGTAAATTATAACAATATAACAGACCTCACCGCTTCTACAATTTCTAGGCAATCTTATAAACAGATTCCAAGAAAGATTTTCATTGAAACAGATTATCATATACAAGTTTGGGAAAACATCGAAACTATTAAAGACTCCGATACAGGTTTACATGGATATGTGCTCCAAAACGATGATACAGATGAAATCGTTATCAGTTTTAGGGGAACGGAACTTCCTAAAACAACCACAACCAAAGTGAAAGAAAAATACTTAGGGACACCCTCTCAAGATGCTAGGTTGGCTGGTGCCGGGGGTGGAGCAGAATTGAAAAATGGGTATATTGTTTATAACCAAAAAGATGTAGACTATTCTGAAACCCTAAAAGATGTGGAAGAAGACATCCAAGGAATTGTTCTTGGTGATTCCGATTATACCAAAAAAGATTATAGAAAAACACCTTATTTAGGAACACCCTCAAGATGCTGCTTTATTAACTGGTAAAGCTAAGTTTGACTCCAAAGATAAAACCCTCACATATGACACCAAAAATCAATTTACAGTAGCTGAACAAGTGGTAGAAAAATACGTAAAGAAACACGGATCGGACAACATCGTTTTTACAGGCCAGGCCATTCTCTTGGCGGAGGTCTGGCTCAATATTATGCTGTGAAACATGATGCCAATGCGGTTACTTTTGCCGCAGCAGATGTGTTTCATTTATTATCCAAAGAAGACCAGGAACGTGCTTTAAATGGCGAGTTTAAAGATAATATTATCTCCTATACGTATCCTAACGACGTCGTCGGCACTTTTTATAAGCATTCCGTTGGTTCTGTATATTATATGAAGGACCCTGTCGAAACAAAGGGCGTTGGACTTGCTACTCATGGGATAAAGAATTATTTGGAAAAAGATTTATACAATAAAGACGGGTATTTTAATTCCGATTATTTATTCGTTGAAATCATACAGGGATCGCTTTCTATGGGTGGTATAACCAAATCTCCACTTGAATTAAAAAATAACGGTGTTGAGGATTTTTCGATTGTCATACAATCTGCACTAATGAATGCACTAGCTACGGATCTGAAAAATAGTGAAGAACATCTAGCTATAACAAGAAAAGCACTCATAAAATTTTTAGATCATTATTTTGCAGATATGAGCGAAATAAAAAATACATTTATAGGAACAGCAGGATTAGGGGCTTATGATAAATTAACCATTGCAGATGTAGAGGATGCGCTTCACGAAATAGTAAAGATGGAAGACGGCATTCCCATGTTGCTTGATTTGGATGAATTTGAGGATTTATTGGCTACTTTAAAAGACCTGCAAAAGGACACAGGGGAAATAGCCCATCATATGGAAAAGATGGCTCGAGATTTTGAACGTATAGACCAAATTCTTGCCCAATGGTTTGGGATTAAAAACTAAAGGAGTGAGCAGCTTGAAAGAATGGGAAGAATGGTGGGAAAATTACTTAATTAGACGAAAGCAAAAGGAAGCATTGAGAACACACATAAGAGATGTTTTGCAAAAAAAAGCAAAGGAATTTAGAACATCCTTTGATGATTGTTTTTATGATGAGTCACTTTATGAAAAGCATTCCCAAGTGAAAGATGTTTTAGCTCAACAATTTGACGGTAAGGCAAACAGAGCACTAGTAGAACGCCTTGAAATGAATGCTTTAAGGATATCAAGCATGAACGTTAAACGTAATATTGCTTATGAAAGTATTCAGTTGTAATGATTTTTTTAAATGGGTTTGTTAAAAAATAAAGCGTATAAGTTCCAAGTTACTGAAGGTGTTTTTAATATCATAAAAGCCCCATTTACACACACGCTGACTATGCAGCTAACAGGTAACTACCAACTACAATATTTTTGTATCAAAGACTTTAGGAGGAAAAGCATATGACGAAAGTTAGATATGAAGTTGATTTTGCAAAGTATCAATCGGAGGTGGAGCTTATAAACGCAAGAAACAGTGTAGAAGTAGGGCTTTATTTTATAGTGGAGTTGTTGATACGAGGAACACTTTCCGAGGAATACAATGTAATAAATGTATCCAGTAGAAGAAAATGGAGCGGCGATGATTATCCTCGTTACATTAGTGGAGCTGGATTTCCTGATTTGCTCATCTTACATAAAGATAAGCCAGATCCTTGCGCTACTGTAGAAGTTAAATATTTGCCATTTAAAAATGGTTTAGGCGAAACGATTGATGAGCAAGAACAATTGAAAGAGCATATTAAAAAATTTAACACCGTTGTATATACCAACTGTTTGGAATGGCGGATATACCATAAGGAAATATCCAACCCCATAACTGTAAAATTAGGTCGGTATCATACCGAAGAAATTGAATGGTTTGATGCATCAAATTGGGAAAGATTGATAACACAATTGGAAGGTCTATTCTAACCCAAACATGAGAAAGCAGTCAATTTAGGCAATGTTAACATGGAAAAAACTCATAAGTAAGTCCAAGGAAAGCTGATTTTTTCTGTTTGAGACAAGGGAATATATCCTAAAAGTACAGTTTAGATTATCGTTTCAGGGACTCTCGCTAAAATTGACTAGTATTCGTAACCTGAAGTTCTTTTAAAGGATCGTTATTCTAGTATAATAGATACTAACAATAGCAAATAGGAGAGGTATTCGTTGAAAAAAAACATTTATGTCGTTGGAGCAGTCATCATTAATGATAATAAAGTTCTATGTGCTCAGAGAGGAGCAACAAAAACGTTGGCTTACAAATGGGAGTTTCCTGGAGGTAAGATAGAAAACAGTGAGACGCCAAAAGATGCCTTAAAACGAGAAATTGCAGAGGAAATGCAATGCAATATTAAAGTTGGTAGTCAGCTGGATCACACGGTGTACGAATACGAATTTGGGATTGTACACTTGACTACGTTTTATTGTACGCTTATAGGAAGTGAGCCAGTTTTAACTGAACATAAAACAATAAAATGGTTACCAAAACAAGAACTGCATATGTTAGATTGGGCACCAGCAGATATTCCGGCAGTCGAAAAATTGGTGAATGAATCAGTTATCTAAAGTAATCATTTCGTTTGGTTGGTGGTAAGATGGAAAACTTTCTTAGAAATTTAGAAGATTCCTTGTATAAGGGATTCATAGATCGAAATTATGGAAAAATAGATACATATAAACCAAAGTTATTAGTGAATAATACACAGAAAAATGAAGATGTATTGTCCTCCATAATCGAGGAGATGAACAGTTGTCATTCATTTATTTTCTCCGTTGCTTTTATTACGGAAAGTGGCTTGGCAACGCTAAAATCTCATCTTTTAGATATGAAAAGAAAAGGAATTCACGGTCGAATTTTAACATCTACATTTTTGAATTTTAATCAACCGAAAATTTTTAAGGAATTAATGAAAATAACGAACGTAGAAGTAAGATTAACCGATAAAGAAGGATTTCATTCTAAGGGTTATATATTTGAGCATGATAAGTATTTCTCTTTGATTGTTGGAAGTTCAAATCTTACTGCTCAAGCGTTGAAGGTGAATTATGAGTGGAATGTTAAGCTTACATCTTATTTAGATGGAGAAATAATTAATCACTTTAAAAATCAATTTGAGGATGTTTGGAATAGTGCAACTCCTTTAACCAATGAATGGATTAAATCTTATGAAGAGGTATATACACCTGTTGCATATCAAGCTGCTGGTAAAGTAGTAGAACTTCCCGTAGATTATGAGGATAATCCTTTAAAAACCGCGACAAATATAAAACCGAATAAAATGCAGACCGCGGCATTGGCAGAAATAAAACGGGTAAGAGATGAAGGACATGATAAAGGGCTTGTCATATCAGCAACAGGAACAGGGAAAACTTACCTGGCTGCGTTCGATGTACGTCGTGTTGCCCCAAAACGAATGTTATTTGTCGTACATAGAGAGCAAATTTTACATAAAGCTAAATCAGATTTTCAACGAGTGATGGGAGGTCTTAGCAAGGACTTTGGAATTCTGTCTGGCTCGCATAAACAAATGGATGCAAAGTATTTATTCACAACGATACAAACGATTTCTAAACCGGAAACCTTGAAGCAATTTGATTGTCAGGAGTTTGATTATATTTTAATTGATGAGGTTCATAAAGCAGGTGCGGATTCTTATTTAAAAGTATTGGATTATTTTCAACCTGCATTCTTATTGGGGATGACAGCAACACCTGAGCGTACGGATGACTTTAACATATATGAGTTGTTTGATTATAATATTGCCTATGAGATTCGGTTGCAAGAAGCATTAGAAGAAGATATGCTTTGCCCGTTTCATTATTTTGGTGTTACAGATTTGGAGTACAATGGAGAGGTAATTGACGATACAGCAATTCTATCAAAACTCGTCACAGATGAAAGGGTAGAACATATTCTTGATAAGCTACACTACTATGGGCACTCAGGTAGTTCAGTAAAAGGGTTGATGTTCTGTAGTCGAAAAGAGGAAGCCGCAAAATTATCAGATGCTCTAAATCAAAGAGGTTTCCGAACTGTTGCTTTAACGGGAGATCACTCGCAGGAAGAACGCATGTATCAAGTGAATCGCCTCGAAAATGGTTCTTTGGATTACATTATAACAGTTGATATTTTTAATGAAGGTATTGATATTCCGAGTGTTAATCAAGTTGTCATGTTAAGGCAAACACAATCAAGTATTATTTTCATACAGCAATTAGGGCGTGGCCTTCGCAAGCATCAATCTAAGGAGTTTGTGACTGTCATTGATTTCATTGGTAACTATAAAAATAATTACCTGATACCAATAGCTCTTTCAGGAGATAGGTCGCAAAATAAGGATAATATACGTAGGAAAGCAACAGAATCAAGTTATATTAAGGGCGTTTCAACGGTTAACTTTGAAGAGATTGCTAAGAAACAGATATTTAAGTCCATTAATGCTAGCAATTTAACAGCAATGAAAGTATTCAAAGAAGCATTCGCGGAACTGAAAAACCGAATTGGTAGAACGCCATTTTTATTTGATTTTATTATAAATCATTCCCTCGATCCTGTAGTCATTGCAAGGAAATTTAAAAATCATTATGCGTTTTTGTTAAAAATGAAAGAAAATATTTCTACTATAAGTGCATATGAAAACGCTGTTGTAACTATGTTATCTCTGGAAGTGTTAGATGGGAAACGAAAGCATGAGCTTATATTGCTTAAGCTGTTATTAGAGCAAGGGACTGTTTCTCTCAAGGATTTTGAGAAGGAATTAAAAGGAGCCGGTTGTATAGTTGATAATCAGACTAGAGAGTCTGTGGAACGCGTTTTTGATTTATCCTTTTTTACGCAAACAGATCAAAAGAAGTATGGAAGCAAACCGATTATTGAGCTTAACAACGGCTGCACTTATTCATTTAATGATGATATAAACCAAAGTTTACAGACTAACTCTGTATTTAAAGATTTAGTCAAAGATGTGGTTAAGAGTGGTTTAGAACGAAATAAAAAATATAATCCAGGCGAACCTTTTACCAGGTATGAAAAATATACGAGAAGAGATGCATGTAAGTTACTGAATTGGAAGAATGATGAGAGTGCAACGGTTTATGGGTATAAACCAAAGTACGACACATGTCCCATTTTCGTGACATATCACAAAAATCATGCAGTAGAAGCCAACGTTAATTATGGGGATGAATTTATAAGTCCAAAGGTATTGAAGTGGTATACTCGTAACAAAAGAACCTTGGCATCAAAAGAAGTGAAAAAGATTCTCCATGCAGAAGAAACAAATATGGATATGCACCTGTTTATTAAAAAAGATGATGATGAGGGTAGGGGCTTTTACTACGTAGGTAGAACACTCCCTGACAAAGAGACTGTTAAGCAGGACACCATGATAGATAAAAATGGAAAACAAATTCCGGTTGTCCATATGGATATGATTTTAGATAAAGCTATGGACCATAAGCTGTATCGTTATATCATACATGGGGATACATAGGGAAATTAAAATTTAACAGGAATAATGGGGAGAGGCGGTTTGGAGGGGAGCACAAGTTAATGTAGAAGATGTAATCGCAAATTATCAGCAAGCTGATCTATTCTATCATTATATTCCGGACAAGCATTATGAACCATATCCATAAAAAGTTCGATTTGCCTGCTGATGTTCGTGTAATTGCATTTTTAAGTTGTTTTCCTAAGAAGAGTGGAGTGTGTTTTACCCATAAGGGGGCTTACTGGAGACTAATTGGTCGAGGGAAAGGGATCTTTTCATGGGAACAATTAAATAATACGGCATCAGTAAAGTTGAAAGATGGAGTGCTTTACTTAGATGATAAAAAGTCCTTGGATATAACGGGAACTTCTTATCCGCATGATCTTTTTATAGAAATGTTAGAAGAAATAAAGACAGCTTCGCTTGAAAAAGTTGAAAGCGATAAAGAGGGAAGTGGATCTTTTTCTGTAAATATTGATAATATAAAAGCCGTTTGTAAGGCATTTAGTAACTATGAAGGTTGTTCAATTTGCAAAAAAATGAGCTTTAGTTTATTGCTGGAGGAGAATATTTCAGAAAAACTAAAAGCATCGTTAATGAAAAAGAATAACATAAAGAAAAGGGATTCTATTTTGGCTTATCTCAATACATATTTAGGAGTAGGGCAGATGGAGTACTTATAAGTAAAGAAGGTATTTTTTTCTCTGAAAGCTTTTTATCACTATATTACCTTTGGTATATATTCAAAGATTTACCTCTTCGTTTTAACAAAGATACCCAAGATTAACAATTGGAAAAGGTAATATATTGCACTTAAATTGCTCCATAACAAAAAGTGAAGAAGTATTATGGTTTTTAAACCAATTACAAAGACAATGAAATGATTTAGTCACGAATTAACGGAAATGTTCAGTGTAGTTCATCCATCTTTTATACACATCCTATGCTAAATAATGGTAATATATAGAAATGATGCAAGCATTATATTTTAGATGTAGGATGTGTTCAACATGAATGAGAGTGTAAAATATTTTGTGTAAATAGAAATACCAATTAAACAAGTTCATAGAAAAAGGAAGACCCTTTTTGTAGAATAAAGTTAGCACACAAAATTCACAGAAAAGAGGTCTTCCCTATGAACCATCTTACTACAGATTTAATTGAAGCACTAGCAAAAAAACAAGATATTGAAGAAGTTTTTCGCCGTCATCTAGAAGAAGCTATTAACCAATTACTAAAGCATGAATTAACTGTATTTCTGGATTACGAACCGTATGAACGCAAGGGAGTTCATTCAGGTAACTCTCGTAATGGGTTTTATGACCGTACTTTTAAGACGGAGTACGGTGAGCTACAACTTCGTATACCAAGGGATAGGAACGGAGAATTTCAACAACAAACAGTGGCTCCATATAAGCGTTCTAATGACACGCTGGAACAGTTTGTTATTCACCTTTATGAAAAGGGAATCACAACAGATGAAATCGCACATCTAATCGAACGAATGTACGGACATCATTACACCAAACAGACCGTATCTAACTTAACAAAATTGGTAGCAGAAGATGTACAAGCATTTCATGAACGTAAATTAGAAAACCGTTACGCATGCATTTACTTAGATGCTACTCAAATCCCTATCCGTCGTAACACGGTAGAGAAAGAGTCTGTATATATTGCAATTGGGATCACGGAAGACGGCATAAAAGAAGTATTAGACTTTACTATTGCACCAACAGAATCCGCACACGTATGGGAAGAATTGATGCAGGAACTATATCAGCGTGGTGTTGCAGACGTTCTGCTCTTCATCTCAGACGGTCTAACTGGCATGACAGATGCTATTCACCGTGTCTATCCTAAAGCAAAGCATCAGGTGTGCTGTGTCCATGTTGCCCGCAATATTGCTAAGAAGGTTCGTGTCAAAGACCGTGCAGAGATACTTAGTGACTTTAAAACGGTTTATCATGCCATAGACAAAAAAGAAGCCCTACAAGCGTTAGAACAGTTTCAAAGCAAATGGGAAAAGACATATCCACGTGTCATTGACGCAGTTGTAAAAAATGAACAATTATTAACATTTTATGAGTTCCCTGCCTCTATTCGACGGAGTATCTATTCGACAAATTTAATTGAAGCCTTCAATAAAGAAATAAAGAGATACGTCAAACGAAAAGAGCAGTTTCCAAACAAGGAGGCTTTAGAACGTTTTCTTGTCACGCGATTTCTAGAGTATAATCATAAATTCAGCATGCGCTGCCATCGAGGCTTTGATCAGGCAAAATCTGAATTAGTTGCCTTGTTCGAATCTCTGGAAAATGGGACTTAGAACCCGCCATCCTTGACCTTGTTTACGGTCGTGGTGTATATCTACTGGCGGGTGCAGAAAATATAGCCACATAAGGCTCCACCCGCTTTTTTATGGTACCACGACCGTACTCTTCTATACTCTCGCTGGCAGGGTCCCCTATGCCCAACACAGCGAATCACAAAGAAGAGGCACAAGGTCAAGGACAAGCAGCTAACGCTGTGGCTATAGAGATTTCCTGATTATTTATTCAGAGTTAACATCTACAAAAGGGGATTTACACAAAATTATTGACACACCCACATGAATAAGCAAGTTAGAAAATCATTGGCTAATGTTATTTCAGGACTCTTCTTAATGATAAGCTTATATCTGTATTGGAATGTTTTTCATGGTACAAATATGTATAGTTTTCTGGGAATATTAATCGCCACCCCTATCATTAATGGAATCATGTATAAAGTACTGCCGGTAAAAGGGAAGGGCAAAAAACGGGTAAGTTCTTCGCGTAAAAATAATTCCAAAGGGCATAAAAGCAAAAAAGTCTTTCATCAGTTAAGAAGCGATAAGGAAATAATAGAATCTCCATTAGAAGAACTTTCTTGGCGAGAGTTTGAACGAATTTGTTATTTATATTTTAAGGCACGAGGATATAAGCCAAGGCAAACAGCTAATGGAGCAGATGGTGGCGTTGATTTAATTATTTACAATCGCCACCATCAAGCTAATGAAGCAGTTCAAATCAAACATTATTTATTATCTAATAATCAAATTACTGTAAGAGAAATGAGAGAACTTAACTCAGCAAAGAGGAATTATAATTGTGTATTGGCAAGGTTTATTACTAGCTCTGGTTATACTTGTCAGGCGTTAATGGAAGCAGATAAATATAATATTCGATGCGATCATATTGATTGGGTGAGAAGTCGAATAGAAAAATGGCGGAAATCAGAGTTAGCAAAGAATTCTAGTTAAAAGAGGGATGGCTAGGAATTACGTGGCACGGAAGGGTTCTCCGCTTTTTTGATGCTAAAAATCTTAATGATAGATTTTAATTATTTTCCCATAAGGCTGCTTTGTGTCTACGTCAAAAGATCAGGTTGCATTCTTGTGCCCTTTTTTTCTTGTGAAGTTTTATTCCATCACTAGAAGTGTAACAAAGGGGTACTTCTATACTATTCGTGGCTTTACAAAGACAGTGTTTACATACTCGCTAAAGATTTGTATCATGTTCATTTGCTTTAAAAGCTATAGAGCCAGATTATATTTTAAGCATAACAATATCCTAACTGTATTCCGATGTTTCCAGTCAATGATCATCGTTTTTTTAAAAGCAAAAGAGGTCTTTGGTCTTGCCTCTGAACGAAGAAACAATCTGTGTGGAGTAGGAAGAGTTCCTACTGATTGAAGATTTACTTTATTGTAATTGCCTGGCATTATCGGCTAAAATAAAAGATAGCAATAAAAAGTAATTATAGAGACGCTGCATTCATAATAGAAGAGTAAATGGATCAAAAGTCTTAAAAAGATTTTGTGTCGTGTGGAATGATGTATCAGAGCTTATAATCGTTTATCTGCAGTTCATTTGTAGTGGAATAGTAAAAATAAAAATAATATGAGGTGTCACTTTTAACATGATTACAGGAGAACTTCGCAACAAAGTCGATAAAATATGGGAAACATTTTGGACAGGTGGTATTACGAACCCATTAACCGTTATCGAACAATTTACATATTTACTTTATATAAAAGGTCTGGATGACCGTGAAATGAAACGAGAGAAGGATAATGAATTTCTAGGCATAGAAGAAGAAGGTATCTTTCCAAAAGACAAGCCACAGTTACGCTGGTCTCATTTTTCTAATATGGGGTCAGAAGAAATGTATCAAGTGGTATCACAGGAAGTATTTCCTTTTATTAAAAATATGGGCGGCAAGAATTCAGCCTACGCAAAGTATTTAAAGGATGCTGTTTTTGTTATTCCAACAGCTTCGTTGTTATCTAGAGTCGTTGCTGGAATTAATGCACTACCTGATAATACATCAAGTAAAGAGCAGAATGATACACTTGGTGATTTATATGAGTATTTACTTTCTAAATTAAGTACTTCTGGGACAAATGGTCAGTTCCGTACGCCTCGCCATATTATTGATATGATTGTAAGGTTGATGAAGCCAACACCTGAAGACATTATTGTTGATCCAGCAGCAGGTTCAGCTGGTTTTCTCGTCTCTGCAAGTCAATATTTACGAGAAAATTATAATGATATGTTCTATGTACAAGGGTTGCGTGAGCATTTTAATAAGCATATGTTCCACGGCTTTGAAATAGACAATACAATGCTTCGGATAGGTGCTATGAATATGATGTTGCACGAAGTCGATCATCCCAATATTAGCTATCGTGATAGTCTTTCGGAGCAAAATAAAGATCGTGAAAAGTACACGATGGTTTTAGCTAATCCTCCATTTAAAGGTTCGTTAGACTATGATTCAGTATCCGATGACCTATTGCGGATAACGAAAACGAAAAAGACAGAGATTTTATTTTTAAGTTTGTTTTTACAGCTGTTAAAAAAAGGCGGTCGAGCAGCAGCCATTGTACCAGATGGTATTTTGTTTGGAAGTTCGAATGCGCATAAAGCAATCCGAAAAGAAATCATTGACCATCATAAATTAGAAGCTGTTATTAAAATGCCTAGTGGTGTATTCAAACCGTACGCTGGAGTTTCTACTGCCGTCCTTATCTTTACGAAAACAGGAGCAGGTGGAACAGACAAGGTTTGGTTTTATGATATGCAAGCAGACGGCTATTCATTGGATGATAAACGCGCACCAATTGCAGAAAATGATATTCCAGACCTCGTCGAGCGATTTGAACATTTGGATAAAGAAGCCGAAAGAAAAAGAACAGACCAATCTTTCTTCGTACCAGCAGACGAAATTCGGGAAAATGAATATGACTTATCGATTAATAAGTATAAAGAGATCGAGTATGAAGAAGTAGAATATGAAGAGCCGGAAGAGATATTGAAAATAATTAAAAAGCATGAAGCTCAAATTCAAGATGATATTGCAACTCTAGAGGAGCACTTGAAATGAAATTTAAAAAATTAGGTGATTTAACAAAAATAAAAACGGGAAAATTAAATGCAAATGCAGCTATAGATCAGGGAGAGTATCCGTTTTTTACTTGTTCAAATAACACTTTAACAATAAACAGCTATTCATATGATTGTGAATGTGTATTGGTTGCTGGTAATGGTGATTTGAATGTTAAGTATTACAATGGGAAATTTGATGCTTATCAACGTACCTATATTATTGAATCATTGAATACTAATATTCTAGATAATAAGTATTTATACTATTTTTTAAAGCAGTATGTGAATCAATTACGCAGTGAGTCTATAGGTGGTGTTATAAAATATATAAAATTAGGTAATCTCACAAATGCTATTATTCCACTGGTAAGTAAAAAAGAACAGTTGCAAATTATTAAAGCCCTTGAAACAGCTAACAAATTAGGAAAATTAAGACAACAACAAATCACAGCATTATCAAACTTAAAGCAAAGTATTTTTTATGATATGTTTGGTGACCCACAACTTAATACAAAGAAATGGAAGAAAGGAAGAATACGTGATTTAACTGCATTTACACAATATGGTTCAAGTAAAAAAGCTAGTGAAACAGAAGGACAATATCCTATATTAAGAATGAATAATATCACCTATGAAGGGGAATTAGTACTGGATAATTTAAAGTTTATTGACTTAGATGAAAAAGAAAAGACCAAATATCTAGTTTCTAAAGGTGACCTTCTTTTCAATCGAACAAATAGTAAGGAATTAGTTGGGAAAACTGCAGTTTATGATAAAAATGACCCAGTTGCATATGCTGGATACTTAGTAAAGTTAGTTCCAAATAACTTAGCTAATGCTCATTTTATATCTGGATATTTAAATTCTAATTATGGAAAGCGTTATTTGTTTAATATGGCTAAAAATATTGTTGGCATGGCAAACATTAATGCTAAAGAATTGCAATCAATACCTATAATAATTCCACCAAAAAAGTTACAAGATGAATACGAAAATAAATTAAAAGAAATTATCATAAGGATTGAAGTAATGAAAAACAGTCTAAAACACTATGAAAATCTTTACAACTCTCTCATGCAAAAAGCGTTCAAAGGGGAACTATTCCAAGACGAAGACACCAACTGTAGATGAGGTGATTGAATGTCCAACTTTGCTTTTTTAGAAAGTGAAAAACAATTTAACGAATTTACTGCAGCTTGCTTGGAGGCGGAGAAGAGCCTCCAAGTTAGCCCTGCTACGTGTGCTATTTTAAGTCGCCGTGCGTTAGAATTAGCTGTGAAATGGTTATATAAATCCGATGAGGAGTTGCATATGCCTTATCAAGATAACTTATCAAGCTTGATTCACGCGCGGTCATTTCGAGATATAATTGATCAAGATTTATTTCCATTGTTGAAATATATTATTAAATTAGGAAATGTGGCGGTGCATACCAATTCCAAAATCAGCCGTGAGGAAGCGGTTACTTCTCTGCGGAATCTTCATCAATTTATCGATTGGATTAGCTATTGCTATTCATTCAACCATCAAGAGAAAGTATTTGATGAGACGAATCTTTATGTTGGAAATCAACCAAGAAAACGGCCGGAAGAGTATCAAAATTTATACGATAAATTAAGCTCCAAAGATCAAAAGTTGGAAGAAATGATCCAACAAAATCTAGCCTTGCGTAAAGAATTAACAGAAAAACGAAAAGCGAACACAGAAAACTATGATTATCAAGTCGATCAACTATCCGAGCATAAAACGCGTAAACTATTTATCGACGTAGAGTTAAAACTTGCTGGTTGGGAGTTTGGCAAAAATGTTATTGAAGAATATCCGGTTACGGGAATGCCTAACGTAGCTCAAGCTGGTTCGATTGATTACGCTTTATTAGGCGATAATGGGAAACCAATTGCCATTGTGGAAGCGAAAAAAACATCGGTGGATATATATCGAGGAAAACAACAAGCGAAATTATATGCCGACTGTGTGGAAGTAATGCACGGACAACGACCAATCATTTTCTTTACCAATGGATTTGACACACGTATATGGGATGACACAGAATATCCTGAACGTAAAGTGTCTGGCTTTTATACAAAAGAAGATGTAGAAGTGTTGATATCGAGAAGAGAGCTAAAACGCCCGTTAAAAAATATTAATATCAATGACAATATTACGAATCGAGCATATCAGAAAGAGGCAATAACGAATGTCGTAGAGGCAATTAACAATAAAGAACGAGAAGCATTACTAGTGATGGCAACTGGTTCAGGAAAAACACGGACAGCTATTTCCATTGTTGATGTACTTATCCGTCATAATTGGGTGAAGAACATTCTCTTCTTAGCTGACAGGACGGCGCTTGTTAAACAGGCGAAAAAAGCTTTTAACGAATTGCTGCCTTCTCTAAGTCTATGTAATTTGCTAGACAACAAAGAAGATCCAGCGTTAAGTCGAATGGTGTTTTCTACATATCCAACCATGATGAATGCGATTGATAATATAAAAAAAAGAGATGGTCATCGACTGTTCACAGTTGGTCATTTTGATCTGATCATCATTGATGAAAGCCATCGCAGTATCTATCGAAAATATAAAGCAATCTTCGACTATTTTGACAGTCTGTTAATTGGTTTAACGGCAACACCGAAAGATGAAATCGATAAGAATACATACGATATATTCGGTTTAGAAACAGGTAACCCTACCTACGCCTATGAATTAAAACAAGCAGTGGATGATGGTTACCTTGTTGATTACTATTCTATTGAAGTCTCTTCGAAAATGATGGATGATGGTTTGCGTTATGACGATCTATCAGAAGAAGAAAAAGAAGCATTTGAGGAAACATTTGATGATGAAGTAGGGGACTATATTAGTAGTGATGCGATTAATAAATGGTTGTTTAATAATCAAACCGTTGACCATGTGCTCACCGATTTGATGGAAAAAGGAGTTAAAGTGGAAGGTGGAGATCGAATAGGAAAAACGATCATCTTTGCTAAAAATTCCAAACATGCGAAACATATCGTGGAAAGGTTTAACAAGCTTTATCCGCAATATAGTGGCAGTTACTGTAAACAAATCGATTACAGTGTGAATTATGTCGATACGTTAATTGATGATTTTGCTACCAAAGATAAGCCACCATATATTGCTGTATCTGTTGATATGTTGGACACAGGCATCGATATACCCGAAATAGTTAATCTAGTCTTTTTCAAAAAAGTACGCTCCAAGTCTAAGTTCTGGCAAATGATTGGTCGGGGAACTCGGTTGTGTCCAGATTTGTTTGGTCCAGGTAAAGATAAGGAATACTTTATCATCTTTGATTACTTACGCAATTTTGAGTTTTTCCGTGAAAATGCAAAGGGAGTGGAAGGTTCCGTTGTTGTTAGTCTAACGCAACGATTATTTGAGACGAAGCTTGATATAGTAAGACATTTACAACATATGGACTTCCAAGAAGAACCGTATATGTCGTTTCGCCAAGCATTAGTAGAAGAACTTCAAAAAGAAATTGCTTTGTTAAATGAAGAGCATTTTCAAGTACGCATGCAGCTTCGATATATCCATCAATTTAAAAATAAAGCGAATTGGGATTCGTTAACTGTGCAAAATGTAAACGATATAAAAGAACATATCGCACCACTCATTTTAGCAAATGAGGAGGAAGAAATGGCGAAGCGCTTTGATTTAGTCATGTATATGATTATGTTGGCGTATGTTACTGCAAGCCCAGCAACGAAACCCATTAACCGAGTTATAAATACAGCAGAAAGATTAAGTGAGTTAGGTACAATTCCACAAATTAAAGAAAATCGAGAAACGTTACAACAAGTACAGTCGGATGAATTTTGGCAAGAAGCAAATATGGTGGATTTGGATGAAGTACGACTAATTATGAGAGATTTAGTAAAATTCTTAGAAAAAGAACATCGTAAAGATTACTATACGAATTTCACAGATGAATTTCAAATCATCGCAGAAGGAAAAGGTAATTTTTACAGTACGAATAATTTACAAAACTATCGTAAAAAAGTGAGCCAATATTTAAAAGAACATCAAGATCAAATGGCTATTTATAAATTACATCATAATAAACCACTTACGAAGCAAGATGTCGAGCAGTTAGAGCATATTTTATGGAAAGAGCTAGGTACCAAAGAAGATTATGAAAAAGAGTTTGGCGAGACACCAATTACTAAATTAGTTCGTCAGACAGTTGGGCTCAATCGCCGTTCAGCTTTAGAAGCTTTTTCATCCTTTTTATCAGAAGAGAGATTGAATAGCAACCAAATAAAATTTGTTCATCAAATTATTGACTATATTGTTGCTAATGGTTATCTGGAGAAGAAAGTGTTACGAGAAGATCCATTTCGATCCCTTGGTAGCATTACAGAAATTTTTGAAGATAAAATGGAAGATGCGAAAGGAATCATTAACGTGATCGATAGCATTAATGCAAATAGTAACTTTACGGAAGGTGCTTAGTCGAAGGAGATTTCAAATAAAGTCGCAATTGTATATGGTCCATGATTAGGAGTTGTTATTAAAAGAGCAAAATGTTTTAATTTCAACTCCTTTTTTGTTTTTGGGAATTCAAGTTGCGGAACAGTAAACGGTAGTACCATTTTAGACGAGAATATAGGGAGGAGGTAAATTTTTGAATAGAGTGAAAACTAACAATAAAACTTACAATCTAGTATAATAAAGATAAAATGGGGAATGTAGGGGTTTTGCAAATGGACGAATAT
Source organism: Virgibacillus dokdonensis (assembly GCF_900166595.1). NCBI lineage: Bacteria > Bacillati > Bacillota > Bacilli > Caryophanales > Bacillaceae > Virgibacillus > Virgibacillus dokdonensis. The sequence continues at coordinate 103,791 of NZ_LT745762.1, read as the reverse complement.
ATGCAAGAAGTATATTATAAACCTTTTGGTGAAATAAATGTAACATATCGAGGGTTACTGTTCTTTGAAGGGAAGTTTCAGGAATATATTGCAACCAGAGTTAAACATAAATTTGCTGATACGGACTGGGTGAAAGGATTGGCAGAAGAAGCTGAAAAGGGCCTAATGGACACTGGGTTTACCGCAGAGAATTTGATAGATATTTTTACAAGTAGAGAAGTTGAAAATAGCTGGCGAATAGGAGAATACTTAGCAGAAAGTGTACTCGAAGATCGACGCGGTGCAAAATTTTATTATAATCACTCTAGAGATGCTAAAAATCCAATGGGAAATGATACTGGGGCGGATCTTGTTGGTATTTGTGATGTAGATGGGGAAACTGTTTTTTTATTTGGTGAAGTGAAAACATCTAGTGATAAAAGAAGACCACCGAACGTAGTATATGGTAAGACTGGGATGATTTATCAATTAGAAACGTTAAGGGATAAAGAAGAAAAACGAAATGATTTAGTTAAATGGATTTGGGGAAAAGCAACCATGATAAAAGGTGAATTTAAACAACGGTGTATTGCAGCTCTACATAATTATCACCAAAGTAAAAGAGAGAAAGTAAAATTAGTTGGCGTATTGGTAAGAGATACGGAGGTATCCGAGAAAGATTTACAGACTAGGGCTAAGACTATTAATAAAAATATACCGAATGAAATGGATATAGAATTGATTGGTATTTATAGTGGGTATAAAATGGATAATAATAATTGGATAAATGCGTTAAATCGGAGTGATTAACTATGAGTAGACAAGTGCCAAATCATTGGCTTTTAAAAACTTTATCAAATGATGAATGTAATAAAGCTATTGAAATAGCAGATCGGCAACTGGTTAGTGCTTCATTAGCAAATAGTTTTGTTTCTATAAATTCCGATGATAGTAGCGCTTTATCTGAGTCTGAAACTACTTTAATACAACATGTTCTTGACGTTTTGGAATTAGCGGTGATTGAACTACAAAATGAACAATTAACTAGTGATGAAGAGAAAAATACGTTTCACAAAATATGCCAGATTTCATTTATACTATTAAGGGCACTTCCGATGCCAGAATTGGATATTGATAAGATTAAATATATTTATAAGCTCATAACATATTCTTATCTTGGGCAGAGATGGCAAGATGGGAGAAGATTCTTAATAGAAAATGAGCAAGCTTGGTCAGTGAATGAAGATGAAATTAAATGGGATTTAAGGCTTTTTAAGAAAATATATACTGCATTCTTGTATCTTATTAGAAAGTTAAATTGGCAAGACTTACATAAAGCAAGTACTATAATTGTTGAACTTAGGGAAGAACAAAAAAGGTTTGAAAAGAGTTATTTAAATGAAGTTGAACCTGAGTATCTAAAGGGTAGTGCATTTGAATTAATCGGTTTATACCATTTAGCAAAGGCTGTTGATTTAACTGCAACATTTATGATTAATGGTAAACCAATGCAAATTAGGGAACAAATAGATTTTCATTTTGATAAAGCTTTGGAATCAGCTGAAGCAAGTTCTAATATGGAGATGAATGTAATATTAGTCTTATTAAAAAGCATGCTTCAACAAATGATATCTAACTCGATTTGGATGGTTACGCAAAGAGTTAATTCTCGTGTAAGTAAGTTTATTGAAACAATAACGAAGTCTAATAACCCTATTTTTGAGCTTTTATATCCGCAAAGGGCTGCTATTTTAGAAAAAGGTCTTTTAGATCCTGCTCATAAGGCTGTTATTGTAGATATGCCTACTTCTAGTGGGAAAACGGCTTTAGCTGAGTTTAGAATTCTTCAAGCATTAAACCAATTTACGGATGAGAATGGATGGGTAGCTTATATTGTACCAACAAGAGCTCTTGTAAACCAAATAACTAATAGGCTAAGACGAGATCTAAACCCTATTGGAGTAAGAGTAGATAAAGTGAGTGGTTCATTAGATGTTGACTTATTTGAAAATAATTTAATAAAACAGCATTCCAATAGCTTCGATGTCTTAGTTACAACTGCTGAAAAACTAAATTTATTGATTAGAAATGGAATGGAAGAAGATCTACAGAGACCTTTAGCGCTAGCAGTTGTTGATGAAGCTCATAATTTAGAAGATGAAAATAGGGGAATGAATTATGAAATTTTAATGGCAAATATTAAAAATGATTGCCCGAGAGCAAACTTTTTATTGTTAACTCCATTTATACCTAATAGTGCCGAAATCGCATCATGGTTAGATCCAGATAGTCCAAATGATATAAGTGTAGGTATTTCTTGGCAACCCAATGATCGATTGATTGGAGCAATATATCCTGAAGGAGAGAGGCGAGCGTGGAAAAATAAATATCAAACATTAATTACGGAGAGAGAAAGAATAAAGATAGAGGAAGTTATGGAAATCGGAAAAGGCACTCCTATTAATGAAACGAGGAGTAAATTAACAAAATCAAAGCTAGCTGTCGCAGCGACAAAACAACTTATAGATAGAAATGGGATTCTAGTAATATGTCAACAACCAAGATATTGTTGGAATGTAGCTAAAGAACTATCTAATTATCTTCCAAATATTGACCTTGATAAAGAGTTACGTTTAGTAAAAAAGTTCATTGAGGCAGAATTAGGGGAAAGCTTTGTTTTAAGTGGTTTAATCGATAAAGGTATCGGAGTACATCATTCCGGTATACCTGATGAAATAAGATTCTTAATGGAATCTCTAATGGAAAAAGGAAAGTTAAAAGTATTAGTAGCAACGACTACCATTGCACAAGGAATTAACTTTCCAGTATCTACTGTTATCATGGCGTCTTACGCCTATCCCTATAAAAAAATGCCGACAAAAGATTTCTGGAATTTAGTTGGTCGTTCAGGTAGAGCCGATCAAGGTACACTAGGGTTAGTAGGCATTGTTATAGGGAATAATAAGAGAGAAAAAGAGAAAGAACTCACTTTATTAAAGGCATACTTACAAAAATCTACAGAAGATTTGGTATCTACTTTGGTTGAAATGGTTAATGATCTGGAAAGATTAGGAGAAGATGATGATTTAGGTAGTTTGATTTATGTTGATTCCAGATGGTCTTCTTTTTTACAATATCTTGCCCACATGTATAATCAATCAAAAGAGTTAGGCAGCTTTAATGCAAATGTGGAGCTCTTTTTAAGAAGAACCTTTGGGTTTCATTCTATTGAACCTAATAAACGTAGAATGCTACTTCATCAGGTGCGAAAGTATGCGGAAAAGTTAGATAAAAACAAAGGGATCTCCACTTTATCTGATAGTACAGGTTTTTCACCAGAGGCTGTTAGTAGAGCAATCGGAGCTGTTAATGAATTAAATTTAACTAGAGATGCATGGAGTAACAGTAATATATTTTCTAGTAATGGTAACCTAAAAGATTTAATGGGAGTCATGTTAACAATACCTGAAATTAAAAGTAGTTTAAATGACATAAGTCCTGGTGGATTTACAGATGGTAGGTTTTTATCAGATATGATAAATGATTGGGTTTCCGGTAATACGCTTGATGATATTTCTAGTAAATATTTTGGCTCTTCAAACGAAGAAATGATTACAGAATGCTGCCGCGCAGTTTATTCCAAAATTGTTAATGCCGCATCATGGGGTATTTCGTCTTTATTAAAACTCCCAACGAACGGAATAGAATTTGATCATTTAAGTGAAGAGGAAAAGTTACAAGTTAAAAACTTACCTGCCATGATATATTATGGAGTAAATTCAAGTGAAGCTGTATTAATGCGATCTACGAATGTGCCAAGAAGTATAGCAACAGATATGGGGAGAATGTATATGGAAACCAACAAATTAACGGAGGCTTCATCTACAAGTGCAACTAACTGGATAGCTAGTCTTGAAGATGAAGAATGGGATAAAGTTTCTAAAGGTAAGAAACTCACGGGACAAGAATACAAGGATATTTGGCAGATCTTAAATGGTTAAAAGAAGATTAGATGAAAAAGGGGTAGTCATCACATCCTTAAGATGGCTACCTATATACTATACCACGGCAGAAATTCCTCGAACTATTCATTCAATTGAAGTGGTTTTTAAAGCAGGTGTAGTTATGAAATCGCTGGCTTTATACGAATAGTATGGCTATGTTTGGTAATCGCCCCATTATCATTAGTACTAAAAAATTTAATTTTAAAAACTTCTTAATATAACAGACAAAGTTATTTGTTAAATAGCTAGCGCTTTTACCCCAGGCAACAGAATAAATACCTCACGTCCCCTCACTAATTCTAGACATTCTCTACACAAAGCAACAAAATTGTAATAAATATCTCCTCTTTTCTCTTCAATTATATGATACAATTAATTGAGAATAATTATCATTATTAATAGTGTGCGTAATAGGAGGACGACATCATGAATCTCACAGATTTACAGCAAGGTAAAACAGCTGTCGTATCAGATGTTACAAAATTAAATGATATAGTAAAACAACGCTTAATTGATATGGGGCTCGTGGAAGGACAAGAGATTTGTTTGAAATGCACCATGCCGTTCGGAGGACCTGTCATGGTTGAAGTATGTGGACAATGTCTCGGTTTACGCCGCAAAGAGGCATCACGTATAGGGGTGAGCTAACATATGTCACAGTTTGCATTACTAGGAAACCCGAATACAGGTAAAACGTCCTTGTTTAATCATTTAACAGGTTCTTATGCATATGTAGGGAACTGGAGCGGTGTAACGATTGAAAAAAAGGTAGGAAAGCTTCGCCACCAAACAGATTTGCTTGTTGACTTGCCTGGCATATACTCTTTAAATCCGCTTTCTAAAGATGAAGAAGTGGTGACAGAATTTTTATTAACAGATGAATTTGAAAAAATATTAAATATTGTTGATGCCTCGCAACTAAAACGAAATCTACAGCTAACGATACAATTAATCGAATTTGGCAAGCCACTTATCGTAGGACTGAATATGGTAGATGTCGCGCAAACGCGAGGGATTCAAATCAATGAAAAGAAGCTAAGCGATATATTGGGTGTTCGTGTAGTTCCAATAATTGCTCGAACTGGTAAGGGCTGTGATCTTTTAACAAAGGAACTAACGAGCGATACAAGGAAAAAATCGCCGGGTACTCCTACTTTTAAAGTAGACTATGGGTTTTTAGAAGAAATCATTGAGCAAATGAGCGAGCTTCTTCCAGACGATGTGAACTTGAACAAAAGATGGATGGCTGTGCAATATTTAGAGGGCAATAAACGTTTCATATCCTATTTATCGCAGTATATGCCCAATACAGCTTTGCTGGAACAGATAAAGCAAGAAGTGGAAGAAGAACTGGTAAACCGCGGATATGCTCACTCTTTAAGACAATTCATCTATCATATGCGAGACCAAAACATTACGCATCTATTGGAACAAACTACAACAGTCACCTCGTCAACGAAAACGACTACGACGGATATGATTGATCGAATTGTAACAAACAAATTTCTTGGTTTGCCTATTTTCTTATTCTTTATGTATGTCGTGTTCATGTTGACGTTTGATTGGCTAGGAACACCGCTTTCGGATGTATTAGATGGCTTTATGTCTGGTCCATTAACCACTTGGACGGAGAATGGCTTGCATGCTATTGGTGCTTCTAACTTTATAAAGGATTTAATACTAAATGGAATTATTGCTGGTGTCGGCGGAGTGCTCGTGTTTGTTCCGCAAATTTTTATCATGTTTTTCCTGATTTCTTTTTTAGAGGATTCTGGTTACATGGCTCGGGTCGCTATGGTAATGGATCGCATCATGGAATCGATTGGACTGAACGGAAAAGCTTTTATTCCAATGATCATCGGCTTCGGATGTAATGTTCCGGGAATTATGGCAGCACGTACCATTGAACAACCAAAAGAAAGGCTGTTAACCATTTTGCTAACTCCTTTAATGTCTTGCTCAGCGCGGCTCCCTGTATATGCTTTATTCGTTGGTGCTTTTTTTGTGAATCATCGAGCATTAGTGGTCTTTTCTTTATATGTGCTTGGCATTGTCGTAGCTATGGTAATGGCAAGAATATTTTCTTTTTTATTTTTACAAAAGGAGAAGAGTGTGTTCGTTATTGAGTTGCCTCCGTACCGTGTACCACAGGCTTTAACGTTATGGAGAAGTACATGGGAAAAAGGGAAAGGATTTATCCGTAAAGCAGGGACGTTTATTTTTGCTGGGTCGGTTTTAATATGGGTACTAACTTATGCAGGACCGCACGGATTGAATGTGGAAATGGATGATAGTTTTCTGGCATTCATTGGTGGTGTGTTAGCACCTATTTTTGAACCATTAGGATTTGGAACATGGCAAGCAGCGGCTTCCTTACTGACAGGATTTCTAGCCAAAGAAGTCGTTGTGTCCACGATGAATATTATGTATCACGCGCCGGATACAGCGTCACTAACAGGCGTATTAAGCACGCAATATTCTGCGCTATCTGCATTGAGTTTCATGTCATTTATATTGCTGTATATCCCGTGCTTAGCGACGGTAGCTACGATTAGAAAAGAAACGGCTTCTAAAAAGTGGACCTATGTTTCCGTGATCTATTCCTTGGTTATTGCATATATCATTTCCCTTGTCATCTATCAAATTGGAGGACTATTCTTTTAAAAAAGGAGGCGCAATTCATGATTGTAAATATCTTCCTTGGTTTAATTATATTTGGTTATGCGGGTTGGATGATGTTTCGCCACATTAAAAAAAGCAAACAAGGAAAGTGTGCAGCTTGTCCGCTCAATAAGTCATGTAGCGGTTCTTGCTCTGAAACGGAATCTACTTCTATGACGGAGAAGAACTAGCTCCCCTTTTGGTGAGCGTAACGTTTTTACATGCATATAGTAAAAAGTGGAATGAACAGTTCAGAAATGTTCTGCTGCTGTCAAAAGAATATAGTGAAAAAAAGTCCTTATCTAAGATGAGGGCTTTTTGGTGTAAAATCTATGATTGTCTTAGTGCTTCTCCACCATTATTTTTGCTATAATGCTTGTAACTCTATAATTAATGTTTGTTTTTTGCTTATTATAAAATATAAATAGGAAGGAGGATTAGATTTGGAATGAAAGTAAAGTCATTTAAGTACCTACTTACTTCTATCTCTGTGCTCATTTTGGTTTATCATTTGATAAATATGTTTATTTTTTGGCCAGAAATTCCAGAACGTATAGCGATTCATTTCACAAAAGGGGAACCAGATAATTGGGGTTTGAAATACTTTTTACTAGTCATTCCGTTAATAGGATTATTTTTATGGTGGTTAATCGGTTTACTAACGAAGCATCCTGAAAAATTAAATTATATTAATTTAACGGAGAAAAACCGAGAGAAACAATATACTATGGCGAAGGAAATAATGATTCTAATGCAGAATTTATTGTTTATAATCTCCATATTCGCTAATGAGTCTCTTTTGAGATATGCAGCAGGAATGGAAAATGGTGTATTTATTTTCTTATCTCTATTTTTATTAGCAGTAATTTTGATATCCCTTTTTTTCAATCTAATTTGGGCGGCAACATTAAAAGAGTAGTATTGTTTCCTTCAGGCGTTTTTAAGATAATACCTTTTAAGCAAAAAAGCGCTGTTAGCAACAATATACATCAGACAAATTTAATAATCGCATGCTTTTTCTCTGCACTCCTCTTTTCTCTCAGGAAACCATTCACTAATTGAGGGATTTTCAATTCACCATTGAGAGTTACATGGAAGCCTGCTTTGTTATTTGCAATGCCTTCTATAGTTTAAGCCCCCATATCACTTTGAAATAGTTTTTCCAGTTCTATGGATTGAATGTTTTTGAAATTGTTTCTTAGGTAGCTTTCTGTTATCTGTTTTGCTTTTGCAGTAGTTTGCTCATCATAATCTTCTCCTAAACATCCCCTAATAGTATAATAATAAAAAAACAGAAGGAGTTATTAGAATTTTATTCGGAAAGATTACTCTTTCAGCTATATCCTCCTAAACAAATAAATCCAGATACCAACAAAAACCATTGGTACCTGGCTGGTATCTCCCTTATTTCGTATAATTATCAAAATAGCCTTGGATGTAAATAATCGGTGTTCCTTTGTCACCGCTACCTGATGTTAAGTCAGATAAGGACCCGATTAAGTCTGTCAGCTTTCTCGGCGTTGTTCCTTGTGTTTCCATGGAACCAACAAGATCTTCGCCTTTATTTTCAATATAGTTGTTAATCGCTTCTTGAAGTGCTTCTCCTTTTAAGTCGGCAAAATTATTATCCGCAAGATATTTTAATTTCACCTCGTTTGGCGTACCTTCAAGTCCAGATGTATAAGCAGGTGAGACGACAGGGTCAGCAAGCTCCCAAATTTTCCCTACAGGATCTTTAAATGCACCATCTCCGTATACCATCACTTCTACATTTTTCCCAGTCTTCTCCTTAAGCATCTGTTGAATTTTATCGACTACAGGTTGACAATTTCTAGGGAAAAGCTTAACGGTATCTTCAGTAGATTTATTAGACCCTAATAGTCCATATGCTTCATTATAGCCACTGCCATCGATAGAATTTTTTAAGATGTCATCCAGACTGTAAACTTTGTCAGCACCATGAGCTGTTAAAATTCTTTTCGTTCTACATCGTGAATGAATATCACAGCTGAGTACACTTTTCGTATAATCTAAAATGGTTTTTGGATCATTGGCGAAAATAACTTCACATTCAATGCCATACTCTTCCACAATGGATTTATAATAATCGATATAGTCAATACCAGTAAATGTGTGCTTTTGCTGACCAAAAAGGTCGCGGAATTGTTCTTCTGTTAACACATCTGTCCAAGGATTTACCCCTTTTTCATCCAGCATATCGAGATCTACTAAATGGTTTCCTACTTCATCAGAAGGGTAGTTCAGCATTAAGACAATTTTTTTAGCGCCTTTGGCAATACCACGTAGACAAATAGCAAAACGATTTCTGCTTAAAATAGGAAATATAACGCCAATGGTCTCGTCGCCAAATTTGACTTGAATATCTGTAGCAATATGGTCGATTGACGCATAATTCCCTTGCGCACGTGCTACGACGGATTCCGTAACTGTAACGATGTCCTTGTCATTTATTGGAAAACCTTCCACTTCGGAGGCGTTCAATACGCTATCGACAACAATTTCTTCAATATTGTCTCCTTCATTTATAATGGGGCAACGAAGTCCTCTAACAACTGTTCCGACTACTCTTTCCAATTTAATCGCTCCTTAAAGAATAACTAAAATAAAACATTCTATTAGTAATATACATGAATAAAGGGTAAGAAGTAAAACAAATGTATAGAAAGGTTTGTTAAAAAGCGAATGTTAAACAGAAAAAATGCTAGAATGATCGTGTTTATTGCCAATCTGCTTTCGAAAGGAATGAGTGTTTTGTTTGGAAAATCTGTAAGTTCATGCTAGAAAAGCTTAATTTGTCGCAAGTGCCAGTTTTTATGGCGAAAGCTCGTTTTTTGTACTTGAAGCATTGTTGTAAAACCATCTTATAGGTGTTTGTTTTGTATGTATGAGTTATTTTGGCTATTACAGGCTAAAGATGTGGGGGCTTATGGTTAAATCTTTATTTTTTCTTTTATGTTAGATCCTATAGTAAGAAAAAATTGGTTCTCTCCAATTCTTATGAATAAAGTCTTCATCTTTTTACACTATAAACCAAACTATAGTGCAAAAAAGCTGCAGCTAATAAGCAGGCTGCTTATTGCCACAGCTTTCAAAAGATTAATAGAGTCCGTCTTTTTCTTCTTTCATGCTAATGAAAATATTTTTGGTTTGGGTATATGCGTCGAGTATACTTTTATATGTTTCACGACCAATACCTGATTTTTTATAACCGCCAAATGGAGCGCCAGCGGAGAAGTTCGTATATTGGTTCACCCACATGCGACCTGTCTCTACTTTACGAGATACACGCAAGGCAGTATTTAAATCTCTTGTCCATACGCCGCCACCAAGACCGTATTCGGAGTCATTGGCTAAACGGATCGCTTCTTCTTCGGTTTTAAATTTAATCACTGTAGCAACAGGTCCAAAGATTTCCTCTTGGGAGATACGCATATTGTTATCTGCATCAGTAAGAATAGTTGGTGCCATGAAAACGCCATTTTCCATACCATTCTCTTTTATTTGGTAACCACCTGTAATGAGTTTAGCACCTTCTTGCTGGCCAATTTCAACATATTGTAAAATTTTATCTAGCTGTTTTTGGTTGATTTGTGCGCCCATTTGCACGCCATCTTCCCAAGGTAGTCCAACTTTAATATTTTCAAATGCTTCTTTTAATTCACTGACAAATTTATCATAAATGCCTTCTTGAACGAAAATACGAGATCCAGCGCTACATACTTGTCCTTGGTTAAATAAAATGCCGGATTGTGCCCCTTCAATGGCTCGTTCCCATGGCGCATCATTAAAGAAAATATTGGCCGACTTTCCACCTAGCTCTAATGTCGATGGCACTAAACGGTCAGCGGCTGCTTTGGCTACGGTATATCCAACTTCTGTTGATCCTGTAAAGGCTAATTTGCTAATACCTTCGTGGTGTAGCATATAATCACCCGAATCAGCACCTCTACCTGTAATCACATTGACGACGCCTGCTGGTAACACTTGGTCTAGTAACTTCGCCAATTCTAATAAACTAAGTGACGTAGAGGAAGACGGATGAATAATGACCGTGTTCCCTGCAGCAATAGCTGGCGCAATTTTCCAAGCCGCCATTAGTAATGGGAAGTTCCATGGGATAATTTGGCCTACGACTCCAATTGGTTCTTTTAGTGTTAACGTTAATGTATCATTATCTAGCTCTTTCGCAGTTCCTTCTTCAGAACGAATAACGCCAGCGAAATAGCGGAAATGGTCAGCGCATAATGGAACATCAGCACCGCGTGATTCTCTAATTGGTTTACCATTATCTAATGTCTCCACCATGGCTAGATGGTCTGCGTTTTTGTCTATCAAATCAGCAATTTGTAGAAGTAATTTGCTTCTTTCTTCAATGCTAATGGTTTTCCAAGATTGAAATGCTCTTGTCGCTGCTTCTACTGCTGCATCGACATCGGCGTGTGTTGCATCAACAATTTCAGAGAGTTTTTCGCCTGTACTAGGACTATAGCTTGCTAGTTTTCTTCCCTCGGTGCCTTCTGTCCACTTGCCATCAATATATAATTTATAAGATGGATCAATAAGTTGTTTTGTGTTCACTTTGCTGTTCATGACTGCTTACTCCCTCTCTCTTGTAAAATACTTACTTATATTAGCTATTGTACTTGGGATTGAAACGGTTTACAAAGAAACAGCTTACGAGAAAGAAAGTGATAGATATAATATGGGGTAATGCCCTCTCTATGCGGAATGGAGTTTTAAACTCGTATAAAATATAGGGCGCAGTGTGATAAAACAAGCGTATTGCCAAAGAAAAGAATGAAAAAAAGGGCAATTCGTCCATATATCCCTCTTATATTTAATTATCCAATTCTCTATAAGAAAGCATAAAGGTTTTATGAATTATAGTATGGGAAAAAACAAAAGCTGACAGCCAAGTTGGTCTAAGGAATGTTTTCTGTTGGAAAATGTTGTATATTTAAAAAGACAGTAGCACCTAATTGTCATGGAGGAAAGAGAGGTTCCTATTTGATGGTATATGAAGGAATGGACCCGTTTTTATTATAACTAGTCATCATACCTTTTATTGTTATATCCCTGGGGCTATTAGTGGCATGGATAACTAAAAAAATTATGCTAGGAGTTATTACTACATTATTAGCAAACATTTTATTGGAGTTGATACTATATGGAGCTAATTTATCTAGCTGGAATATTATTTTTCCTATAGTCACACTAATTATTTCCTTACTTCTAATCATGAAACGTAGGGAATGAAATAGAAAAGACGCAATGGATGCATGGTAACTTATTACTGTATGTGTGCAAAATTATATATAAGTAGGTGTTGCAATGGATCAAAAATTAATTGCTGAAGTTTATAGACTTGGATTACTCATTCACTTTTTTACTGTGGAGGAGGTTATTCATTGGGTGGATCATTACATTGAAAAAAATGGATATATCCTTTTCAGTGGCATTGGTTTTAAAGGCACGCCAAGAAAAAACAGCTCTAATAGAAGAGCTGTTGCCTTACATCATCCCTTTTTCTAATTCTATTCACCTTTTCACTTCATAATGCAATTCAACAAATTGATTAAATCGCTTCGTTTTTTTCAAGAAAAGATCTAATTGGTAATCGCCTTTTTTAAATAATGGAATTCCATTACCTAAAATAGTTGGGGCAACGGTTAGGATAAGTTCGTCTAGCAGTTTTTCTTGTAGAAAAGTATGCAATAATTCTCCTCCACCCACAATCCAAACGTCTTTTCCTTCTCCGTGTTTTAAGTGCTGAATAAAATCAGACACATCGTCAGACACAAACTTCACGTTGTCCATATCCGTAACAGAAGACCTCGTAAATACATAGCTTTGCTTATTCTTATACGGAAATTCTTGCATGCCTTGTTCCATAATCCAATCATAGGTTCTTTTCCCCATTAAAACGGTATCAACGGTTTCATAAAACGCCGCAAATCCGTTATCTCCTTCACCATCTACTTGAAATAACCACTCCAGAGAATCGTCTTTCGTGGCAATGTATCCATCTAAGCTTGCGGCGATAAATAATACGACATTTCGATGCTGCTTCACATTCATTCTCCTTTCCGTAGCTGTAGATTAAGTATATACTTTAAGTATGACATCTTTTGTCATATTTATATTATAAATTGTTTTTTAACCTAAGGGACTGATGTCATGCGAGCAGATCGATTAATGACGATTATGATTTTGTTGCAAAATAGAGGGAAAATGACGGCGAGGGATTTAGCTAGTGAATTAGAAGTTTCCGTTAGAACGATTCTAAGAGATATGGACGCATTAAGTACTGCGGGGATTCCTGTTGTATCGGAAAAGGGGAAGGAGGGAGGATGGCGTCTGTTAGATAACTTTCGCAGTACCTTAAGTGGCTTACATATAGATGACATGAAATCCCTATTTCTCTTCCCTTCAGGAAAATTACTTGAGGATTTAGGGTTAAATAGCCAAGCATTAGATACGAGGGAAAAATTATTTGCAGCCATACCAAATACGTATCGTAACGAAGCGCAAACCATGTGGGAAAGAATTCACATCGATGCGAGCACTTGGCGACAATCCGAGGGAAAAGTGGGCGCTCTTAAAATTGTTCAACAAGCTGTTTGGGAAAGTAAAAAGTTACGCATGCATTATGAACAAGCTAATGGTGAACGAAAAGAAAGATTAGTTGAGCCATTAGGGTTGGTGGCGAAAGGGAGTAACTGGTATCTAGTCGCATTAAGAAATGGAGAGCTACGTAATTATAGGATTTCACGCATACACCATGCGAAGGTGGAAGAGGAAGCTTTTGATAGACCACAGGATTTTAACTTAGCGGCATATTGGGAACAGTCAAAAACAGATTTTATTCAAAACCTACCTAAGTATGATGTGCAAGTAAAAGTAGACCCAGAAATAATGAAGCGGCTTCAGTTTACAGGTAAGTTTGTTCAAGTTATAGAAACTGAGCATCAACGTGATGGTCAACAGATAGCAGCGACTGTACGTTTTCATGATGAGCAAGAGGCGATTGAATTTCTATTAGGGTTTGGAAATAAACTGAAGGTGATTTCGCCAAAGGACCTTCCAAATAAAATCGTAGCGCTTGCTAAGTCTGTTATTGAATACTATCAAAGTGTCGAATAGGTTTGCTCTATGGATTGTTCAAGAATGAGGGTAACGATTACTGTGTTAGGTGATTTTTGACTATTTTTCGTGTTAAAATGAGGCAAATATAAAAATAAGGGCGTGTATGATGATGACGAAACATAAGATTTATACGATGCGTTTCGCCAGTGTTTATCCGCATTATGTAACGAAAGCAGAGAAAAAAGGACGTAGTAAAGCAGAAGTTGATGAGGTCATTCGGTGGTTAACAGGATATAACCAAGAAGAGTTAGAGGCACAACTGGAAAAACAGACTGATTTTGAGACCTTTTTTGCGCAAGCTCCGCAATTAAATCCTTCACGAGTTTTCATTAAAGGAGTTATTTGTGGCGTTCGAGTGGAGGACATTGAAGAACCGACGATGCAGGAAATTCGCTATTTGGATAAACTGATTGATGAATTAGCCAAGGGAAAAGCGATGGAGAAAATATTGCGTAAATAATGAGGTGTAATGGAAATTTGAGCAAAACCTAATTCCTAAACATAAATACTTATTTAAAACAATTACTCCATTCATTAAAGCGGTTTCTTAGTAACAAATCCATTTATTTGAAAGGAAGATTATCATGAATGTAACCACAGATCAGCTAATGAAGACTGTGAACACAGATGATACGCGAATGCAAGTAAAGCCTGTGCCGGGAAAAGACGAGTCAGGTCATATCGACCCACGTACGCTTGAAGAGCTAAGTATGACTGGAGAGGAATCGTCTTCAGAAGAAAAAACGAGTGAACCTACAGTCGAGATGATGCGTGCTGGAATCGGATGGTCCAACGCCAAAGATATTACTACAAATGAATTAATGATAGAAGACACGGAATTTGCGGGTATCCCTGTTCGAACATATGTAAAAAAAGATATAGCAAATGACGTATTACCAGCCATCATTTTCTATCATGGGGGAGGTTTTTTTGGTGGTTCTTTAAATAATGTTGATTTACCATGTAGACGGTTAGCAGATTTGGCGGAGGTACGTGTTTTCTCTGTAGAATATGGCTTAGCACCAGAACACCCCTACCCAGAAGCTGTTATAAACGCACATCAATCAGTCGTTTATATTCATCATCACCACGAGGAATTAAAAGTAAATGCAAATCATATCAACGTCATGGGCGATTCAGCTGGGGGAAATTTAACGTATGTCGTTTCCTTATTAGATCGATTATATGGTACGAACTATATTAACTATGCCGTTTCCATATATCCCGTTGTATATCAAGGGAAAAATGAAGCGTTATTAAATCGTTTTTATGACTTATCTGCAATTCATGCACATGAACATAAAGACTTGGTGCATAAGCATATAAAAGGATTTATGCATTTCTTTCATTTTATTGATCAATGGTATATTCAAGGTGCGGATGCAGAAAGCTGGATGATTTCACCGTATAATGTGGAGGGAAATTTACTAAAAAACATGCCACGAACTTTATATATTGCTGGGGAATATGACGCACTACGCCTTCAAGGAGACGCGTTTTATGAAAAAGCAAAACAAGCAGGCGCAGATGTGTATTGCCTACGCTATAACGGAATGATTCACGCATTTATGGATAAGGTCGGTGACTATGTCCAAGCAGACGATTGTCTAAAAGAGTCCGTGAAGTTTATCTTAGAAGAAGCGGAATAAATGGATAGGATAATGATTCAGCTAGTTTTTACAGGATTTACTCTGAAAAGCATTATATAAGCTTTTCATACAAGCAGCATTGGCCCTGACCCTGACTCGTCGAAAGGGCCGATGCAATGTTGTGCGTTTATTTCGTCAAATACGGTCATACCTTTTCCACAAATTAATCTACTGACTATTTCAATGCCCTCCAAACTGCCCATCTATCTTTTTCAACGATGCTTTTATCTGTTGTTATTAACGTATTAATATATTTTGTTAAATACTTCAATTCTTTGTTGTTTAGTTCATGTAAAATGCTTCTTCCTGTTCTAATTTTCATGCATTTTTCTTATTTCCCAGAACTTCACTTGCTTGATATCCTTAAAACCTGTTGCCTTTAACATACTAATTACAACTTGGCTGTTGTGCCTACGATTAATTTCCTTTTTGGTTAGTTTTGGAAAGCATTCAAAGAAATATCCTCTAATATGGTTATCATTACCTTCAAGCAAACAATCTTCAGGGGTGCGATCTTGAATAATATAAAAACCGTTATCTTTCAGAACCCTGTAAGCTTCTTTAAAACAACTTTGCAAGTCTTTAATATGATGTATGAGTGCTCTTTCAAGAACGAAGTCAAAGCTGTTAGTATCTAAACCTGTTTCTAAAGCATTGCCATACTGAAATGAAATATTATTGTATTCCTTACAATTTTCTCTAGCCCCTTCAAGCATGGCCTTGGAAAAATCTACACCAGTGACAGAGCTTATACCAATGTCCGCCATTGCCTTAGAATAAATTCCTCCACCGCATCCAATATCTGCAGCCTTTGAAATCTCTCTGATGGATATAAGTTTGTTTATTGTTCTAATCCATGAATTGTCAGCTCTCCGTGTTGTATAAGTAATACGATTTCTTTGGTTATGAAAGTTAATCCCCATTAGCAGTCATCCTCTCGAAACCTTCCCAGCTTTCTGTCTAAAATAATTATATCTAGAATTAAATATAATTAAAAATGCTATTTTTTAATACAAAGTCATAATTCATATTTATCGACCCTTATTTCTTTACTCATTTAAATATCCTTTTGTTGAAAGAATAGATTACGACGTTTTCAATTCTTATATCTTCACTCACTAGCATTGCATTAATTAAACCTGATGATTCAAAATACTGAAAATGTTCAATAATTACGTGTTCATGATACAAAAAAATCCTTTACAATGGAAGTACAGGTGGTTCCTGTCCAAATCCAAAAGTAAAGGATAATCCGTATGGACAAGAATACACTAAAATCATCATTTGGTAAATGGGTTTCACCTATAAATACGAAAAAACTATTTGAACAAGTAGAAGAAAATAAACAAGATTACTACACAAAAAAACTAACAACTGCAGCGTATATAAAGCTCATGTTACTTGCCCAACTGCAAGGCTTCGAGAGCTTGGAAGAAATGAGCGATGCCCTAATAGATGATGGACTTCAAAAAGCACTGGGGTTTGAATCAATTAGTACATCTCAGCTATCAAGGAAGAATAATGAAATGAATCCAATGATCCTTTCCCATTTATTCTTGGACCTTGTTTACAAAATAAAAGGCATCCAATTTAAAAACGGGAAATACATGCCATTGAAAATCATTGATTCTAGCACGCTTCCATTAAACTTAACGAATCATAAGTGGGCAAAGTTCCGTAAAACAAAAGCAGGAGTTAAGCTACATTTACGACTTGTATTTATGAATAAAGACACCGTCTATCCTGAAAAAGCAGTGATTACAACAGCCAAAGAACATGACAGAAATCAACTGGAAGTTCTCGTAGACGACAAAGAAGCCATGTATGTGTTTGACCGTGGATACGTTGATTATGAACGATTTGATCGAATGACAGATGAAGGCTATTTTTTCGTATCAAGACTGAAGAAAAACGCCATCACTCGTGAAGTAGAATCATTTTCTATACCTAAAGATTCTACGGTTTTATCCGACAAGATGGTTTACATCGGTTCGACGCAAAATCGTACAGAGAATGTATTCCGCCTACTTGAAGTAGTGGATACAAAGGGAAACATTCTACGATTAATTACTAACCGTTTCGATCTAGACTCCGAAGAGATTAGTGAAATTTACCGTCAACGATGGACCATTGAGCTATTTTTCAAGTGGCTCAAACAGCATGTAGAGATCAAACACTTTTATGGCATGAGCGAAACTGCCATTCAAAATCAAATTTTCCTTGCACTTATTGCTTACTGTTTACATGTACTTATCCAGTTAGAGATGAGGAGTAAGAAGTCCTTACTCCGAATTAGCCGCTGGTTAAATAAAGCGCTGTGGAAACCTGCGTACATCTGGATTCGCAGATTTGACGATAGATCTATTCCGTAAATACATACAGTGTCGTTGTTGCTAATAGTTTAATTGTATAATTTTTCTAAATGGACAGACCACCTTTGTTTAGCCTTTGTCTTTTTGGCAAAAAATCCTGCAAAGATGTTTACTGAATTTTCAAACCATATTTATGCAATGCTAGTGATCTTCACTCTTTCTCAAGCCAATTTCACTAGTTCTTTTTAGTTGCTTTTTCTCCTGTTAATTTCTTTCTCTTTCTTTTAATGATTGTATAAGAGCATCTTTATTATTTTATTGAGAAATAGATGTGGAAATTATAAGCATCCAGGAAATTCGAAAAAGCAGAAGTGTTGCAGAGTTAGGCTCTTTATTAGAAGACAAGGAACAACAGCTAGTGGAAGAAAACGCCTACGATTCCCTATTCATTAAATACGGCTTTTAATGTTTTGGCAGTTGATTATCTCTGTTATTATTTGCTATTATATTAATGAAAACGTTTTATTTTCTCAATAATTTAATTATATAAAATTCAGGGTTTTTCAGGTTTTAAAATACTTTGAAATAAAGTATCATGTCAACTTCTCCGCGTAAAGATATTTGTTTAATTTCTCTTTATATGATGGGTTACTTTGATGCTTCACCTAGTGTAACCTCTCTGTACATACGATTTTTTTAATTAAAAGAAATAAGTTTACGGAGGAAGATTAGGCTTATGAAAAATATAACGAAAGCATTAAATATTTTTGTACTAGAAGACGATAAATACATATCTGAATTTCTGCGTGAATTTTTAAGTGAGTATTTTGCTAATGTTTTTATTCAAACCGATAACCGATTTACTTACTCCAAATTAGAACATATAGACATTTTTTTATTAGATATTGAAATTCCTTTTGACAATGGATATGAAATTTGTAAAAAGATAAAATTGTTATTTCCTCAAAAACCAGTAGTGTTTTTAACCGCTCACAGCCAATTAGAGGATAAAATTAGAGGATTGGAATTAGGGGAGGAATTTATACCTAAACCATTTGAGCCTTTAGAACTTATAGCTCGATTAGAGAATTTATTGAGTAATAAATATAGTGAATATTATTATTTAAACGGTCTGCTGGTTAATAAATCTATACAAAGCGTTTTGGATAGTAAAAAAAGGAAAGAGATTAAGTTAAGCAACACAGAAAAAAAGCTTTTTTTTTATTTATATAATAATATAGGTCTTTGTTTATCTAAAGAACAGATCATTGAACATATTTGGGGGATTGATTATAATGATAAAGCAAATTCTCTAAATGTTTATATAAATAATTTAAGAAATAAAGTAGATATCAATGGGGACATTATTCATACAATTTACGGATATGGTTATAAAATGTCAACTCATTAAGGAGTAAATATGTTTTACAAAAAAGTATATTTAATAACATTAATTTCTATTTTGTTTTTCCCTTTTGCTTTTATAGTTTCTAACTACACGGTATATGGAATACATGTATTGTACAATTTTATGAGCGGTACGGATACGCCTTTTAAATCTGATGAGAACTATATATATATATTTTCTCTTTTTTTTATATTGATTTTATTATACGTATATTTCCTTTCCAAGACTCTTAAAAATATATCGCTTGAAATTACTAATCTTTCAAAACTAATACGAGATATAGCTGAAGAGCAAGATATTTCAGACTTTGTTTCCATTTCAAGTTTAAAATTTGATGAAATTAGATATTTAAGTGAGTCAATTAATATATTAATAGAAAAATTACAATACAATCAAAAAAAGTATAATGAATCAGAAGAAATAAGAAAAAAATACTTAGATCAGCTTTCTCATGATATTAAGACGCCCCTTTCAATTATTAATATTAACTTATACTATATTCAGACAGGCAAAAATATAAATAAAGCAATAGAAGAAATAACCAAAAATGTAAATATTATCTCAACACTTAGTGATAGGATTTATCATAAAAATTATTTGAATTCTGATTCTATAATTATTAAAAAAGAGCCTGTCGTTTTAACTGATTTTTTACATCAGATTTTACAGAAATGGAACAATGCCTTCAATCATAAGCAAATACAGTGTAATATGAATATTGATTCAAGTATTATTTGGGTTTTAGATAAAATATGGTTTGAAAGATTGTTTGATAATATATTACAAAATGTTCTTTACCATTCAAAAGCGAGTGCTGTAGAAATAAAAGCGATAAAGGAGAAAAAATACGAGCGTTTGATTATTGTAGATAATGGTATAGGGTTTGATTATCCAGAGAAAGATCTTTCTAATGGCAAAGGGCTAACCATAATTAAGGAGATTCCCAGTTTATTAGAACTTGGAATCTCAATAAATAGTGATAAGTTTGGTACTAGAATAACCTTAACTCATAATATATAAAGCTAATTTGTAATCCTTTACATTTAGAATAATGTCAAATAATTGTCCACTTTTTCCAAGAAAGAAACCTGTATTACTATTTGGATATGAAAAGCCAGAATCCCAAGAATAGCTCATTGTATGTATACGCAATCCTTTGTTCCACTGTTCAATATCAGGAAAAGAATTTTCTCTAAGAAATTCTATGGCCTTTAACACTAGCATGTTTCCATGTATGCCATGACATACGCTTTTTCTGTTATTTAAATTAGATACGTCTTGACAGAGGATTTCTGTTAGTTCTTCCATGTAGGTTATTTTAAGAGATGGAATATAGTGTTGAATTAACATTCTTGCTAGTAATATGCCAGAGAGACCGTTACACCAAATAGTGGATTCTTTAAAACTTAAAGCTTTATCTTCATAAATTAAAATTTTTTCTACTGTATTAATAATTTGTTCATCTTTATGAATGAAGTGGACATATTTTGCTAAAGTTAATGCTATACCTGAAGTGCCATGAGCTAAGCCTGGATTCATTTTCAAATCTTTAGCATCCTGATTCCAAAATATCTCATCATTAGACACTTTAGATTTGGATAGTAATAAATCTTTAAAATCTTCTATTGCATATAATATTTCTTTATGCCCGGTAGAAGTATAATAGTCAATTAATAGTGATATAATCCCAGTCAGACCGCTTATATAATCTATGGGGTACCAGCTATTAGCTATATGTGTATTATATTCCTTTATTAGTTCTAACAAATTTTTGACATTTTCGTTTATTAGATCTTCTTCAGAAATTTCATTAAGAATATATATATACTTAAAATAGGAAAATTTTCCATGGTAAATTGAAAAATTCTTGGTTTTATCTATTTTATATAGATTTTCAATAGATTTATTTATTTCCTTTAAGCTGTATAAATAATCTTTCTTATTTTTTACTATCCAATAATTAAGTAATAACGCTATGCCTCCTAAACCGTCATATAAATTGTAGCTAATAGGGCTAATAATTGCTTCCCCATTACTATTATGGCGAAGGCTAAATAGTAATGAAAAATTATCCGTATTTGAAACTATTTTTTTGATTTCATGGTTAATATCTTTTTTATCAGGCAGCTTTTTAAGTGAATGAACCTCAACTTTATTTAAACTATTCTCTTTATATGCATCTAT
Source organism: Virgibacillus dokdonensis (assembly GCF_900166595.1). Lineage (NCBI taxonomy): Bacteria > Bacillati > Bacillota > Bacilli > Caryophanales > Bacillaceae > Virgibacillus > Virgibacillus dokdonensis. Next base: position 82,427 of record NZ_LT745762.1, on the reverse strand, counting down.
GGCTAAATCTAATAAATTGGACTGCTCTTTCAAGTCCATAAGTGATAATTTATTTATTCTTAATGAAGTCTCTTCTCTAGGTGTTTTATCAAAAAAATCCAAAACTACTTTCTCATTAGAAGTTGGACTTTTAATGCTTTTTTCATCTATATTTACAGTAAAGTAAGGTATATCATAGTTTAAAAGGCTTTTATATTCTAAATTAGTTATAATATCTTTGGATTTATAATGAACATTTGAATTCTGAAGTATACTGTAAAGTTCAGTGCTACTTTTTGAATGGCTTTGTTTTAAAAATTCTATATATGTAGCATAGGTATATGTTGGCTTAAGAACATATCTTACATTAAAAGTTGGATAAATGGACAGTATTTCTTTGAATTCTTGTTTATTTTTAACTGTATACAAATATGCTGTATTAAATCCTCTCAAAACTTCTTCTTTGAAAGAATAAATTTCCATAAATTTCTCTTTATATTTGGGTATATTTATGCTTTTATTTGTAAAATATTCTTTATAAACATAACGCATAGTATCCGTGTTTTTATCAACTAGAATTTCTTCGGTTTTAGGTGCTAATGTTTGATTTGTAGTACCGCCTAAAAATGTTATACCTTCTCCATTAAAAGAAGTAGCGTAGTCAAACAACAAACTTTGCAAGATGCTATCGTTTAAAAAGAAGGGATTATTTTTTATTACGTGATTATGATCGAAGTTGATAGTACCTTGCATAATCGTTTCTAGGTCAATAATAACGGGATTATTAGAAGTACTTATTATGTTTTCATAATGAATGTCATTGGATCTTAACATATATGTGTAGAAAATATGAATTCCCAAATGATAATAATACGATTCAATTTCTTTGGTGGTATTACAATTTGTATAATCTATAAACTCTTGCCACGCATGGGAATTATAATTAAATATTTTAGGTGTTTTTAACTTACTGTTATTATCATAATTAAATTTTTTTAATAGTTTATAATAAAAGATATCGCTTTCTAGGTTTCTTGGTTTATAAACAAGTTTTGTACCGTTATTTAAAAACAATACTACTACGGTTTTTCCATTATTGTGAGTATCTCCCTTGTCAACAGCAATGTAGTTTATTTTAACATCTTGATTAGGAAATATATCTTCTCTATTATTACAATAATTTTTCAGTATATTATTGTAAAATTCCATAAGGTTTGTAATGTTATTATCTAGGATACATCTTAAGTTTTTAAATTTATCTGATTGTATGTCTAATTTATTTACGTAATCATTGATTTTGGCATCTTTGCATTCATTATTTTCTTTTTTGTTTTTGAAATTTTCGTGAAAATCTTCGAGCATAAATTTACCACTTAGGACTTCGATTTTTTCTACGACCATATCTTTTGTATCTTTACTAAAATTACTTAATAGTATATGACTGAATTTTTTTTCTGTTTCTTCGATGTATCTATCTATCTTTTCAGAAAAAAGCTGTTCATAAATTCTTATACTAATAATGTTACTCATAAATTGAATCCTCCTAAAAAAATAATAGATGCCCCCTGAATAGGGGGCGATCTATTATTGAATATTGTATGTTAGTCATTACAAGGTTTGACAACGGATGCACATTTAGTTGTTGGACAAATTGCTAGAGAAACCGGAATGATTGTAGCAGGAGTTCCTTGTGGTTCACTTGATCCACCTGAAATTTCTTTTAAATCATTAACACTTATTTTTTTGTAAGCCGTTACTTTATTTTCCATTTAAAAACCCTCCCTTCTCTTTAATTGGGAAATAAAACAAAATTTGCAAAAACGAATAAATTATTGTATTATTTCCTCATAACATATTATTCGCATTTTTATAATAACATAAAAAAACAAAAATTCAAATAATTGAGAGGAGGTTAATCTATGAAAGAAAAAGATTTACAATTGTACAATACTGCTGGTGATTTCCTGAGTGAACTAGAAGAAGCCTCTTTAGAGAATATTTCTGGTGGTGCAGCGGAACCTATGGGGATATCTCAAGGTAATGACGGAAAGTGGTGTACCGTAACTTGGGAATGCTCTATCTGTCCGACACATACCTGTTGGTGTTAAGAATAGTGGTGGTGGGGGTCTCCCCATCACCACTTAAATATAAATGATAAGTAAAGGGGGATTTTAATGGAAAAGTTAAATTATTTTATAGATAACTTATATAAAGGTATTTCGGTAAATAACATGAAAAATGCACTTAAGGAATTAAATATTTCTAATTTACAATATTTATATAAACATTATTACTCTAAAAATAGATCCATAATATCTAATCTTCCAAATAATGACTATGATAAGTTTGATTGTAATAATTTAAAGCTAAGAAAGATAGAATCTCAGGAAAATAATAAAAATCTCCTCCTTTTTACTGATTTATTTGTGGAACTATATCGACCCGATTTCACTAAGAAATTCAATGTACTTAAAGAATTTGTTGACTTTGATTTTTGTGATGAAGAAAAAAATTTAACAGAGCAGATCTCACATTTACTAATGTCTGTTGCTCATAGGACATTAATTTACGATATTAATAAAAAAAGAATTTTAAAGGACTTCAAAAGTGATAATGAAGAAGAACAATATAATGAATATATTGAGGACTACCTATCAAAACAAAATAAATTTATAAGAATTCTAAAAGAAAATGATAGTTTAACTTCAATTATGAAACATAAAGTAACATTAATATCAAATTATATAGATGAATTTTTACGTAACCTTATCAATGATATAGAAGAAATAATAGACTATTATAACGTTAAAGAAAGCCAAGAAAATGTGTTTTTATCAAAAATTACAATAAACAAAGGAGATACACATAATAAAGGGAAAAGTGTTGTGTCTTTTGAATTAAATGGCAAAAAAATATATTACAAACCAAGAAATGGAAAAATTGATTTATTTTATGAGGAAATGTTAAAACATTTCAATCAATTTTCGAATTATTACTCTCTTAAGTACCCAAAAAATATTTATAAGTTTGACTATTTTTGGTCGGAATCTATTGATTATTATGAGATTGAAAATCAAAAAGATATATCTCACTTTTACTCAGAGCTAGGTATACATCTATCCTTTCTATATGTGTTTAATGCAGTAGACTTTCATTCGGAGAATTTGATAGCTAATGGTAAATGTCCAGTCCTTATTGATTTGGAAAGCTTATTTAACGTAAAAAGCTCATTAGATGAATTTCAAAACGCAACTGATATTAATCGGCACAGATTGGCTCATTCTGTAAAATCAACAGGAGTGCTGCCCTTTGTTTTTGGAAATGAAAAATCTGACATAAGTGGAATAGGAAGGCGCGGAGATACTCAGACTTTTATAAAAGTTCCAACTATAAAAAATGAGAGAACATCTAATGTTAAAGTAATTTCAGAGCATAAAACCTTGCAAGCTTCACAAAATCATCCGAAGTATAAAAATCAACATGTTAATGAATTAGAATATATAGAACCTCTAAAAGAAGGTTTCACAATAGGATATAAATATATTAGTGAACATAAACAACATATTGTTAATACTATTAAAAAGATGCAAGATGAAATAGAATTAAGATACATAAATAAGCCAACAATTTATTATGCAAATATTTTAAATATAAGTCATCATCCAGTTTTTTTGGAAAACAGGGCAGTAAGAGATCTACTATTAATTAAACCGTTTATTGAGGAAGGCGATAATTTATCGAAGTTAGAAGCTGCTGACTTAGCAGAAGGGGATATACCCTATTTTAAATATCGTTTATCAAGCAAAGAAATAATACATAATAGTTGTGTCCTAAAAAATTTTTTTAAAAATACTCCTCTTGATTTTGCTGTTAAAAAAATAGAAAATCTATCTGAGGAAGACCTTTCATTTCAATTAGAGTTAATTTCTAACTCGCTAGTTGATGATGAGAAAGAATTAACAGAAAAAAAGAATAAGCAATTTGTAAAAGATTTTTCCAATTTATCTCTTAATAATATTATTGACAAGGAAAACTATCTATATAACTTTGCATTTCATATAGAAGAAGAAATTAGTAAACAACAAACTAAATTTAATAATACATTTAGTTGGTACACTTCAGTAGTAAGAGGGGATATAGGAACAAGGAAATCGAACCTTTTAGTTATGGATGGAAAGTTATATGATGGATTATCAGGGATGGCTTTTTTATATATATCAAAGTATTCTGTAACAAAAAACAAGAAATACATTGATAAGGCTCAGCAGATAATTGATGATATATTGGCAGCCTATGGATTACCTTATAAATATCCCATTGGAGCATTTGATGGTATTTCTTCATTAATATATATACTTGTTTATTTTTACAAAACTACAAAAGTAAACAAGTATAAGGAAAAGGCTATTGAAATAAGTTTGGGTATTAAGGAAAATATTAAAAAAGACAAAACAAATGATATTATAAGCGGTTCATCTGGTGTTATGCTAGTGTTAATCAATCTGTATAATTTAACAAAGGATTATAGAATAAAGAATTTGATAGAAATTTGTAAAGATACATTAATTAATAATGCTGAGCACCAAGTAGATGGAACAGTAAGTTGGAAATGTATATCTGATCAATACTTAACAGGATTTGCTCACGGGAACTCAGGTATTTGTTATTCTTTAAATAAATACGTTGAAGATATAAATTCGAATGATGTTAAGGTTAAAGAGATTATAAAGCAAGCAAATGAATTTGAAGAAAAATTGCGATTAGGAAATAAATGGCTTGGAGGATCTCATGATTACGAAGATACGCCTTATGCATGGTGTCATGGCTCCCCGGGAATTCTTTTAAATAGAATATCCTCAAAAAAAAGAGAATTTGAAGATAACCAAAAGATAAAAAGTGAAATTTTAAAAAATGGATTTTCAAGAACTCAATGTCTGTGCCACGGGGATTTAGGAACAGCTATGATTTTAAAAGACTTTTATACTGTCTATGAGCAGCAAGAAAAGTATGCAATTCCAATAAATATTATCTATAATATTATAAAAAATAAAGAAGTTAATGATATAAAAAGTGGTTTAGGTATTAATAATATACAGACCCCAGATTTAATGATAGGTTTAGCTGGAATTGCTTATGGTCTTTTATATATTACAAATCCTCATTTACCTAATATATTAAAATTAGAATTGTAAGAAAGGTAATTAACATGTATAATTTTAAAATTCCAATTATATTACAAAATCATCAATACGAATGTGGTCTAGCTTGTTTATCAATGCTTTTTAGCTGGAAAGATAGTAAAGTAAATACTAATATGTTTAATTATAGTTATAATGTTGGCCGAGACGGTATTTCAGCTCAACAACTTAAAATAATTACTGAAAAGCATAAAGCAGATTTTTATGCTTTTCAGGTCTCTGATATTGAGGATTTTGTTATTAAAGGTAAAATTAAACAACCATTAATGTTATATTGGAAAAATAATCATTATGTAATTCTTAGAAAAATAAAAAACGGTACTTTTTATATTATTGATCCAGGTACTGGAGAAAAAAGTTTTAGTGAAAAGGATTTTTACAAAAATTTTTCAAATGTAGTTTTTTTTATTTATAAGAAAGATAGAAATAAAAATATCTTCTTAAAAAAAACAAGCTATTTAAAGGATCTTATAAAGATAGTAACACCTTATAAAAAAAATATTATTGCTATTATATTTTTATCTGTGTTATTCCAAATTTTAAATTTAATATTACCTCTACTTACTCAATATGTAGTAGATTATAATGGAGCTTTACACAATAGTTTATTATCTAACACTTTGTTAATATTAATAGTGATAGTGGGTTTAAGTGTCTTTTTTTTACATATTGCAAGGACTTTTTTTGTAGTTAACTTACAGATTAGAATTAATAATTACCTGACAGATGGAACGATAAAGAAAATTTTCAAATTACCTTTTGGTTTTTTTGAAAAAAATACTTCAGGAGATTTATCAACACGAATTAATAATATAACTGTAATAAGAGAAATTCTTTCAAATGTTATGACGAGCTTACTGTTAGACGTAGCATTGATATTTATTTTTTCAATTACTATGTTATATTATTCGCCGATTCTTACGAGTATCGTTTTTATAGCTGTTATTATTCAATTGATGGTAACCAAACTGGTTATACCTAGAATAACTCTATACACAAATCAAGAGGTGGCTAATCAAACTCTATTTCAAACAAACTTCCTATCAGTTCTCCAATCCATAGATTATATAAAGACTTTAGGAAATAATAAAGTAATTTATAATAGGACTATTAACCCTTTTTATGAGCAACTAGCAAACTATAAGAGAAAAATGATTACTTCTGCAATATTAGGCGGAACATCTTATACAATTTCTGTAGCTCTGCCATTACTCATAATTTATTTGGGAGTTTTTCAAGTAGATTTTGTGGGTCTTAGTACAGGAGAAACTATAGCTTTTTCCACAATTGCTGTAAGATTTTTAACTCCTTTTTCATCTATATTTAATAGTATACAATCTTTTAAATATGTTGAAGAAATTTTCAATAGAATTAATAAGATCCTTTTGGAAGACGATGAGAGCGAATTATTAAATAGAAGTAAAAAATTAAGTAATTTAAAAGGGGTCATAGAATTAAAGAATATCTCATTTGGTTATGGAGAAAGAAATGTTTTAGAGAATATAAACCTTCAAATTAATTATGGTGATAAAATCCTAATAAATGGAAGCAGCGGTAAAGGTAAAACCACATTATTAAAAATAATTGCCTCTCTTCATTTTCCAACAAAAGGAGAAATTCTAATTAATGGAAATAAGTTAGATGAATACGATATTAGCAGTTATAGAGAGAATATAGGGATGGTCACCCAAGATGTTTCATTGCTTTCTGGTACAGTTAAGGAAAATATTAGTTTTTTTAATGAGGCATTAGATGAGGAAGTTATTATAAATAGCAGTAAAATAGCCTGTATATATGATGATGTTATGAACTTTCCTATGGGGTTCGACACCTTACTTGGAGAAAATGGTACAAACTTGTCAGGGGGGCAAAAACAAAGGTTATCTATTGCAAGAGCCATATCAAGTACTTCTGATTTGTTGCTAATTGATGAGGGGACTAGTAATTTGGACGAGGTAACTGAACAAACTATAATAGATAATTTGTTCCAGTTAGATAAAACAATTATTTTTATTACTCATAGGCATAGTTATATTCCAGGAGTAAATAAAAAAGTTGATTTTACTGAGAGAACCATAAAGGTTACTGATTTAAATTAAATTAATTTTAAATGAGCTTGGTGATGTGCGTATAGTTATAAGCGTAAAATAGCCCATTTTCTTACATAGAGGAGCTATTTTACGCTTACGTAGAAAGTCAAATGGTTTTCTTATTTATTAATTTTAAACTCAGTAGTAACATAAATAATGTTAGTAACCCGGTTAATCCATTTCCCACAAAGGTAGAAAATAAAGGATCTTCATAATAAAATTCATTATCGACAAAGTATAAACCAGCTCTATATCCGAAAGTAATTGGTATCATGTATGAAAATGGGGCCGCCATTAAGACCATAGAAATAAGGGAACTTCCTATTCCAATGGAAATACTTATTACAATGTTTCTTGTAAGTTGGATGATTACAGAAAAGATTAGAGAAACGCTAATGACAACAATTAAATGTAACGTAGTGAAAGATAAAACTATTTTGTATAGATTAGAAAAATCTCCATCTATTACACCATAAAAGACCAAAAGAATTACTAGATTACACAGAAAAATTACTAACATAATGAGTAGCGATACAAACAATTTTGAAAAAAATAATTGTATTCTCGAAATATTGTATGTTATCCAATCTAAATAAGTATTATTTTTGTATTCTATATAAAATATAGATGAAATGATAATACTGGTAATAATAGGAAGCAACATAAAATATTGATTATAGAATGTGAAGTAAAAGCCACTATCTAAATTCATATTTCTTTTGTTTAAAGTAAAATTCGCAAAATTTAATACTAAAGGAATGAGATTTAAGATAAAAATAAATTTAATATATTTTTCACTTCTTATTTTAATTAATTCATTTTTAATTAGCTGAATCATATCGTTTTCACCTCTGTTACGGCTAGCGACATTAATTCAATATATAGCTTTTCTAAATCTACATATTGAATTTCTTCAATTAAAATAGTCTTATTTTGACTCATTTCTTCAAATTTTTTTTTGCTTAAAATAGCTATATTTTCATTCTTATCGTTTTTTAATAAAGTTATCTCCTCCTGTTGCTCACTTGAAATTTCTTTAAGTTTCCCAATAATATAAACATTATCTTCATTTTCTATTTCTAATATTATTTTTCCGTTGTTTATAAAAATGAGAGTATCTGTTATATGGGAAATCTCATTTAAATTATGACTGGATATCATAACAATTCTATCTTTGCTTCTTATTTCTTTTTCTATTAGATTTCGCATTTCCTTAATTCCCATAGGGTCTAAACCATTAGTGGGTTCATCTAATAATAAAATATTTGGATTTCCCATTAGGGCTTTTGCAACACCCAATCTTTGTTTCATCCCCATAGATAGACTTTTAAACTTTTTATTTTTAGCATTGAATATTCCTACAAGCTTTAATAAGCTGTCAATATCTTGATAGTCATCTAATTGAGCATAAGATGCATGTAATTTTAAATTTTCAAAACAACTTAGGTTAGGGTAAAAAGCTGGATATTCTATTAGTTTCCCAATTAATGTATTACTATCATCATTAATTACCTTCCCCTCATACTTTATTGCACCTAACAGTGCTTTAAACAACGTTGTTTTTCCTGCTCCGTTGGGTCCTAGTATTCCATACACTTTCCCCTTATTCAATTTTAGATTTACTTTTTTTAAAATGGATTTCCCATCAACATGATAAGAAACATCTTTTATAAGTATCATGAATTTCCCCCCTAGTTACGTATAATTAAAAAACCAACCATACTTATAATGTAAATAAAAAAGAGAGTTGCAGCTAATTTAAAATTACTTAGCTTAAAACCATTTTTTACAATTTCTATAATAAACAACGAAACGGATAATACAAACGTAATAATTGTTATTGTTATAAATAATTTTTCCATAAATAACATAAAAATCCCCCTTTAATTTGAATAAGATTGTTATGTTATACTTTATAATATAAATATTAAAGGAATCTTAAAATTGATAATTTATTCCTCGATTGGATAGGTTACACTTAGTTGGACAGATTTATTAAATTTATAAAGACTGGATTTAATAATAAATCAGAGGAAAAATAATAATTTCCAAAAGAAAAAGAGGGACATTCTCAAAAGAAAGAACAAATTGTCAAACTGCACCATTTAGGTACGCAAGAAGTGAATTTATCAAGAATACGAGCTGACTCCATTGGACTTTGATAAGTGGGTTCTCCAGCAAAAAAATTGATATAGTGGAGATTTTGATTACGAATAGAGAAAACTTAGATCAGCTATTGCCTTGATCATCAACTATTCCAGAGAAATGCAGAGTCCCTAGCAAAGCTAAATAAATGATTGCACTCGCCCCCCCATCTAATGAATAGGTGGGGACTATTTACGCTTACGTATCGTATAAATCGTTCCATTCAAGTAGAAGGAACTGTGGTGTGCTGAAGAAAGTTATTATCTGAAGAAGTTTCATACGCGAGGAAAAAGCAATGTACGAAATGATTTATTAATTCTGGCATTTGGTTATAATTCCAATAAAATACATACGAAAATCCAAACTGATCACTTGAATCTGTACTATCATTCGTGAAAAACATCTAAGAAATCAGAAAAAGGAGGCTTATTTAAGGGTTAAAAACCGTTATCTTTTCCTGTTATTACCATGAATAAATAACTAATTTCACGATGAACAGCCAATTATAGAAAAAAGCTGTAGTCAAATGCATATCATGTATCTGGCTACAGCTCCTTATAATAAGAATGTTTGAATGTTTGAATGTTTGAATAATAAATTGGGTATTAAAATCCGTTTTTACCAGTTTATTGTTTTGTATTAGGGGTTGCATGCTTTCAAAACAGTTTTTATATAGCCGACATCTGGTCTACTTGGTTCTATATTCCACGGAATTTTGTTGCCCTTTGCAAAATCGAAATGACAATAATACTGATCTTTCATCCCATTTTGATTACTAAATTTGCTATCATCAATATGTTTATCCAGGAGTTTTTCCCAACTATCGTTTCGAATAGAGGTCCACTCTAAGATTCCTGAATCCCATAGTAAGGGTTTAGGGTTAATACTTAAGGATGTTATGTTATCTCTTACAATCCAATTACTAGAATTAAAATAATCTTCGTAGGTATAAGAAGCTATTAAATAACTTACATCTATAGTGTTCTCGCGGGAACTAACTTGTATTTCTAGATGTCCATCTACTTTGGACAAATCTATATTTTCTTTATTTTCAAATGCAATTATGCCAATAGAGTTTCCATTAGAGCTATATATATTAGCTGAGTTTACTTGGATTCCTTCTTCACCTTTATTAATTTTAATATATTCTCCATTTTCCGGATTAAAAGGAATTACAAAATTTAATTTTTCACTACTATCTTGAGCTAGTTTTACAAGAGTTATTGTTTCCTTAATCTCATTATCTTTTACATCTTTAACGGCTCTGGTTAAATTTTTAGAAGTCGGTTCTTTGAAATAATTTATAACATTATTATTTTGGGCTTGAGTGGGGTCACTTGATATAAATAGAGTAATTAAAAATAAGAGTGATAAAGTCCTGATTATCAAAGTTTTGTTTTTTGTCATTCTTATCCTCCTCGTATAATATACGTATTGTCAAAAGTTTTATAGTAATAACTTGTAAAAACCTTCATTTACTAGTATTTAAATTCAAAAACTCACACCCCCTGATTTTTAAGGATATTTGAGGTTACCACAATTTCTCTCCTATTTGCTTGATTATGTCAAGTTACAAGAGAAAATAATTTTTGCATTAATAGGAATTCTAGTTGGCAAATCGGTTGCTAAAGCCCAATTTGATGAACCTACAATAAACCTTATCGTATGTTTGAAGGGACGACATGCCTGTTATTGAAAACCTCGAAAAGCTAGACTATAAAAAAGCTTCTCATTGAATATCAAGTGGAACACGGTAAAGTGCTTAAACCAGTTGCTCGCTGTAAGAATAGTGAAGTTATGGTGCCTATAATTTTTATGTTTTGCGAATAATGGTGGTAAAGGACAGTACCAATGCAAAGTGTGTTCGTGTTTGTCAAGAGCGATGGTGCTGTGATTCTATCTCTAATAATCGGTAAGGTATTATTTTAAGCTAGTTTTCATAGAACTTTTTACGCTGCCAATTAGAATAAGGCTATTATGTTTATACTTTATAATATAAATATTAAAGAAATCTTAAAATTGATAATTTATTCTTCTGGAGACCATTCAACCCAATTCAATATGTGGAATATTTATTTGAGGGATTTCTCAACATGGATTACACGAAAAAAACTTAGGTCAGCTTTTTGGTCATAGACGATTAGGGAGAAAATGCCGATCCCCTACTAAAGCTAAACAATTAATAACACGTCTCTGTCTAGTGAATAGGTGGGGACTATTTTCCTATAGGGTAAATTTTTTATTTAATATTCATCGAATAAAGAATTTCATAAATACAGAATGAATGTTATACTATCCCAAATAATAGTGGGAGGTAGAGAAGTGGATATTTTACAACTGACTAGTCGAAAAAGGGAGACATACCATGTTCAATTAACGTATTCTCTTCTTTGGGAAAGCGCTTTAGGTATTGCCGCAATTACAAATAGTAAACTATTACAGACATTAGAAAGACCAGAAAAATATTGGGATGAAATAAAAAACTCTATAACGGATGAACTATTGGACCACCTCAAATTCGTTGAACAAAATAATACATGGAAGTCGTTGTTACAAATACTTCATCAACGGGAGTTTGCCGATTTATCCGAATTCACCACGTATGTTAATACAATCGATGAAACGGAACTACGGTTCATATGCCTGCCGTTTATCGGAAATGATTATCAAATCTACAGAGAGAAAGCAGCTCAAGGAGAAAGGAGCTCCGTGGAAAAAATGGTTCAAGCAACGGCTGATAATCCCTTTTTTCCGACTTATATCGAATTCATGACAAAGTGCGACATTAGATTCTTAAAGGAGCATCTTATTCATGTAATGCGTGGCTGGTATAAAGAGGTTTTAGAACGAGACGGGACAGAGATAAGCACCATTTTAAAAAATGATTATGAAGCTAAAAAGCAAATGAGAGAAAAATTAGCACCAGAAGAACTTGTTCAGTGGGCGACTGGTGGAGTGACATACACGCCTGAACCAAGTGTGCATCAAGTTTTATTAATTCCACAATATATTTATCGTCCATGGAATATTGAAGCAGATATAGAAAGAACGAAAGTTTTTTATTATCCGGTTTCCAATGAAAGTATTACTCCTTATGACAAATATACGCCAAATAATTTCTTAGTGCTGAAGCATAAAGCGTTAGGTGATGAGGTGCGACTTCGAATTGTTAAGCTGTTATCAGAAGAAAATCGTACATTACAGGACTTAACAGACCAATTAAATATTGGGAAATCTACCATTCACCACCACCTCAAAATTCTTAGAGCGGCAAAGCTAGTAGAGATATTGCATGCAAAATATGGTTTAAAAAAAGACGCCATACAGCTGCTATGTAAGGAGTTAGAAGTATATTTAGAAAAATAAGGGGAGGAGTGACATGCAGTCATCTGTTTTAAGGAATCGGTCTTTTGTTTCTGTATGGCTTGGAAATGGTATATCTGAATTAGGGGGAGCTTTTGGCACCTTTTGTAATTCGGTTTTAATCTACCAATTAACGGGTTCGACATTAGCATTAAGTAGTATGTGGGTATTATACTTTATTCCTTCGCTGCTTCTTCAATTATTTATTGGTCCTTTTATTGATCGTTGGAGTCGCAAATGGGTGATGATCTTTTCGCAATGGATTAGAGGGATGATTTTTTTAGTTCCGCTTTTTGCAATCCTGACAGAGACGCTTTTGCCTTGGCATGTATACATGGTGCAGGTGGTGGTTGGTTTAATCACTCCATTATATGTGCCTGCAAATCAAGCAATTTTACCTACCATTGTGACGAAAGAGCAGTTAGAGAAAGCGAATGCCTACATAGATGGAACAGTTAGACTTATGACTTTCATGGCACCGATAGTAGGGGGACTCGTCATTGAGTATATTGGAGTAACACGAACGCTTTCTTTCGTAACAGTTTTATTGATTGGAAGCGGATTCGCCTTGTTGTTTATCCAAGAAGCTAGAAAGAATCAAGGAATGAGAAAGACTTGGGTAAAAGAGTTTTTAGAAGGGGTCGCTTATTTCTTTACAAATCCAATCATAGTATGGTTGGGCGTGTTTTTGGCAGTTGTACAGTTTGGAGTGGGTGTAACGATGGTTACCACACTTCCTTATATCACAGCGGAATTAAATGGAAGTTATGCAGAGTACGGATATTTTATGGCTGGGTTTCCCATTGGCTACATATTAGGTGCAATGTTTGTTGGCAAGATAACATCGAAAAACCGTCGCCTCGTCATGCTTGGTAGCTTATTTATTGGTGGACTGACATTTATCGCCTTGTTTTTTAATACGAGCATTGCCTTAGGTATAGCAACGGAAATAGTAGGAGGGATGGTTATGGCTATTTTTAGTATTCATAATACGACAATATGCCAAAAAGTGATACCACACGATGTAATGGGGAAGGTTTTTTCTGTAAGGTTATTCATTATTAGAGGGGTGATGCCTTTAGGTGTTATCGCTGGTGGCTTTCTGAGCGATGCGTGGGGAATTCGCCCTTTATATTTATGGATAGGTTCGATTATTTCCGTTGTTTCGTTATTAGGAATCCTGCTTCCGTATTTCAAGTTTATTAATCACTATCATGCTGAGGAAAGGGCTGCTTCATAAAACGAGGATGAGCGAATTTTGGTTCCAATCTTTGTCCAACAATCATCTAAATATTTGTTTTTTTCGGCGTTTGGTTACCTCGTGCAGTTTGTCTTATTACTTTCTCATCTGTAACCGTCCAATTTGTCCGCTTCGCTGTATTATTCGTCCCTGTTACGGAAATTGCGATGCTTAGCTCCTGATTTGTTCTTATACTTACAGTAACATGTGAGGGGAGCGAAGAAAATGAAAATATATATGCGTATTTTACTATTGTTATTAGGTGGATTATTTATGGTGCTGAGCAATGGCAAATTTTTAATGGCGCCAGCTGCTTGGATATTTCCGGTATTATTTTTGTTTGCCATTGAGAAGATGTCTTGGAAAAAAGCTTTGCCTGTCTTGTTGGTGGTAACGGCAGTGAGTAATCAGTTGAGCTTTCATAATATGCTACCGAGTTTGGACATCCCGATGTTTAGCTACATTCCAGCAATGGCGGGTTCACTTTATGCTTTACCATTTGTACTACAACAACTTAGCTTTCGCAAAACGAACTCCTTTGTTGCGACATTGATCTTACCATGTACGTATGCGTTATTGGATTTTAGCAATGTATATTTTAACCCTTTTGGAACATTTGGTATTCTTGGTTACTCGCAGCACGGGTTTTTGCCAGTTATGCAAGTGGCCTCTGTAGTCGGTGTTACCGGAATCACCTTTTTGATTATGTGGACAGCATCTATTGTGTATTGGCTACGTTTAGATAATATGAAAGCAAAGAAGCGAAATGTGGCAATACTAACTACTGCAGTGCTTTTGCTTATCGTTACGTTAGGTGGTTTACGTGTCGTAACCAATGCAAATACGGAAACAGTGACCGTATCTGGTATTCATACACTGGATCGGACGGATTCGGATGTGTTAGAGATTTTTAATCTACATGAACAAGAAAACAGTGATTTTTTACAGAAAACGGAAGAAAACCTGGAACAATTAATCGCCATGACGATTACGGAGGCAAAAGCGGGAGCGAAGATTATTCACCATTCGGAAGGGGTTGCTGTGCTGGATGAGACGCAAAAAGCAGATTACTTGGACAGTCTCCGAGAGGTTGCTAAGGAATGGGGCGTCTATATTGTTACGGTGCCTTATGTTTTTACAGAGGAAGGTTCGCCCAATGAAAATGTCTTATATATGATCGAACCGTCTGGGGAGGTTGCGTTTGAACACTTTAAATATGGCGGCAATATCATTGAGAAGACGGTAGAAGGAGACAAGGAAATTAAATATGTCAATACAGATTACGGGCGTTTGTCAGGGATAATCTGTTGGGATAAAGATTTCCCATCTATCCTTAATCAAGCAGGTGAAAAGAACGTCGATATGTTGTTCATCCCATCTGCAGATTGGAAAGAGATTTCTCCGTACCATACGATTGTCGGTAATTTTAGAGGGGTTGAAAATGGTGCCAATGTGGTGACACAAACGGTAAATGGTATGTCCATGATTTCGGATTATAAGGGACAAACATTAGCGCAAATGGATCATTTCACCACCGACCAATGGGTCATGCGAGGACAAGTGCCAATAGAAGGTAAGGAAACCATGTACGCAAAGTGGGGTAAATATTTTGCGGGTTATATAATAATAATCTTAATTATTTCCACGGTGTATATCCGTTTTGTTGGTAGAAAAAAGATGGAATCATAAAAAGGAGCCCACATGAAATTAGGACTAGTATGCAACAATAATATACGTGATAACGTATTGGAAAAGTTCCAGTCTTTAGGTATTGAAGTATATCGTAAGGCAGACCTGTATGTCGTGGAAGAAGGGCTTCATACAGGTTTCCTGCCCTGTATCGTCTTTCATCCCGAGCAGTTAGATGAGTTATGGGAAATGCTCCAAGTATTTGCGACAACGAGCGCCACTTCCAAGATTGTCGGTTTTAAAGATGAAGCGTACCATGTTATCAATCATGCGAGCATTCTTTATTTTGAAGCGCTGGATGCAGGGGTGCTTTGTCATACAGCCACCGATGTATATCGGTTAAAGGAAAAGCTATATCAATTAGAGGAACGGTTGCCGAGTGATCGATTTATTAAGGTAAGCCGATCATTCATTGTTCATATTGATGCCGTTACACGAATTATTCCGTGGTTTAACCGACGTTTATTGCTTAAATTCGAGCGTTCAAAAAAAGAAGTGGAAGTATCGAAAAATTATGTCGGACATTTCAAAGCGTTTTTAGGAATGAGGTAGAATTAGTATGAAAAAATTTTATATCGAAGCCCTTGTTGTTTCAGTATTTATTGGGATCTTCATACGGGCATTCGCGCTGTTGTTTACTGGACAATCGCTTGTAACTCATATAGAAGGTTATTTGTTTAGTGTGCTCATTGCCATCATTTCCTGCACGCTTTCGTTTGCCGTTCATGTCAAAGTGCTAACAAGCAACCGCTATTCTTTTGTTACGAAATATTTGATCTCATCGATGCTAATTATAGTGATTTACGTCATTGGCAACCTTTATTTTGGAGGATTGGCTGTTGTGTATGAATGGGAATTCTATGGCTATGCTGTCGCTATCGTGCTCGTCTCCTTACCTTTGATTTATTACTTTAACAAGCGGATGATAAGATTTAATGACTTTTTACAGCTGAAAAAATCACAACATGCGGAGCGTGTATATGTGAAATAAGTAATCTGGCGGTTTTTTTTAAAGTATAGGAAATCTCTTATTGGGCGAGCTATCTCCTATTAAGAAAATAATAATGAGTTTTATAGGAGGACTTTTAAAATTAATATAAAACAATTGAAGATAAGAACTAGTGAAAATTTTTAAAGCTAGATGAAGTTGTTGAATGTGAAGGAAATACAAAATAACCCAAGTTGGTACCGACCCCCGAAAGTTAGAGTAAAAAATCTAACTTTTGGGGGTAACCAACGTTCTTTGGGTTATTTTGTCACATTATCTTCTTAGTTCGGTTTTATCACTTATAGTTTTTAGGATAAATTTATTCATAACAGGACCTATAATTGCTCTTATTTACTGTGTTTTATAACATTTTTAACATATTTCTGGGAAAAATCAGGATTACTTCTTATTTGTTATAAATTTCACAATATGTTTGATACCTTTTTTACTACAATTTATCCTTAATTAGTAGTATATAAAATCGCTAGGTACCAGAGCGTAAGAGAGCAAGTTTTATGCTAAGAGTTTTCTTTTTTTAAAGCTTCATGCACTGCTTCAATTGCATGGATAACGGTTGTATCAAACAATGGAACTTCTGAATCTTCAGGCTTAATTAATAAACCAATTTCTGTACAACCTAAAATGATTCCTTCAGCTCCATGATTAACTAGCTGTTGGATGACATTCTTATAATAGTCCTTCGATGATTGCTGTATTTTCCCTACACATAATTCTTCATAGATAACTCTATGGATATCGTTACGTGCTTTCTCATTTGGAACGATCACTTTCATACCATTCGCTTCAATTCTAGCTTTGTAAAATTTTTGCTCCATCGTATATTTAGTTCCAAGTAATCCAACGGTTTTTATATTGGATTGTTGTATTTGGTTTGCCGTTGCATCAGCAATATGTAAAACAGGAATGGTTACCCTTTTTTCAATGGAATCAATTACTTTATGCATCGTATTTGTACATATTACTATGAATGCTGCACCTGCTTTTTCTAAAGATAATGCTGCTTTACCTAATGCCTCGCCCGCACTTTCCCAATCGCCTTCCGCTTGGTAACGTTCAATTTCGTCAAAATCAACACTATATAATAAACATTTTGCTGAATGTAATCCACCTAGCTTTTCTTTTACTTCTTCATTCATTATTCGATAATACTCTGCTGAAGATTCCCAACTCATTCCGCCTATAAGTCCAATAGTTTTCATTCCATTTCCTCCATTCCAATGGGCATACGTGTTAGTGAATTTTACTTAGCGTATAATCTATAAACGGATGCGTCAAGTATTAATTTTATCGTTTTACCCAAAGAGAATATGAGCCAAATAGCAACATAATCCATTTTCTCTTCTTGAGTTGGTACGCGTCATTCATTACCAACAGTAATAATAGGGAAATAAAAAGCCCTATATGAATCGGGTTAAAGGTTGGTATATGATCAGGTTCACTAATATCTACAAACATACCAACGCCAAGTAATCCAACCGTGATTAACAGAAGCAAATTCATAACATGCACGACTACAAGGTAAACGTATTTCATAAAATCCCCCCCCTAGTAATTTATAAATGAAGTATATTACAATAATGGAGCGATAGTGTACTGGTTATTGAAGAAGGTGGGGGTGTTTAATGTATAGATTGATTTACTAACTGTGTATGCTAAGCCCTTGTTTCTAAAAAGCTTTATTACATCCACTTAGATAAGGAGTTGAACCAATTGAGTATTTGGTTATTTCGAGCTGGTTCTCAAGGGGAGTTTGAGAATAAATTTTTAAATGATAATCGTGTTTACTTAACATGGGAAGACTTGGACATAAACTTGAAAGATTATCCAAATAAAGAAGATCTATATGATTTGCTAATAAAAAAATATCGTTTGGAAAAAGAAAAAACAGCGATCAATTGGGCGTCACAAATATACCCGATTGCAAATCGAATGAAAGTAGAAGATTGGGTTGTGTTACCAAGCAAGTTAAATCGGACCATTCATTTTGGGGAAATTAAAGGCGATTATTGTTTTGATCCGAATGCAGAATCCCCCTACTTTCATTATCGCGATGTCCGTTGGTTTGCTTTAGATGTTCCGAGAGATAGGTTTGATCAGGACATTCTATACTCGTTAGGGGCTTTCATGACTGTTTGTAAGATACATAAAAATAATGCAGAAGAACGATTGCAAGAAATGTATAAGAACAATTGGCAAGTTGTTCAGAAATCGATTACAACACGTATTGATGAAACGGAAGAGGAATCGGCCGTTAACTTAGAGGAGTTTATTCAGGATAAAATTTCTGAGCATATTATTCGTAAGTTTAAAGGACACAAGATGGAGGCGTTAATTGAAGAGATTCTAAAGGCAAAAGGTTTTACGACATATCGTAGCCCAGAAGGAGCAGATCATGGAATTGATATTTTAGCTTCTTCTAATACCCTAGGGTTTGGTTCGCCGAAAATTTGCGTGCAAGTGAAGACGAATGGTACGCCAGTCGGTCGTCCAACGATGGATCAATTGTTAGGAACGATGAGTAATGTAAACGCTGATTATGGATTACTAGTATCATGGAGCGGATTTAAAGTGTCCGTGTTAAATGAGGTACCAAAGCAGTTTTTTAAATTACGCTTATGGGATTCTGCTAAAATTATAGAGCAATTACTTGAAACGTATGATTTACTTAGTGATGATATAAAAACAGAAATACCTTTAAAAAGAGTATGGATGTTGAACGTCGAGGATAACGAATAGCATCAAAAAGGATTGGTTCATCTCATGCGCACTTCATAACGCTTAAGCATAAAGACCTCCTAATTTTACTAGAAGGTCTTTTTACGCTTGTTCTGTTTCTGTTGTAAATGAAGTTTGATAAACTTTTGAAATAGGTTTGCACGATAGAATATAAATTAATTGTTCCGCCATATATTTGGTGGAGTATTTAAAATCACTTTTCACCCATTCAATAATCATTCCTAGCAGGGCATAGGATTGATAGCTTGCCTGTAAGTCTTTATTGATTGTATGATTTTCTTCCGCACCCTGTAAATCTTTCAAGGCTAATTCTTTAATCACATTACATAATTTAGTTTGAAAGCCTGGCATAATAGATTCATGGTGAATGATGGTTGGATAAAATTCTGAGAATCGAGCGACATGATCAAATATCTTGATGGTGGAAGCCTTCATCTCTTCAAGGATGAAAGTTTCTTTATTATGGTATGGGGCTCGAAACGAGTGTATGAGGTTTGATATGACATCTTGAATCAGCTCTTCTATCAAATCTTCTAAAATAGATTAGTGCTTATAGAACGTTCCTTGATTTAAGTCAGCGACTTTAACAATGTCAGTAATTGTGATTTGTTGTAAATCCTTTTCTTTCATAAGCTGTATGAGAGTTGTTTTTAACGCATCTTTTGACTTACGAACTCTGCGATCTACTTTCATAACAATTTACCACCCATCTGTTCGTTTTTAATGCGATAGCATACGCTTGCAAACTTATCTGTTGATTTAGCAACAGAATAGCTTTTTTGAATATTGCTACCTTAATTCCCAGAGCAAAATTGCATAGTGCTCTGGGTTTTTCGAGTAGAAAATTTACTAGTTTATGTCCCTGTTTACAATTTTAGTAATGTAAATCCCTGGCAGATTTAATCTTCGCATCAAGACAATTAGTAAGCTGGGAAAACCAAAGGTAATGATCGACGCTACGTTGATATAGCTCATTACCTTTGGTTTTCTTCTCATTATACCCCTCCGTGTAAACTCTCTCTCTACTTATCTTTCCCTAATAGAGAGATTTAAAAAGAAGTATTATACATGATAGATATATACATCTATCATGATGCCAATTGCTAACAAGGCAAGCTTGGTGAGGGCATCCGTCTTTTCCATTGTTAGATAATAACCATCATGTTGATGGATACTATCTTGAATGGAATCGTATACAAGCGACCGTTTCTGAATAGAAGCGATCGTAGTGTTGTTTTTACATGCTTTCACAGTGTAATGAATGGCACCAAAATCACCTTTAGCTTGTATGAGCTGCTTATTTTCTTTGTCAATGACCGTCATCGTTGCAGTAGATAGTTTTAGCTTTGGTTGAACCGTTGCTAAAAGCTCTCCTTCATTGGAAAGGAGGTGAAAATCGGTTGTTATTCCTTTCTGTTTTTTAGTAATCCAGCCTAAAATATGACCGTTACTATCTAAAACCTGTAAATCAAAGCTTATGAATTGGTAAGCGACCAGTTTTACTAGTTGGTTCGTTATTTTCTTATGGGAAGCCGGAGTTTCTTCGATTTTGCCGATTAATTGGTCGTTTGCGCTTATTGTATAGATTTTTCGTTGTAGCTTATATAGCGTTGTTTTTTGCAGGAAAAACGTACTATAATGCAAAAACATGTGAACCCTCCAATGTGAAAATACGCATTTCTATATTGTTTTTTGTTTAAGGTAGCCTCGGTTTTTCATCTTGATATATAGAATATGTCCATCCGCCATTTTCTACCTGTGAACATCTGTCATCCGTACAATAGAATAGATAAGCCTGTTTGTCTGTTTTAACGCTCACTTCTAGAGTATAAGGAAATGCACCGCCTTTAAATTTATCTACGCCTGCTTGAATAGCTATAATATCTTCTTTCTTTGCCAATTGTTTATAATCTTCACTTTCTACTGTTTTTTGTACCATTTCACTTAATGTAACTTCTTCCTCAGCAGTAGGTTCAATTAATTGTTTCATTACGAATGATTTTCCTACTAGATATACATTTAAGCTGATACTTATTGTAAATAGTAACATAAATATTTTTCTCTTTTTCATATTTCACACACCTTTCCGTTTCGATTATTCAAAGCGTACAGTTTGATAGTAAAAATAATACACTATATTTGGTTATATAGGAATATTTTATGGAATGATAACACCTAAAACTGGATATACCATATATAATTAGGTAGAAAATATTATAAAAGAGTTCCGTCAACGCTACAATCGCCTCAAATTTAAAAATGAAAATTGCTCACCTTCGTGAGAAATTCGCTCACTCGCAGGAAAATCCGCATCCTCCGTGCGAATTTGTCTCACCCTCACACAAAACGTTCCTTCCCTGTTGCGAAACTCGTCTATCACTTCAAATGGAAATGATTTCACATGGGAAAATTTAGCTCCTAATCAATTAGGAACAAAGCAACCTTTGAAAGGAGCGGCAGTTCAATTTAGCAAAGAGATATTATTTAAATATAGGTGAAAAATAGTTTAAACGATTTGTAAATAAATTTCAATATTTAAAAATGTTAAATAAAATATTTAATTTTGAATAAATTATACCGATATAAATATTAATATATTATTAGAAAGGAGTTCCGATATGAGTATAAAACGAAAGTCCTCCATCATTGTTTTTATAATTACTTTAATGGTGGGTTTATTTTCTTTATCATTAACGACTTATGGAGCAGAAGTGGATTTTAAAGCTTTTAATGTAAAACCACACTTGAGCAATCAACATGTGGAGTTTAATGATAAAGTGCCAGTATTGGATAAAACAAAGGGAGTTCCTGTAAAGAAACCTGCGTCTATTAAATCTAATTATAATATTTCGGGGGACCGAATGTTCTTTAATGATTCCTTAGTGGAAACGGACCCAGATGACTTTTGGTTTTTTAATGTTTCTGATGATAGAAGTATACTTTTTGAAATAGAGACGGATAATCCAGATTACGTTGTGGAACTCTATAAAGTTGATTGGGAAACAGAAACAGCATACCCTACTTCTATAAGCGGTTCGCCGGGAAATATAGTAGCCAATAGTCAATTAATAGCTGGTGATTGGGCGCTAAGAGTCTATTCTACTGAAACAATGGGGGATAATTATACAATTAAGATGAATGCAACTAATCCATCAGGTGCAACAAGTATAATTTCTACTTCTCCTTCATTGTTGCAAGCAATATTACTTTATCCAAATAGAGAAGTTTATTCAAATGGTAATTATGTTCTTACTGTTGATGGAAGTAATTCACATTTGGATTGGGAACGTGAATATTATTTTAGTTGGGATGGAAATTATAATCAACGGACACACAGCGTTTCTGATGCAAAAGTTAAATCAATTGCAGGTCCTGTCAGTTACCAATCAGATTATGCTAGCTCTGATAACGCAATATTAGTATATTTAGATAAAGAAACTTTATTTATGCACCATGTTTCATCCTTTAGATCAGGCCCGCCAACACAATATGAAGACTCATTTGTTGATACAATTGGAAAAACAACTCCTAGAAGGTTAGATGATGATGATCTCATTAATTGGGGGGATCATATAATCGTTTTCGATGTAAACAAGGGACGTTCTATCGATTTTTTCAGTGCTCTAAATTTTTACTATGCAAGTGGTGTTGAGTCTATTCCTACGATAGAATTTTTGAATTAAAACATAACCATTTAATGAAGTAAAGGGCAAGGAGTTTTAACAATAAATATTGTGACGTTCATGTATATTTAGAATTGCTAATTCACTAAAAAGGTGGAAAGGTCCATGCAAATCAATCATTTTTTAAATGTATACAGCAACAACAGTATAGTGGCTGAACAGAAAAAACCATTTAATACGAACCCCTTTGGTATAAGCAAATTGGAAGCATATAAAACTACGACAGACGAAGCGAAGGAGCATGCATTACGAAGGTTGATGTCCCCCATTTTAGTGAACCTATCTCGAACAAGTGACGGCAAGATAACAGGAGATAGAATACAGCGTAATCGAGAAGATGTTTTAGCATTAACCGAAGACGATTTAAACAATGTGGATATAAATTGGGATCGTTTACAGATGGATCTAACCAATCGAACTCCTAGTTATGCTACATTAGATCGATTAGTTAAAGATATGGATCATATTGCCTCCCAATATGCTTATAGCCAGTTCCGAATAAAACAGAGTTTTACTGGGTCTGAACGGGAAGAATATTTGAAAAAACTTGATTCTATTATCAATAATCATGTGGATAGTTATGCGAAACAATTTTCACGTATGACGGGTAGCTTTTTGAGTGAGCATGGTGTGAATGAGGAAGCTGAAATGATCAGTGCTAGTATTAAAGATTTATTTCAACAGCGCAAAGAGCAATATACAACGTTTATACAAAAAAATGAAGATTTTGCTGGTATAAAAGGGACCCCGAATGAGTGGTTGGTAGCAGATAATACGTATATGGCTCAACAATTGCAGTCTTCTTATAGAGAGAAGCTTTCGAATAATACATCAACAAAGGAAAGCGGATATAATATGGATGAGTTAATGGCTATTGGGACATTGGTGAAAGAAATGCAGTATGTTGATTATAGGTCTCGTCCATTAGGTGGAAACAAGCATAAATCGGAAGAGGAATTTGGTGTTGAGCTTGGGTTTCAAGCTATGAAATATGCCCTCATCAAAGACAACTATGAAATGCGGGACGGGCTCCAATCGAAACTCGATATGGTATTTCAGGAATTTGTAGACAAGCAAAATGAAAAAGCGGCAGATTATATCAAGCGTATGCGAAATGATCCGTTTGTAAGGAATGAGGAAGCATATCGTATGGATTGGAATGACCAACTTGTTCAAGACATCATGGCTTCCCTCGTTGGTAACTTAGATGCTGTAGATGTGAACGGATCTTTTCAGAAGGACATGTCTGCCATTTTGCAGGGGTATATAAATCACACAAAAAATACGGAAACGAGTAAGTTGTCGCGATATCATGAATATCATAACTCCTGGAATAAAAGTAACTATATAGTAGATTGGAACCGCTTTGTTGAACATATTTTGCCAAGAGATTCTATGCGGACATATTTATTAGAAGAAAACCCATCTTATGTAGATATTACAATATAAAATTTGATAATTTTTAAAGATGGAAGTGCAATAATTTGCATTACTCTTTTCAAAGTAAATCCTTTTTATTCGATATTGTAACGTTTTGTGTAGCGTAATGCTCTGTAAATTACAACTGTAAAATATACAAAATGAATAAGTGTTTATCATAATTCAACTGACAAAAAGACGCTGGGATGAGGCATTATGAGTCACCCAGCTCTTTTTTGTATTAGGAGAGTATGGATTTGCTTTTACTTTACGGTTATTAAGGGCTGTACGCTCTCCCTTCCCATCCAAGCTTGTATGCGGGGTAGTTCGTCGCACCTAGATGAAAAGCTTCGTACCGCTAATGTTACCTATAAATTATCGTATTTTAATTTCCTACCTTTGCTCTTTTCTACAGGGTATTTCTGCGCGTTTTTCTGCATTTTATCCAATATTATTTCTTTAACGTCTAAATCAAGATCATGGCTAAGCATCAGTGCATAAATCATGACATCAGCGAGTTCTTCTTTTATGTTTTCTAGGTTCTCCTCGATTGCTTGTTCACTTGTTTTCCATTGAAAATCTTCCAGTAATTCAGCTGCTTCTAACGACAGAGAGATAGCCAAATCTTTCGGGTTGTGAAACTGTCTCCAATCTCGCTCATCGCGAAAGGCGTTCAATTTCTGGATTAATTTTCTTATATCATTCATATTGTCCCTTCCTTTATAATTATTTATATAGACCATCTAGACATTTTTTTATTACTGCATTATGCTATGTCATGAAGTATAACATAGTCGATAATCCAACATTAACATTTTATACTAAAATTTAATTATATAAAATGATGTACCTCTTCCCCGTTTATCATGTAAAATAATTGTATAATTCCATATATACTGTCGAAATAAATTGAATAGAGCTTGTATTTTAGATATGTTATCTTATTTTATTGTTTGAGATACATCACTAGCATTGCATTAATTAAACCTGATGATTCAAAATACTGAAAATGTTCAATAATTACGTGTTCATGATACAAAAAAATCCTTTACAATGGAAGTACAGGTGGTTCCTGTCCAAATCCAAAAGTAAAGGATAATCCGTATGGACAAGAATACACTAAAATCATCATTTGGTAAATGGTTTTCACCTATAAATACGAAAAAACTATTTGAACAAGTAGAAGAAAATAAACAAGATTACTACACAAAAAAGCTAACAACTACAGGGTATATAAAGCTCATGTTACTTGCCCAACTGCAAGGATTCGAGAGCTTGGAAGAAATGAGCGATGCCCTAATAGATGATGGACTTCAGAAAGCACTGGGGTTTGAATCGATTAGTACATCTCAGCTATCAAGGAAGAATAATGAAATGAATCCAATGATCCTTTCCCATTTATTCTTGGACCTTGTTTACAAAATAAAAGGTATCCAATTTAAAAACGGGAAATACATGCCATTGAAAATCATTGATTCTAGCACGCTTCCATTAAACTTAACGAATCATAAGTGGGCAAAGTTCCGTAAAACAAAAGCAGGAGTTAAGCTACATTTACGACTTATATTTATGAATAAAGATACCGTCTATCCTGAAAAAGCAGTGATTACAACAGCCAAAGAACATGACAGAAATCAACTGGAAGTTCTCGTAGACGACAAAGAAGCCATGTATGTGTTTGACCGTGGATACGTTGATTATGAACGATTTGATCGAATGACAGATGAAGGCTATTTTTTCGTATCAAGACTGAAGAAAAACGCCATCACTCGTGAAGTAGAATCATTTTCTATACCTAAAGATTCTACGGTTTTATCCGACAAGATGGTTTACATCGGTTCGACGCAAAATCGTACAGAGAATGTATTCCGCCTACTTGAAGTAGTGGATACAAAGGGAAACATTCNTTTTTAGGTGCGCCCTGCATGGGCGAAAACTTGGTGGTGAAAGTCCACTACAGGCATGGCAGTAGGAACTGTTAGCGAAAGACAAGGTGGCTATCGCGAGGTAGTGGCTGAAGGAAGTCGGACGCAAACTCCTGAACTGACGAACAGAAACTAGATAGAAGGCTGAATTAGGTCGGATAAGGTTGCCTAACAAACTGAAGTCCAATACTGCCCGAAACCTATACAGTAAATCTAGCAGTTACATGGGAGGAAAGTTTTCGCTCTTACCGGGGGAGGTCTTGTGAGGGTGCAGTGGGAGTTGAATGATAACAAACCAGCACAACCAAGACGATGACGTCTTGGTGAATCACAAGAAGTCAGCAGAGGTCATAGTAATGTTACTTGACGAAACATGAAGGACCGAACAATAGTCGTTTTGAAAGCTCTAGGAGGTGTGTAAGGTGCGACAACTGCAGAAAACAGGAGAATCTGGCTATCGGCAGAGAGATAGTGTGGAACATGAAGGGTATGTCGAAGCGCATAGTGGCTTACATGGTGAAAAGAACAATCAAAATGGTGTATCCAATCTGTTTGAAAGAATCCTGTCAAGGAACAATCTCAATCAAGCTTACCTTCAAGTCGTCAGAAATAAGGGGGCAGCCGGTGTAGACGGTATGACGTGCGACCAACTACTTCCATACTTGAAGGAACATAAAGAGGAACTATTACTCCAGTTATATCAAGAAAAATACAAACCGCAACCCGTCCTGCGGGTTGAAATCCCGAAACCAGACGGTGGAAAGAGAAAACTGGGGATTCCGACAGTCATCGACCGGATGCTTCAACAAGCGATTAACCAAGTGCTCCAACCAATATTTGAACCAAAGTTCTCCGATAATAGTTTTGGGTTTCGTCCAAAACGTAGTGCACATCAAGCCATCATACGGGCAAAGTCATACTACGAACAAGGGTACAAATATGTGGTGGATTTGGATATGAAATCCTACTTCGATACGGTAAATCATGACAAACTGATGTATTTCGTGGAAAAACAGATAGATGATAAGCGCGTGCTTCGCTTGGTAAGACAGTATTTATTGAGTGGAATTATGATAAACGGTATCTTTGAGAAATCGGAAGAAGGAACGCCGCAAGGTGGAAACTTATCGCCGTTACTCAGTAATATTTATCTGAATGAATTAGACCAACGATTAGAAAAGCGTGGTCACAGATTCGTCCGCTATGCGGACGACTGTAATATCTATGTGAAAAGCAGGAGAGCAGGATATCGGGTAATGGATAATATAACGAACTTCCTTGAGAGGGATCTGAGTTTAATTGTTAACCGAGAAAAGAGTGCGGTTGGAAGTCCTTTGAAACGTAAGTTTCTTGGCTTCTGCTTATTAGCTATGAAGAAGGGTGTCAAAATTCGTCCGCATAATAAAGCGAAAGCGACCGTCAAAAGGAAACTCAAGCGGATCACCAAACGCAATCGTGGACGACATCTCGAAGTGATTCTTAAAGAAATCCAACAACTTATGACAGGTTGGATAAACTACTATGGCATAGGGGAAATGAAAGGATTTATAAAGAATCTCAATGGATGGTTGAAGCGAAGAATTAGACAATATATCTGGAAGCAGTGGAAAAACCCACGCACAAAAAGGAAAAATCTAATTCGCTTAGGTATCGATAAACATAAAGCTTATGAATGGTCGAATACAAGAAAGGGCTACTGGGTTATATCCAGTAGTTATGTACTCCATCGTTCATTAACAGATAAAGAACTGGCATCGAGAGGATATAAAGACATCGCTCTACAATACCAGTTCGTACACTCAAACTATTGAACCGCCGTATACCGAACGGTACGTACGGTGGTGTGAGAGGGGTGAAAAGTTACTTAACTTTTCCCTCTACTCGATTGCGTATGGAAGGGAAGATTAGTAATAGTGTTATTGTAGTGGCTGTTTTCGTTATCTTGTTTTTGAAATGATTAGCCACGTCTAGATTCATCGCCCAGCAACGAGATAACTTCACTCCATTATCCCTAAGATAAGTCATCATCGGATCGTACCTCACCGTGATTCCTTTATCTCCGTTGATTGGTTCTAATAGCTACGTTGCTACGTGCGCTTGTGCCTTTGTTTTGAAAAGTTAACATGCCTTTCACACATTATTTCTCATGAATGTCTGGCGAGCCCATTTTCAAATGCTTGTAAATGATTTAAGGAGGCATTTCGTAACTGAGAGAAAACAGTTTGCATATCGGCTGGAATAGTATACGTTAAAAATTTTTCATACATAGAAATATTATCTATTTCCCCTTCTACGCCTTGAGCATAGGCAGCTTTTATATTATCCGGGGTGGTTACGAACTTTGCGGATGCGTCTTCTGGTATGGCAACTTGATAACGGTCAAATAACGTTAGTAAGGCTCCGATATGCCGCTTTTCTGCTTCTTGAATTTGTGCGAATGTACGAATGTAGCCAAATGTCTCTAAAATCGTATTGTATCTGGCTTGAGCCAAATACTCGTCTTGAAGTGCGTAAGTGAGCATGGACATCAATGTGAGATTAGGGTCATTCAGTGCCCCTTTAGCGCCATAGTTTTCGTTTTGGCGATAGCACCTTGGTGGCTTTTGTGATGTGGAATGTAGTAAATATAAAAACCATACCGCGTGATTTTGTTCATCGGCAGCGGCACGTCGGAATCGTTCTTTTATATACTGATCTTCAGCTTGATCTGCTATGTCTAAATAAAAATCCACGGCTCCTTGCTCATCTTTAAATGCAAATGCAATGCCTGCATCATAGGTGTCTGGGCAGGATTCGGTAACTTGATAAGTTGGTTGTTTATGCGTTAATCTCGTATAGATATGGGTAAATGTTTCTAAGTGGCGCTTTTCGTCTTGTTGTATTTCCAAGATCTGTTGTTTTGCAAAGGAAGTTGGCGCTAAAGACGCTAATTTTTCATAGCAGGCTATTGCACTGTACTCTGCGTGAATGGCTGTCTGGATTTGATTCATCAGATGTGTTTGATTTGTTGGTCGATTGTATTGGGTAGGCAAATGATAATTATCATAATTTGGTTGCATGATATGGTCCTCCTTCTATCTTCATACTGTCATAGTATATGTTGTGAAAATAGGCGGAGTGCAGGACTGTTGTTCAAATTATTAAAGATGCTGGCGTATAGTTGGTAAGTTTATTTCGCGTATATAAGGCACTGTAAGACTCCCATTTCAAAAATGGAAAGATGCTGAGCAACAAGTATAACCGGGAGATAACAGCTACTAAATATGCAATTCGCTCATCTAAACAAAATCCTTGGGGGATGAACAAAAAACTCCCCCAAGGATTGAAAATTCCCTTTATATAAAGCATGAAAATGCATTAAATTGAAGCTTCATAGATCGATTTAACCGCTTGTTGCAATGCTTGGTTAAATTCTTCATCTGTCTGGCTAACATTTAAATCTTGGCTAAGTGCACGAGAGAAGCTGGCAATTAATCCATCATTTTCTTTTAGTTTGGCATTTGCTTCATCTCTTGAGTAACCACCTGATAACGCAACAACACGCACAACATTTGGATGATCGATAAGCACTTTATACAAGTTTGGTACAGTAGGGATAGTTAATTTTAGCATCACGAATTCATCTTTCGTTAAGTTATTTAAATGTTTGAGAATTTCGACTTTTAACATTTGCTCGCATTTTTCTTTTTCTGGGCTGTTTATGTCTACCTCTGGCTCAATAATTGGAACTAAACCAGCAGCGATAATTTGTTTACCAACCTCAAATTGTTGATCTACGACAGCTTTAATTCCTTCCGCATTTGCTTCTTTGATCACAGAGCGCATTTTTGTACCGAATATGTGGCGTTCGTTTGCCCGTTTTAATGTTTCGTCAAGGTCTGTAATAGGCTTCATTAATTGGACGCCATTTGTTTCCTCAGCAAGTCCTTTGTCTACTTTTAGAAAGGGTACAATTCCTTTTTTCTCAGCTAAGTAATCGCCTGTATACATTCCTTCAATTTTACGATCCATTGTTTGTTCAAATAAAATAGCCCCTAAAATGTAATTTGAATCAAATGCAGGCGATGTAATGATTCGTGTACGCATTTCGTGTACTAAATCAAACATTTCATCTTTGTTGGAATAAGCGTCTTCAGAAATTCCGTAAGCAGCTAATGCTTTTGGAGTACTGCCCCCACTTTGATCCAGTGCGGCAATAAAACCTTTGCCGTTTTTCATTTTTTCAAATTGTTGTTGCATGATTTCCACTCCTTTTTAGTAATAGTGCTAGCTTCTTCAGCTCAGAACGAATTATACATAAGAAGGTGACAGAAGCAACAGATTTTAGTGACTGTCCAATCTGGGGAATATAACCTTTGATTTCAAAGGTTCCGTATTAAATAAATGTCTGCCACAAGTAGCTTTTTTTACGATAGACATGCTCTACAACGCAAAAAGCCAGCTTCATTTAAATGAACAGTTCATCTACTATTATTGTAGCACTTACAACAAAAAGGATATAGTTTAACGCATGAAAATGAATTCATTTTACATTAAATCTCTTAGTAATTGTGTTTTGTATGTTGCATAAACGCTTTGTAAGTTTGTGAGCCCCGACTTGTAGCATGTATGATACAATAATAGAAAAATAAGAACAATAAGTATCCAATAATTTAAAGTTTAATATAGAAGTTATTCGAGTAAAATAATGATTTAAAAGCAGTATCTAAACGGAGGGGGATACATATGAAAATAAACAATATATTTTGCGTTGGACGTAATTATGCAGATCATGCCGTTGAGTTAGGGAACGATATACCAGAAAAACCCTTGATTTTTTCAAAACCTACCAACTCCTTGGTAATTGCTGATGGCACTCCTATTGATTTTCCAGCTAACCAAGGCGAAATCCATCATGAATTAGAGATTATTTTATATGTTGGCAAAGATGTTTCAGCAGGAGATAAAGTGGATGATGTAGTGACAAAAATGGCTTTAGGAATTGATTTTACATTGCGCGATGTGCAAACAGAACTGAAAAAGAAAGGGCATCCATGGCTTGTGGCAAAGGGGTTTAAAAATGCGGCGGCTTATACGGATCTTTGGGATTTCCCTGGACAAGCAGCTTGTTTAGAAAAAGATTTCACCTTATTACGTGATAAAGAGATAGTGCAGACAGGAAATAGTGCTTCCATGATTTTTCCATTTCAAGCAATAATTGATTACTTGCAAGCAAATTTTAGTTTAAAAGCAGGAGATATTATTTATACAGGCACACCTGAAGGCGTCGGGCCGATTCATCATGGTGAAACGTATGCATTGAAATGGGGCGAAGAAGTAAAGGGAAGCTTTCGTGTACGATAGGAAACCATAAGCAGATCTTGCCAGCTCATTATTTTGAACTGGCAAGCTTGTTTTCCATTCTTACTTTTTAGGGACTATCGTATAAACAAAATGTACGGCTTTCGCTATAAAGCCTGTTTTCTTAGTGAGATTTCTCCGCTTTACTCATCTAAAAATATTTCTTCCAGAGAAGGCTCATCTACGTCTACGCGATAAATATCTATGTTGTATTTACCAAGTGCGCGAATTATTTCCGCAATCTTTTTTTCACTCGCAACATGAATCGTAAACTGGGAAGTTTTCATTTCTAGCTGTGTGCCTGTTAAAGTGAGCCATTGTTCGAGTGTTGGTAAATGAGTAGAGCGGATTGGTGAATGCTTAATAGTTACAGTAATGGTAGATTGATAGTATGCACGTAATTCATCCATGGAGCCGATCTTGCCTATTTTTCCGTCTTTCATAATAGCGATACGGGAACATATTTTTTCTACTTCATCTAAGTTGTGTGACGTCATAAAAATAGTTTTTCCTTGTTGATGTAATTGTTGAATTAAATGATGAATGTGAATAACCGATTCCGCATCAAGTCCGGACGTTGGTTCGTCAAGGAAGATAAGTTGCGGATCATGAATGATTGCTTGAGCAATAGCAAGTTTCTTTTTCATCCCAAATGAAAATTTGCCCGCTTTTTTATGTGCATGTTCTTCAAGCCCAACAAGTTTTAATATGTCCATACAACGTTCATCAGATACAGGCTTTTCAGAAACAGCTGCTAAAAATTTCAAATGTTTCATCGCAGTCATAGAAGCATATAAAGCAGAGTAATTGGGCATGACGCCAATCTGCTTTTTTATGTCATCATTCGGGCCTTGTACGTCTAAAAGAGAGTACGATCCCGAACTAGGTTGGATGATCCCTGTTAGCATATTAATAAAAGTCGATTTTCCCGCACCATTGCGACCTAAAAAACCTAATATTTCTTTCTCCTGATTTCACTTGCAAGTCAATCTGATCGACAACCTTGTTTTTTCCAAAGGTTTTCGTTAACTGCTTTGTTTCAATAGCAAACATCTAGCATTCCCTCCTTTTAAATATTGCTATTGCAATAAATAAGATAACACCGACTAATAATAAAATCCCAACAAAATAGAAATTACGATCATTTATATAATAGAAGGGAAGTAGATATTTCATCCAGCTTACCCAAGGATTGGAAGTGAATACAGTCCAAGAATTAAAAATAGGAAATGCTATTCCAAGTACAATACTAAGAAACATGGTAAAGCCTGGTTTCGGGATGAGTACAGATAATAAAATAGTAAGAGCAAGATAATACGCAACCAAGCTTGTAGCCTGGAATAAAGTAATCATGTCAAATTTATGTACAAATATGCTAATGACCAAGAAGGAAGTAACTAAGCAAACGATCCAAAAAAACCAAATACCTACAAACTTTCCAATAATGATGGCAGAGCGTGAAGTACGTGTCACTAAAAAACGAATGGTACGCTCATGAATTTCACGATTCATCGTATCGTGTGATAGTCCCATAACAAATAGCATACCAAATATTATTAAGAGTCCGGAAATGGCAATTGTGTGAATGACTTCTAGTTCTTCAGCCGTAAAATCAATATTTGCAGATAATAGCAAATCGGAAAATTTGCCTGAATAATAGGCGGTAATTAAAAATATAGCGATGATAATAATTGGTTTAATTCCTTTAAAAGATTCAATAAACTCTCTTTTGCTAATGGCAAGCATGATTTCTCCTCCTCATTCCAATGTAAGGTTCCGTTCAAAGCGTACTAGCTCAAAACATGAGCATTCCACTTTAGTGTACTTTTTGAACAACCTCTGTAAATCTATTATAAATAGCCAACCTTAACGTGAAGCAACTAGCACCTTAATTTTTCCTTAATTGATCTATGTTTTGTTTAAGGCGATGGTATGATAAAGAATAGATAAAGTGAATCAATATTTAGACGGGCTTTTATCCAATCGTGGTTAAATGCTGTTATCTTCTATGGAGACTTGTCCAGCTGTAACTGCCACATCTTGCACTATTTTGTTTATAGTATAAGAAAAACTACGGCAATTGTCTAAAAACTTTGATAAAAGGCCAAGTTCTAAACAGGTTCTATATATCTATCATAAAACTGCTGTTAGGAGTGTTTTTATGCAACATTCTCCGTTATTAATTGTGGACGATGAACAAGCCATATTACAAATGCTACAAACTATATTAAGTAAAGAAGGATTCACCCATATTGATGTTACAAAGACGGCTGAAGGGGCTATCCAACTGTGTAAAAGTAAGCAATACGACGTCATTCTATTAGATGTCATGCTGCCTGGGGAGGATGGTTTTGATGTCTGCCCTAAAATTAGAGCTATTTCCGATGCAACTATTTTCTTTTTAACAGCTCGGACGTCCGATTTGGATAAGCTATCTGGCTTTGCGGTAGGAGCGGATGATTATATTACGAAACCGTTCAATCCACTTGAAGTCGTCGCTCGGATAAAGGCGCACTTGCGGAGAAAGCAAGGTCGAACGGCTCACCGTCAAAAAACGTATTATGATGATGGGAATATACGGATCAACACGCTGTCTGCTGAAGTGATGCTGAAAGGGAAAAAAGTTACATTGCCAGCACAAGTTTATCAATTGTTATTATTTTTTTGTCAGCACCCGAATCAAGTGTTTAGTAAAAGCCAGCTTTATGAGCAAGTTTGGGGCGAGGAGTATTTAGGGGAAGATAATACCGTCATGGTACATATACGTAAATTAAGGGAACAAATAGAAGGAAATCCAAGTAAGCCTTGCTATGTAATTACCGTGAGAGGGCTTGGTTATAAATTTATACCAGATGGTGGATCGCATGCAAATACATAGAAGATTTATAGTGCAATTGCTCTTGCAATTACTGATGCTGTTTGTATTTGCGTTTGTACTCAACATAACGATATTTATCTTAATCTCCTATTTCACAGAACAAACAGAGTCAGTGGAAGATCTGACAAAGGCTAGTGATCTATTTATTGAAAATCGTGTAGAAGTAGAAGCAGGAACGGCCGAGATCGAACAGGGGTTAAAAATACGAGTGGAAGAACAAGATGGTTGGCTTGCTGTTTTAACAGAAGAAGGCAAAGTAATTGGTTCTCATAACACCCCTCCAAGCTTGAAAGGTAAACGTATGGAAACGTTATTGTATTCCGAAGACAATAATATAAGTACATACTGGGTATGGGGAGAATTTGCAGAAAAGCAGTACTATGTCGTATTTGGCAAACATAACTGGCAAAAAAATATCATGCAAGAAATAAAAGAAAATATAAGCTGGAAGAATCAAAAGTTAGAGCTTTTAGGGTCGGTAAAAACGAAACTGGATAAGATAGATGGTTGGGCGTTACTTGTGGATTATACTGGAAAGACATTGGACAGTTATGGGAAAGATGCTCCAACATCTTATCCGACAAAAGATTTAATTGCTATCGAAGCGGATCAAAAATGGAGTCATGCGAAAAGTTATTTTCATGAGCCTTCTCGACTTACTTTAATTGTTGGGGAAGAGCCAACCTCCTCTTCTAGCCTTGCAGGAAACATGGAGGGGAAGATTAGTAATAGTGTCATTGTAGTGGCTGTTTTCGTTATCTTGTTTTTGTTATTGGCCACTTACTGGTATGCACACAAATTTAGCTCCCCATTACTTATGTTTATAAGGTGGCTTCAAAATCTTGGACATGGCAGCTACGAGCAACCAGTACATCCAAGAACAGGACAACCTATGTTGTTCAATAAATATGGTGACATAAAAAGAAAGTATCGACTTTATAAAGATCTATTCTTTACGTTAACACAATTAACGGATATTCTACGGGAAAGAGATGTAGAACGAAGACGTATATCCCGGTCAAGGGAAGAATGGGTGAGTGGTATCTCTCACGATTTAAAAACACCGTTGGCCTCTATACAAGGATATGCGAACATGATGGAGTCTGATGCGTATTCTTGGAATGAAGCTGAAATAAGAGAATTTGCCTCTGTAATAAGCAAAAAATCAACGTATATGAAAGATCTGATTGAAGATTTAAACATAACATATCAATTAAAAAACCGAGAATTGCCGATTACAAAAGAGTGCACAGACATGAACGAATGTATTCGTAGAACAATTCTTCAGTTTATGAACAATAAGTTGTATGCTGATAAGGAACTTCGCTTTCAACCATCTCATAACGAGATTATCGGTTTCATTGACCGTAAATGGTTTCAGCGAATTATGGATAATGTCATAGCAAATGCAATCAAATATAACCCTGCAGGGACAATTATTACCATATCCACCGAGTTGATCGAGCAGCATGTAATGGTGATTAAGATTGTAGATAATGGTGTGGGCATGGATAACCAAACCGTCAACCACTTATTTACCCGTTATTATCGAGGTACGAACACCACCGAAACAGATAGCGGAACAGGTCTTGGTATGGCGATTTCCAAACAATTGATTGCACTACACAATGGATCGATTCGGGTGCAAAGTAAGCCTGGAGAGGGGACGGTAATTCGTATTTTATTGCCTTTGAGTTAGGAATAGGTCTCTTTATCATTAGCGAGAACAAGGTAGTAACATTAAATGATGTATTTATAAACAGTTAAGCAGTTACATTTAATGTTACAGGTCCTTGCTTCTTATAAACCACAAGCCTAACTTTTTTGGAACATCATTAATTCTTCTCTTCTTATAAAATTTCTCCCCCGTGCTTTTGTCTTTCTTCACGAATTCTAATCAAATAATCTTTTAACATTTTTGCTTCTTCTTTCGTTATGTCAGATAGAAAATTTAAATGCTCTTCTTCGCCAAAGGCTAGGTAGGATGGCTTCACACAATAAAATTTTGCTAGTTTTTTTATCATGTCAGGGTTAGGAGTTCGATTTCCCTTTTCGTAACGGGATAAATTAACACTAGAAATTCCTATCAGTTTTGCTGCCTCCTTTTGACCTAGATTTTCTAATTTTCTTAATTGAACGAGTCTTTTTCCAATATCATCCAAAATGCTCACCTCTTTTACCAGTTTGGTAATTTACTGCTTGACATGATCAAGAAAAAAAGCTATTATAAAATTAATTACCAAGTTGGTAATTGGTTTTTGGGAATGTGGACGGTTCCTTGCTTATTGTGCCTAGAATAAGAATGTTTTTATATCACTTAGGTATGCCCAATATGCTTCTAATTTAGAAAGTAAAAATTTTAGGTTTTATCGTATAAACAAAATGATGGCTTTTCCAATGAAGCTTTGGCGTTAAGTCAAGTTTTTCTAACATTTGATAATTTTAAAAAAAGGCCGTCGCATATTGCGAGATTGAATATAAATTCAACCATATAAAGAATGCAAATTTTTACTTTTACTTACAATTTTGACGCTAAATCAAGTCTACCTTAAACTATGTAAAACATTTGCTCATACAACTAATAAGAACAGCAATAGAACTTAGAGCTTGTGGTATGAACGGGGCTTTAAGTACGTTTTAGTTCATTAAATATGCTCATTCGATTTACCTTATAGATGATCTTTTTCTTATGTCGACTTGAAACAATAATAACACTATTTATTATGTCACAATGACTATTTCAGATTTTGTGTTCTTCATAATTTATTGTTTGTAAAGACAACGAAAATGAACAATTATTGAAAGCGCTATCTTATATGATGAACGATAAGGAAAACGATGCGTTATTCCTTACTTTCACTTGCGCCGTGGGAAAGTGTAAAACTTTTAGGATTTATCGTATAAGCACAAAACATCGGTATTTCATCGCCATAAAGACATCGCAAGCTTTTCTAAAATAAAATTTTCAAGTGTACTGGACGAGTTGAAATGAAACATACTAAATGAGCTTTTACAATATATAAAAGTAAATAAGGGTCTATCGTATAAAGAATTGGCAATAAGTCAAGTTTTTATAATGATACGACAAGCAGTGAGGAAGGGGATTAAAAAACTCCTGTTGATTGAAAATTCACTTTACACTTCTACATAGTTATGGGGGTGGCATACTAGTATGAAAGTGAAAGAAACAATAGACTATAGTCAATTTGAATTTTTATCGTATTTTACGAGAGCGGAATTATTTGATTTAGAGAACTTTCTGTTTTTAAGAACATATAAAAAGAACCAATTATTATTTATGGAGGGTGATCCTAGAGAGAGGATTTATTTTTTAAAGGAAGGGTTTGTAAAATTAGAAAAAGTTAGTTCGGATGGAACCATGCTTTATGTTGACTATGTAAGAGCATATAATATGTTTCCGTACGGTGGTTTTTTTAAAGATAATTTCTATCATTTCTCAGCATCTGCTCTAACGAATATCGTTGTATATTATATCCCCACAAGAATTTTAGAAGAAAAGGCAATGTATAATACGAAGCAAATTTTCGCTATCATTCATCATTTATCAAAAATATTGGAATATCATGAAAATCGCCTCCAAACTTTAACTACTTCAAACGTAAGAGATAGGGTAGAGCAGTCTCTAGCATGTTTGATCAAAGATTTTGGTTATAAGAATAACGGGAGATGGATTATCGATTTACCAATGACGTTAACGGAGTTGTCGAAATTAACAGGTGCGTCTCGTGAAACTGTTTCGCATATTTATAATGATTTAAAAAAATCAGGTATTCTTATATTGGAGGACAGGCGTTTTATTATATATGATAGAGATTATTTTGCCGTGTAGGAAACCAGTATGGCTGTTCATGAGCGAACACCTTTTTATCTCGGATAATATGGTGTTGCAAGTTTCCAGCTACGATAATGAGAAGTTGTTATTTGGTGAAGGCTAGGAAGGAGTAGCACTTTATTTTTTTTCGTTTAGATGGCTTTAGGTCATATCTTTGCACTATAGGAAAGTATGAAAGTTTAAAGGTTTATAGTATAAGAAAAACTACGCCTTTCACCATAAGGACTTGGAGACATTCTAAGTTTTTCTAATAAAAACAATGAGCGATTACATTTATATGTGATCTATTGAACAAATAGGGAGGGAAGGAAAATGAATATTCGACGGGAAGCGGAAGATGTAATAAGAAATGTAATACAGCAAGCGGTTTTAAAAACGGAGTGGATAGAGAGAATATCGGATGTTCCTCCAATTGTCTTAGAAAAGCCAAACAATGAACAGCACGGTGATTACGCAACGAATATTGCTATGCAACTGACAAAAATGGCAAAGCAATCGCCAAGGCAAATCGCCCAAGCTATTGTCGACCACATCGATGTAGCAGGTACATATATACGCAAGGTGGACATTGCTGGACCTGGTTTTATTAATATTTTTATGGACTATGATTATTTAACACCGTTAGTACCGTATATTTTGGAAGAACAAGCGGATTATGGCAAACATGATACGAAAGATTATCGTATTCAAATTGAGTTTGTTTCTGCCAATCCTACAGGGGATCTTCATTTAGGTCATGCTCGTGGTGCGAGTTATGGGGATGCGCTTGGTAACGTATTGGAAGCTGCTGGTTATCACGTCGAGCGAGAATATTATATCAATGATGCTGGTAATCAAATGCATAACCTTGCTTTATCAGTGGAAGCGCGGTATATGCAAGCGCTAGGACGAGAAGCGGAAATGCCAGCGGATGGCTATTACGGACAAGACATTATTGATATTGGGAAAAAATTAGCCGCAGATGAAGGCGATGTATGGTTGCACAAACCGAAAGAAGAGCGTTTAGCTTATTTTCGGCGCTACGGATTAGACTTTGAATTGAAAAAGATCGAGCATGATTTAAACCAATTTCGGGTGCCATTTGATCAATGGTTTTCGGAAATGTCTTTATATGAAAAGGGGAAAGTAGATCAAGCGCTCGATAAAATGCGCACATCTGGTGACATTTATGAACAGGATGGTGCTACATGGTTTCGGACGACAAAATATGGGGACGATAAAGATCGCGTCGTTATTAAATCAGATGGAAGCTACACGTATTTAGCGTCTGATATTGCTTATCATAACGATAAATTGGAGCGTGGCTTTGATCAGTTAATTAACGTATGGGGAGCGGATCATCATGGTTATGTTCCGCGAATGGAAGCGGCAATCCAAGCATTAGGGTATCCAAAAGGGAAGTTAGAGACGGAGATTATTCAAATGGTGAATTTATTTGAAGACGGCGAGCGAGTGAAAATGAGTA
This sequence comes from Virgibacillus dokdonensis, assembly GCF_900166595.1. NCBI lineage: Bacteria > Bacillati > Bacillota > Bacilli > Caryophanales > Bacillaceae > Virgibacillus > Virgibacillus dokdonensis. The sequence goes on along the minus strand of NZ_LT745762.1, from coordinate 42,415 downwards.
AGCGGTCTGGAAAGGCGCTAACACTAAGGCAACTGATGGAAGAAGTAGGCGTTGATGCCATGCGTTACATGATGAATACGCGCTCCTGTGATACGCATTTGGATTTTGATATAAATCTTGCTCGTTCCCAATCGAATGACAACCCGGTTTATTATGTACAATATGCGCATGCACGAATTTGTACGTTATTAGATAAGGCAGAAACAAATGGTTATGCTTATGAAAAGTATGACAGTTCTTTATTAAAACAAACGAGTGAAATAAACTTGTTAAAGCTATTAGCTACATTTCCGCAACTGGTGTTGGATGCTGCGGAGAAACGAATTCCGCATAAAATAACCCAGTATGCATTTGATGTAGCTTCTCAATTGCACAGTTTCTATAATGCAGAGAAAGTGTTAGATGAAAGTCAGTTAGAAGTAACGAAAGCAAGGCTAGCGTTGCTAGAAGCAGTTAAAATAACGCTTGGTAATGCGCTTCGTATGGTTGGTGTACATGCACCAGAAAAAATGTAAAACGTTATATAAATAGAAGCCGAACAATCATAAGATAATTGTTCGGCTATTTGTATTGTAAAAATATGTAGAAGCAAAACGAGGAGCTAGAAATGGATCGCTTGTGTTCGAGCGGAATTCGCTCCTGCTCGTTTGAAAATCGCCCGCCCTTGCGAGGCATTCGCTCCATTTAGTCCGAAAAACGCTCACCCCCACGCAGAATTCGCTCTCCCTAGCACGAAAAACGCTCGCCATCTCATCTACAGAACGAACGAGAGGGTGTAAGAACAAAATAACCACACGCTAAATGTGAATAAATTCACATTTAGCGTGTGGTTATCTCATACAAAAAATGTCGATATTTGCCAGAGAGGTAGAGAAAAATTTCATAATTATCCTGTAACCGCTTACGCATCAGGGAAAACGAAAGGAAATTAAGATAGATAGTGAAAGATAAAACATTTATTTTAGGAGGTCATTGAATTGAAACATCCATTACATGTTACGTCAGAAATTGGAGAATTACAAACGGTTTTATTACATCGGCCAGGTGAGGAAGTTGAAAATTTAACTCCTGAGTACTTACAACATTTGCTATTTGATGACATTCCATATTTACCTCTTATTCAAAAAGAACATGATTACTTTGCTCAAACATTACGCAATCGAGGAATAGAAGTGTTGTACCTTACAACTTTATTGACAGAAGCACTTCATACAGATGACTTAAAAAAGAAATTTGTGGCAGATGTGCTTAAGGAATCCAATTTAAGCATGAATGGTTCTTCGCAACAAATTGTTGATTATTTACTATCGTTTGAAACAGAAGCAATGGTTAAAAAAATAATGGCTGGTATTAGGAAATCAGAGATTCCAGTAAATAAAAAGACGCATTTGTATGAGTTATTAGATGACCATTATCCATTCTATTTAGACCCAATGCCGAATTTATATTTTACGAGGGATCCAGCAGCAACGATTGGCAATGGTTTAACGATTAATACGATGCGAGAAGTAGCTAGGAGGAGAGAATCCTTATTTATGAGCTACATTATTCATCATCATCCAAGATATGCGCAATATGATATTCCAATCTGGTTAGACAGAGACTACCCGCATCCAATCGAAGGTGGCGATGAGCTTGTGTTAAGCAAGGATACCGTTGCTATTGGAATTAGTGCTAGAACAGCGGCAAAATCTATTGAACGGTTAGCTGTCAACCTGTTTAAACGACAAGCAGATATGAAACGAGTCGTTGCTGTTGAAATACCAAAATCCAGAGCGTTCATGCATTTAGACACTGTTTTCACAATGGTGGATTACGATAAATTCACCATTCATCCAGAAATTCAAAATAAAAAAGGCGAAATGAATATTTATGTTCTTGAAAAAGGAAGAGATGAAGATACAGTCAAGATTACCCACAAAACGAATTTAATGGAGGCGTTGAAAGAGGCGCTAGGTTTGAAGGAAGTAACGTTAATTCCATGTGGTGGTGGGGATGTTATTGCGGCACCAAGAGAACAATGGAACGATGGATCGAACACATTGGCGATTGCACCAGGCGTCGTTGTCACATATGACCGAAACTATGTTTCCAATAAACTACTTCGCGAACATGGAATCGAAGTTATAGAGGTTATCAGTTCTGAATTATCTAGAGGGCGTGGCGGTCCGCGTTGTATGAGTATGCCACTTGTTCGTAAAGATATCTAAATCAATTCTAGGAGAAAAAAGAATAGGGATGAAACAGTTATTGTGAGATTTTGATCAAATGAATGTGGATAGAAGAAGGAACATCTTATCCATTTACCTTCTTCTACCCAACTACGAGGAGGAAGAAATATGGGGACAACTTTAACAAATCAATTAGCAGGTAGACATTTTTTAACATTAAAAGATTTTACAACAGAAGAAATTCACTATTTGCTTGATCTTGCTAGCGATCTTAAAGAAAAGAAAAACGCCGGCATCACGCATCGCTACATGGAGGGGCAAAATATTGCTTTATTATTTGAAAAACCGTCAACGAGAACGCGATGTGCTTTTACGGTTGCTTGTATCGACCTAGGAGCCCATCCAGAATACCTTGGAAAGAATGATATTCAATTTGGTAAGAAAGAGTCTGTTCGTGATACAGCTATTGTGCTAGGAAGAATGTTTGATGGTATCCAATTTCGAGGATTTGAACAAAGCACAGTTAATGGTCTAGCCGAACATTCGGGCGTACCAGTTTGGAATGGATTAACGAACCAATTTCATCCAACGCAAATTCTTGCTGATTTATTAACAATTAAAGAAAATATTGGTCATCTTAAAGGCGTAAAACTGGTCTATGTTGGTGATGGCAGAAACAATATGGGAAATAGCTTGCTAATTGGTGGTGCAAAAGTCGGTATGGATGTACGCATTTGTTCACCTGAAAGTTTGTTTCCTGAACAAGACGTCATTGCTTATGCCAAAGAAGTGTCTAAAGAGTCTGGTGGCAAAATAACAGTTACGTCGAACATTGATGAAGCAGTTTCGGGAGCTGACGTGATTTATACAGATGTCTGGGTGTCTATGGGAGAAGAAGACCAATTTAAAGAACGAATAGAATTACTGTCTCCTTATCAAGTAAATAAAAAAATGCTCGACAAAACAGGGAATAAGCAAGTGATGTTTTTGCACTGTTTACCAAGCTTTCATGATTTAGAGACGGAAGTAGGTAGAGAAATTTATGAAAAGTTTGGTCTTAAAGAAATGGAAGTAACAGATGAGGTCTTTCAAAGTGAAAATTCCTTTGTATTTGAAGAAGCAGAAAATAGGTTGCACACGATTAAAGCTGTGATGGCTGCGACAAACGGAAGTGTAAAAAGCTAAGAGGGAGAAACGTTTTTCTCCCTACTCTTTAAAAGAAGGTGAATAAAATGGGTGAAGACGATAAAAGGCTAAGTCTCGTTGCGTTGATTGCGCTTGTAGTTGGTTCCATGGTCGGTGGAGGCGCATTTAACTTAGCGGGAGATATTGCGCTTGGAGCCAATGCTGGTGCTGTCATTATCGGCTGGATTATAACTGGAATTGGGATTATAGCACTTGCTTTTGTCTTTCAAAATTTAACAATGAGAAAACCCGAACTTGACAGTGGTATATACAGCTATGCGAAAGATGGGTTTGGCACGTTTTTAGGTTTTAATAGTGCCTGGGGGTATTGGCTATCCGCTTGGTTAGGTAACGTAGCCTATGCGACGTTGGTATTCTCCTCCATTGGTTATTTTATCCCGGTATTTGAAGGAGGGCAAAATATAGCCAGTATACTAGGAGCATCAGTTGCTTTATGGCTCGTGCACTACCTGGTATTGCGAGGGATAAACTCTGCTGCATTTATTAACACAATTGCTACGATTGCAAAAGTAATCCCAATATTCCTGTTTCTTATCATTGCAATTATTGGATTCAAATGGGATACTTTTACATTTGAGTTTTGGGGAAGTGAAGGGTTTTCGTGGGGATCTGTTTCAGAACAAGTGAAAAGTACGATGCTTGTAACATTATGGGTGTTTATTGGTATTGAAGGCGCAGTTGTTATGTCCGGGCGGGCGAAAAATCGATCTGATGTAGGAAAAGCAACTGTCATTGGTTTGATCAGTGTCTTGCTTATTTATATTTTAATTTCTTTACTCTCCTTAGGAATTATGCCTAGAGAGGAGTTAGCCGCATTACCTAACCCAGCTATGGCTTACGTGATGGAAGAAATTGTCGGAAAATGGGGAGCCATTGTTATTAACCTCGGGCTAATCATTTCTGTTATGGGAGCATGGCTAGGATGGACGATGTTTGCGGCTGAATTGCCTTATGTCACTGCAAAAGATAAAGTGTTTCCAAAATGGTTAGCCAAAGAAAATAAAAATAAAGCACCTGTTAACTCTTTATGGCTAACAAATGGTCTCGTACAGCTATTTTTAATTACACTTTTATTTTCAGAAACGGCTTATAACTTTACTTTTTCACTAGCATCTTCAGCGATTTTAATTCCGTATATGCTGTCTGCATTCTATCAAGTAAAACTGACTTTAACGGGCGAAACGTATCAATCAGTGAAGAAACGTAAAAAGGAAAAAATCGTCGGTGTCATTGCAAGTATTTATGCAATATGGCTTGTATATGCAGCTGGAATCGATTATTTATTGTTAACAATGTTGCTGTATGCACCAGGCATTATTCTTTATAAATGGGCATTAAAAGAAAATAATATTCAAAAACAAGATACAAAAATAGAAAGAATGTTCATGTTTATCATTGTTATCCTAGGTGTTATCGCACTAGCTGGATTATTGACAGGAAAAATAAATATTTAAAAAACGAAATATTCAGTAAAAGGAGTGGGAATATGAGAGGTAAACGCATCGTTATTGCGCTTGGTGGAAATGCGATTCAATCTGGAAGTGCCACTGCTATAGCGCAACAGCAAGCATTAAACCAAACAGCAGAACAATTAATTAAGATTATAAAACAAGGTTACCAAGTAGCCATTACCCATGGAAATGGTCCTCAAGTTGGCAATATATTATTACAGCAAATACAGTCAGATAGTGAACAAACACCTGCCATGCCCTTAGATACATGTGGGGCAATGAGTCAGGGAATGCTTGGTTATTGGTTGGAAAATGCGTTAGATGAACAATTGCAGAAAGAAGGATTGGATAAAGAGGTTGCTTCTATTGTTACACGTGTAGAAGTAGATCCTACTGATGAAGCTTTTCGTCATCCAACAAAGCCTATTGGTCCTTTTTACTCCGAAGAGGAAGCTAAAAAACAAATGCAAACAGATGATGTACAATTTCGTGAGGATGCTGGACGAGGCTTTCGGAAAGTTGTCCCTTCCCCACAGCCTGTAAGCATCTTAGAGCATGCGGTCATTAAATCAATGGTGAATAACGATACTGTTGTTATTAGCACAGGAGGTGGAGGTGTTCCAGTATATCGACAAGACAATAAAATTTTTGGCTTGGAAGCAGTCATCGATAAAGATTTTGCCTCCGAGACATTAGCAGAACTAATTCAAGCAGACACTTTAATAATTTTAACTGAAGTCGAGCATGTATATACGAATTATAATTCTCCACAGCAACAAGCGCTTCATGAAGTAGGGGTAGAAGAACTGAAAAGGTTTGCTGAAGAAGGACAGTTTGCTGTGGGTAGTATGCTTCCTAAAGTAAGAGCTGCCATCGCGTTTGCTGAATCAAAACTAGGAAGGAAATGTATTATTACGTCACTAAATAAAGCATTAGAAGCGATAGAAGGGCGTGCCGGAACGATCGTTAAAGCATAGGAAGAATGAGAGAGAATCGTAATTTGTAAATAATTTTGGATGTATTCTTCCCTAATGATATGCCAAAATGGACTATCTTTAGGCTTTGTGAAACGTCATGAAAATGAGTGATAAACACGTATTTACATGTTTACAGATTCTCTCACGTATTCCAGGAGGAAACTAGTATGAATAAGCAAAAGCGTCAACGAAAAATAAGGGAACTTATTATGACAAATGATATTGGAACACAAGCAGATTTACGCAAACGGTTATCCGATGCTGGTTATCATGTAGCGAAGTCCACACTCTCTAAAGATTTAAAAGAAATGGAGATAGGTAAAAAGCGTTTTCCTAATGGGGATAACGTGTATTGCTTTTTTGGCAATGTTAATAAACATACGAATCATCCGATAAAAAAAATGCAGGAATTATTTTCTGATACGATACGATCTGTTCATGTTTCAGGTAACTTTGTTATTGTAAAGTCAGAACCAGGCAATGCTAAAGCGATTGGTTATTTCATCGAGTGCCTTCATTGGAAAGAGGTTGCTGGTGTTATTAGCGGAGACGACAACTGTTTATTGCTTTGCCGAACGAAAATGGAGGCGAATAACATAAAACATCGATTTAACTCCATAAATTTCCGTACAACGACAAATTTAGAAGAATTCTAGTTTTTACCAGAATGGATGCTATGTATTGGATAAGTCTATCATGTAAATACGCTGTTTCCTAAGAGGACTTTAGGGAGTATAAATTATATTCTTTATAGAAGATGTAAGACAACGGCTTTCATCGGTGATAAGCTATGTTTCCAAAGGTTACTAATAATGAGCTGCCAATGAAAGAGCCGCTCTATCTTGAACCCCCTTGTGACTGGATTTACCTTCGAACTTTCTTGGTTTTGTTAATTAAAAGCGAATTTTTAGCACTAAGAAAGTGTAAGTTTTAAGGATTATAGTGTAAGTAAAATGATAAGCTAAGTTTTTCTAATATTGGAAATCCAGTTACTTCATGCAAGTATTATCATTTATAACTGTTAGGGGAGTAAATATGATCACTAACAAAAATAACCGACATATTTTTAAACAAAAATCAATAAAAACAAAATTACTTATTCCTTTTACACTGCTCATTCTATTTGCAGGTGGAACAGTTGCACTTATTAGTTATAATTTTACCATTAAAATGATGGTGAATGAACTGACAAATAGTTCAGAAAGCCAAATGAAAAGTATGAGCGAAACATTTGACATGTTTTTTAGTAATACAGACAATATTATCCAACAGTATACTGTTAATAGCTTACTGTTGGAGTATAAACAAGAAAATCATGCGGAATTAATATCACGTTTACAAGAGACTAAAGATGCTCATGCTTCGATTGCGTTTATATACGCAGGTGATGAAAAGACAGGGGATATGATTGATCCTACAGGTGATTTAGATGAAAACTACAACCCGAAAGAAAGACCTTGGTATCAACAGGCTGTAAAAGCAGATGGAGAGACGATTTGGACGCGTCCTTATGTGGATGAAGGTACAGGAAAAACGGTGTTGACAGCAGCAAGGGCTTATTATGATAATCAGAAGTTGCAGGGTGTATTTGCTGTTGATGTAACGATCAATACGTTAATGGATATGGTAAAACAGGTGAGTATAGGAGAAACGGGTTATGCAATGGTACTTGACCAAGCAGGGCATTATATTGTTCATCCAGAGGAAGAAAAAGTAGGACAGCAAATGGATGAGATTTTGTTTGAAAAGTTAACAAATACGCAAAAGCAAGGATCTTTGGAATACGAAGTAAATGACGAAGAGAAAGTGATCAGCTTTGCTACAAATCCAACTACTGGCTGGATTATTGGTGGAACAGTAGATCAAGCGGAATTTGCCAGTAAAGCCAAAAGTGTCATTATACCTATTGTTGTTGCTTTAATTATCGTTATTATTATCGGTGTCATTCTCTCCTTGCTCATTACGAATCGAATAACAAAACCGATTAAATCTGTTATGTATCGCATGAATAAGATTGCTGCTGGTGACTTGAGCGACCCACCATTAATCTCACATTCAGCAGATGAAACAGGGCAACTCGTTCGCGCTTCTAATAAGATGGGGGAAAATATGCGCCATTTACTGGATGAAATGCAGACAGCTTCCGAGGCGGTTCGTCATCATAGTGAAGACCTAACGCAATTTGCGAATGAAGTACATGCTGGTACAGATCAAATTGCTGCAACGATGGAGGAACTTGCTGCAGGTTCAGAGACGCAAGCTCATAGTGCGAATCAGTTAGCTCATGGGATGGGTGAATTTGACACGAAAATGAAAGATGTGAATGAAAAAGGGGAGCTGACGGAGACGAACTCTAAAAAAGTTCAAAACTTAACAGATGAAGGAAGCAGGCGAATGCAAGCATCGAAGGAACAAATGGATACCATTTATCATATTGTTCATGAGGCGGTTGAAAAAGTGAGAGGTCTTGATCAGCAGTCAAAACAGATTAGTGAATTAATTACGATCGTTCATGATATTGCAGATCAAACGAATTTATTAGCTTTGAATGCTTCTATAGAAGCTGCTCGTGCAGGGGAACATGGACAAGGCTTTGCCGTAGTAGCCACGGAGATAAGAAAGCTTGCAGAAGAAGTGGCAACATCTGTAACGGATATTACGGAAATTGTAGGCAATATTCAACAAGAATCGATGAACGTAACGACATCTTTACAAACGGGGTACCAAGAGGTAGAAGTGGGGGCAAGCCAAATTCAAACGACGTTAGAAACATTTGTACAAATTAACACATCTATTGCTAAAATGGGAGAGCATATTACAAACATCTCCAATCATCTCCGTGATATGACAGCGTCAAGCCAAGATATGAATCGTTCGATTGAGGAGGTTGCTTCTAGTGCAGAACAGGCTGCTGCTGGGGTAGAAGAAATATCTGCGACTACAGAAGAAACAAGTAGTTCTATGGAAGAGATTGTTCGTAATTCGGAAAAAATGGAGAAGTTAGCAGACAAGCTTCATCAGTTGATGACGAAGTTTACATTTTAGAGAGATCATTGATAACGTGAAGGAAGCCTCATATCGATGGTAGTAATTTATTTGATGTAGCAGTTAGTTTCATACTTGTTAACAATGAGAATCTATATGGATTAGGGAAGAATATTTGTGTATAGCGGATAAGAAACATCAAATAGGATAGGTTGACTAAAATTTATCCCCCCCATTTAATGTTTTGAAAAAAGCAATTTTATTCCTAGTTTACAGAGGGAATGCATTGCTTTTTTTGTTTCCACTATAGGGTTTATAGCATCAGAAAAATTATGGCTATCGTCATGATAGCTAAGTTTTTCTAAAAGTTGTTTGGCAAAAAATAAAGTGGTCGCCTGGGTTCCATACGTGCAAGTGATCAGCAAGGTAACCTCGAAGCCATAATACGTCGTTAATTCGTCTTAGGTAGAACCCTTTAGGGAAATGATCGTCCTCTGTTCGTATTTCCGATGCTATTGTAATGGAGCCAGATGGAGCTTGATGGCGTTTTGAACTATTATTCAAGCTATATTCTGGCTGATTTACGTATTCCAGTCTGAGGTAGACCGCTAATTCAAGAGGGCATAATTTTAAACCGAGGTCGCTCGCTCGTTTAAACAGCTCATGCGTAGTAGCTCCTTTAGCGTAACCAAGGTCACGTACGGTTAATTGTACGGTGTGTACCGTATATTTTGTATGAGAAGTTGTAAATATATCACTAGCGAACAGTTGTTGTGCATATTCGTTTAATGCGATGGTGCTTTGTTGCAATTTTTGAATAAGCTGGGTTTTAGTCATCCCACCAATTACTAAAGCTCTATGAATAGTTGGGCAATTAGGGTATACTTGTTTACCTTTTATATTCATTTATCATTCACTCCTCTATTTTGGGTTGTGAAGTAAAAAATGGAACAAGGGAATATTGAATTTTCAGTCCGTTGCCTATGGTTTAATGTTATCATTCTATCATTAAACCATAAGCATCTGTATAGTTGTAATTACATATTCTTAAACAGATAGATAGCATTAAGGTAAATCGTCTTGTATAATACCTTGGTAGGTATTTATAGGGTGGATGAACCGATATGGTTTTTAACAAATAGTACTCTACTTAAAAATATCTGTGTTGCAAATATAAATATGGTAATGGTGGGTTGTTGAAACTGTATATAGTGATGAGCTTAACTACATAGCTTTTTTGGTGTGAACGCTAATTAGTTCTATTATAGTATAAGCTTATCTTATTCGGATTTAAGAGGAGGGAAGGGCAATGAAAGAAGATAAGAAAATGATTCAACATTATATGGAGTCACAGGAAGAAAGGCAAAAGCTGTATAAACGATCTTTATGGATTGTTTTACTATCGCAAATTTTTGGCGGTGCAGGATTAGCTGCTGGTATTACTGTTGGAGCACTGCTAGCTCAAGATATGCTAGGAACAGAAAGTTTTGCAGGGGTACCGGCAGCTTTATTTACACTTGGTTCTGCACTAGCTGCATATCTTGTAGGGCGTTTGACACAACGTTTAGGACGTCGTCATGGGTTGACCTTTGGATTTATTTCCGGGGGTGTTGGCGCTATTGGCGTCATAGTAGCTGCGAACATGAATAGTGTACTGTTGTTATTTATATCTCTTTTTGTGTATGGTGCAGGTACAGCGACGAACTTAATGGCTCGTTATGCGGGTACGGACCTCGCTTCTGAAAAACAACGGGCTAAATCTGTTAGTATTGCTATGGTTGCCACGACATTTGGCGCTGTGGCTGGTCCTAATTTAGTTACACCAATGGGAGAAGTGGCTAAGGCTATCGGGATGCACCCATTAGCTGGTCCATTTATTCTTGCTGCCGTAGCCTATTTGTTAGCTGGGCTAACGATTTTCTTGTTCATGCGACCAGACCCTTTAATCATTGCAAGGGCTCTAGCCGCTTATGAAGCAAAGCAAAAGCATACTGAATCTGTAGAATCTATTCCAGCACAAAAAGTAAGTCGCGTTGGGATATTTGCTGGGGCAATGCTCCTAGTGTTATCTCAAGTTGTCATGGTGGCGGTTATGACAATGACACCCGTTCATATGCAAAATCACGGTGGCGGCTTAACAGCAATTGGAATGGTGATTGGTCTTCATATCGCGGCGATGTATTTGCCATCACTTGGTACAGGAGCGTTAGTAGATCGGATTGGTAGAAATGCCATGGCGGTCGCCACAGCAATTACGTTAGCTATATCTGGAGTTTTGGCCGCTTTTGTCCCTGGTGATTCATTCATTGGTTTAACGATCGCTCTTGTTCTATTAGGTCTTGGTTGGAACTTCGGGGTTATCAGTGGAACATCCATTATTATTGATTCCACAACGATTCATCATCGAGCGAAAACACAAGGGTCCATTGATGTTTGGGTAGCACTTGGTGGTTCATTCGGAAGTGTTGTATCAGGTGTTATCGTTGCTTATTCAAGCTATGCGATGTTGGGTTTTATCGGTACATCTGTCGCGCTTATGTTAATACCGATCGTATATTGGGCACGATTAAAACAAAAAAGAAGGGAAGAATCCACGCTGTCTGCATGATTGTTGACAGCGTGGTTCTATAGATAGCAACATCTTCTGCTGTATTTTTCTAAATAAATCATTCCTCTCTCTCTATTTTTTTCTGAGTTTATCCGTGATATAAGGTGCTGTAAGACTGCCACTTCAAGAATTTGTAGATTTGATCTGGACAAATTTAAGCGGGAGTATAACAGCACCTAAATCCCCTTTTTTGTAAGAGGCGTTTAAATCATACCCTTGAGCTACTAACAATCAGTGAAAGAAGAGAGAAAACCTCCACTCATTGAAGATTCACTTTATATTGTTTACTAATCTAAAACCTCACGACGAAAACTCATCTTACCGCGGCATCAGTCGTTTTTCAATCCACCCCAAGCCCAAGTCAGCAACGACCGCCATGAGTGCTGTCGGAATGGCCCCAGCTAAAATAATGGCTGTTCCATCGGATACGTTCGTGCCTCGGATGATGATTGCTCCTAAACCGCCACCTCCAATAAAAGCACCAATCGTAGCGATACTAATGCTAATTACGAGTGCTGTTCGAAGCCCAGCCATGATGACGGAAAGAGCTAAGGGGAATTCAACCATTCGTAATAATTGCAACTTTGTCATCCCCATTCCTCTCCCTGATTCGATTAATGCTTGATCAACATTGCGGATGCCTGTATATGTGTTACGAACAATTGGAAGTAGGGAATATAAAAATAATGCAGCGACAACGGTGTTTGGGCCTAACCCTAATACCAACATTAACACTGCTAGCATTGCTAATGCTGGAATGGTTTGAATAACATTTGTAAATGAAAATATCCACTTACTTAAATGGGCTTTTCTGGCGATGAAAATGCCTACAGGAATAGCGACAATAGCTGCAAATAACACTCCATAAGCAGACATGAGAAAATGTCGATAAAATTCTTCCCATACATAAGCATAATTTTGTGCATAATAGTTCCATAACTCCACTAACGTTTCCAAAAAATCACCTACTTTCCTTCCTTATTCATGTTCAAAGTAATGATGCTCTTCTAAAAATTCTTTTGCGACAACATAAGGTTCTTTCATTTTTACATCTGCCTCATAGTTCATATGACGCATTGTTTCTTCATCAATTTTTCCAGCTAAAGATTCCAAGATATCACGTACTTCAGGGTACTTTTCCAATATATCGTTTCTTGCTACAGGTGAAGCGTCGTAAGGTGGGAAGAAATCTTTATCATCTTCTAAGTTGACAAGATTAAATTCTTCAATTCGCCCGTCTGTTGTATAGGCAAGAACGACATCCATATTGCCACTATCAACCGCTTGATAGACTAGTCCAATTTGCATCGGATATGCTTTGCCAAATTCAAACCCATACGTATCAATAAACCCTTGGTAACCGTCCCCTTCACGGTTTAACCAAGAATTATCCACTCCAAGACGTAAATCGGCAGCATACGGTTCCACATCGGAAACTTTTTCTAAACTTTTTTCTTTAGCTAGTTCACTTGTAACGGTAAATGCATACGAGTTTTCAAAACCATAAGGATCGAACCAAGTTTGGTCAAAACGTTCCTTAAACTCCCTTTGTACTACTTTCAAAGCTTTATCTGGATCAGTAATCAGTTCCATTTGTAAAGCGCCAGGTAAGTCAGTACCTGTATACCTCGTTCCTGTTATATCGACTTCTCCTTGTTCAAGTGCTTGGTGCTGGACAATGGATGATCCCATATTTCCAATGATCTCTGCATGATAATCGGTTTTATGTTCAATTAATTGTTTAATAATGTATCCAACAGTCATCGATTCAGACGTGTTTAAGGTGCCAATTTTTAATGTATCTTTGGAAGAGCCGCTTAGACCTGGTAACGAGCAACCACTTAGTAGTAGTAAAGTGATTGTCAAGATGATGAGTATCTTTCTAACATGCAACAATGTACGTAACCTCCTTTCTATGCAGCTTCCGATGGATTTCTAAGTCCTGTAGGGGTTAGACGTGCTTCTAGTCGACCTAATACATAATCAATTATTAAAGCGAGCAAGGTCGTCGGAATCGCTCCTGCCAAAATGAATTCGGTTTTAAATAAATTCAGACCATCAAAAATAAAGTCACCTAAACCTCCTGCACCAATATAAGAGGCGAGCGTTGCCCAACCGATTAAGTAGACGGTAGATACGCGAATGCCTGCCATGATTACAGGGACTGCTAGTGGTAATTCCACCATGCGTATTCGTTCCCAGCTTGTCATGCCCATTCCTCGGCCGGCTTCAATAATATTGTCACTTACGCTATAAACACCTGTGTACGTATTACGAAGAATAGGGAGGAGAGAGTAGAAAAATAAGGCAACGATAGCAGGCACTTTTCCTATTCCTAAAAGTGGGATGAAGAAGGCTAATATCGCTAAAGTAGGGAATGTTTGAATAATACCTACCAGGGACATGATTTTGTCCGCTACTTTAGGAATACGTGTTAATGCCACTCCTAGTGGAACAGCAACGAAGATTCCTAAAGATATCGAGATGAGAGAAATATATAGATGTTCCCACGTTTTAAATAACAATTGATTTCCGTATTCCGCAAAAAATGTTTGCAATGTCTCCACGTTATCACTTCCTTTGTAAATGGGAGAATGGATTTATACGATAGCTAAGCAGATCGGCGGCATTTCATCGCCATAGAGATTTGGCAAAAAACAAGTTGTTCTAACTTTGCCTGTTTTAAGAATAGAGAACGACATTTTGTCCACTACATGAGCTCTTTACACAGAAATGCTTTCACTGTTTCCCCAGATAGAATCATAGACAATATTTGCTAAGCTGGCTCGCGTTACAATCCCGATTAGCTTGTTTTCCCTATCTACCACAGGTACATAGCGGAAACCATTACGTAAAATTTTGTGAACTGTATCACGTAAAAGCGCATGCTGTTCTACCTTATAGATGGAAGTTTCCATGATATCTTTCACATTTCCTTGTTTTTTTCTGTTTTGTTCAATCATTTCGATGTCAATCATCCCTTGCAGTACACGTTTTTCATCGATGACGAGCAAGGAGTCAACTTTATGATCTTTCATTAGTCGGATAGCTTCAGAAATGGTTTGCTCTTCATTAATGGAAATTGGGTTTTCGTTCATAATTTGTTGTACGGTCTGTAATGTTGGTCTAGATTCAATGAGGCGGTGTTTTCCAATGAATTCTTCGACGAACGCATTCGCCGGCTGACTAAGAATTTCTTCTGGTGATCCTACCTGAACAATTTTTCCTTGGCGCATAATGACGATACGATCTGCTAGTTTAATGGCTTCATCCATATCATGCGTAACAAATACGATTGTTTTTCCTAAGGATTGTTGCAGCTTTTTAAATTCTTCTTGTAAACTATCACGAGTGATTGGATCGAGTGCTCCAAAAGGTTCGTCCATTAAAATAAGTGGTGGGTCAGCGGCGAGAGCACGTTGGACACCGATTCGTTGCTGTTGACCACCACTTAGTTCATTCGGATATTTATCTAAGTAAGCTTTATCCATATTTACGAGCTGTAGTAATTCTTCTGCACGTGCACGACGCTTATCCTCCGGCCAGTGAAGTAATTTTGGGACAAGTGAAATGTTTTCTGCGATCGTCATATGAGGAAATAAGCCAATTTGTTGTATCACATAGCCGATCGAACGTCTTAGTTCGACAACGTCTTTGTCTTTAATATTTTCTTGTTCAATAAAAATGTTACCTTCTGTCGTTTCAATTAAGCGATTAATCATCTTCATGGTGGTTGTTTTTCCGCAGCCGCTTGGGCCGATAAAAACAACAAACTCTCCACTACCTATTTCTAAGTTAATGTCATCGACTGCTTTTGTTCCGTCTTCAAATATTTTTGATACATGTTCTAATCGAAGCAAAACAAAGCACCCCCTTTATTTTTGTCAAAATAATTTGCTAAGCTCATCGTCGCTACTTGAACTTATTATAAAATAAGGAATATTAAAAAGAAAACAGCATATATCCTTATATATATTATAACATATATAAAAAATATATTTTATTCATTTTATATAAGCTTATTCTTAGAAATGCTTCATTTTTCTAATATTAACTACTCATTTGCCTTTTTGTTTTTAAAATAAACTGTGGTATATTTACTGTTATATACAAATTGTTCAAGGAGAAAAATGGTATGGAAAACTTGGAAAATCAAATTGAAAAGTTAGAGAATCAAGTTGTTGAAAAGATAGCAGATAATGTGTATACATTTGGAGTTTCCAAGACAGTTGGACGTGTATTTGGTATTATTTCGTTAAATAGGGATCCGATGACGCTTGAGCAATTGTCTGAAGCTATGGGAATGAGTAAAATGCGGATGAGCCAGGTTGTTCGAGAAATGATTGAATTAAACCTCGCAGAAAAAGTGTTTATGAAAGGTGTTCGCAAGGATTTAGTAAAAGTAGAAAACGATTATTATCAAACGTTTATTGCTTTGTTTACAGCAAATTGGCGGAAAACTATTAGTAAAAGTAGATTGCATGAACATAGCTTATATAAAAAATTGTTGCATTTGCGTGAGGAAGGTGTGCTTAACGCAGAATTAGAAGCACAATTGGATAATTTATTAGTAGAAATTAAAGGTTCGCTCGATTACTTGGATTGGATAAGTCGTCTTATTGAATTTTTTGAGTCTGGTGAGATTTTTAAGCATGTGCCAAAAGCCGAGGATAAATGAGCCTGTTGCTTAAACGTTTTCGAAAAACGATGGCATAGCTTAAAATGTATGAATGATAGACATGAAATACATAGGTGTTATGTAGAATATGTAGTGTTACGAAAAACAGGTCTGTTCTAATATACGAATAGGTCTGTTTTTTTATTGCGCTATAGGAAAGTATAGATGTTAGTGGCTTGTGTATAACAACGTGGTGGGGGCTTAATCTACAAAAGCGAAAACTAAATCTAGGAGAAATGTAAAAAAAGAAAAACCCTCTTAATGAGTTAATCGCATGTTAGCACACACAATATCAAATCTCTACTTTTTTGCAAAAAAAATAGCTTGTTTGTCTTTGAATTTTTCACCTTTTAACTAACAAATGCTACAGCGAAAGCAGTGGTTTGGAAAATCTACCACAGGAGAAAATAATATCGTACATTACCTTTTCCAACTTCCCAAACACTTCGTCAAATGAATAAGATTCTCCATTTGCAATTTCTTTTCGTGCGATATCCAATTCTTTTTTGTCTTCATCGCTCACAGTTTCTTCGCCGATTATTTTTTCAAATATATCTGTAGCTTTTGGTAATTTATCTTCTGGAAGGTCATCAATTAATTTGTGTAACATTTCGCGATTACGGTCAAAGGTGCGACTCATTGTTATCACCTCATTTACACATTCTTTTGTTATTCCAAAATAGGTTTTGAAAGCTATGCAAGAGGTTTTACTTGAAGTCACAGAAAAAATTGTTTTGTTTGTTTTAGGAAAATTGCGAGCGAATCAACGTGCAATTCATAGGCGCAAATCAACGTCGGCATACCCCTGTTTTAGGGGTATGATTTCTAAAATCTTTCGTTGATTCGTTCCCGTCACTACGTTGCTAAACGGGCGCCCTGAGACTATGTTCCACTATAGGAAAGTATAAAATTTTAAGGATTATAGTATAAGAAAAACAAAGGCTGTCACCATTAGACTTGGCGACAGCCAAGTTTTTCTAAAAAACTGTCTTTGCATAGCGTTTTAATATGACAATGTATGTTAAAAGACGAAGGGGAAATAATAAGGTGGTTGTTTTTTTACCTTAGGGTAGCATCTGTTGTTTTGAGGTTTATAGTTTAAGCAAAGTTTCTGTAACCATTCATACTTGACTCGTCTTTTCCCCTACCTGTCATGCTGTTTCCTAGCATGGCGGAAAATGTTTATTTGCTGGTAAAAACCGTTTTCAATTATAGTTAAGCTATAGCAAGCAAGAAAAATACTTCACAAACAGGAGGTCACTATGAACAGCTCAAAACTTCAGTCCACTTTAATGAAATGGCTGATGCCGATTGCGAATAAAGTGGAGCAACAGAAGCATTTACAAGCAATAAAAGACGGAATGATTGCAATTGTTCCAATTATCATCATAGGTTCGTTTTTTATATTGCCGATTGCATTTATGAACGTATTCCAAAGCGGCCCTATTCATGAGTTTTTTGCTAACCATATTGATAAATTAACGTATCCAGATAAGTTTACAAATGGTTTGTTATCCGTTTATGCAGCATTCTTTATTGCTGATTCCTTGGCTAAGAAATATGGGATGCATTCCGCACAATATGGGATTACAGCTGTAATTACACATGTGATTCTGAGCGGTGTTGTTACGGAAAATGGACTTGATATGACTTATTTAGGAGCACAAGGGTTATTCGTTAGTATTATATCTGCTATTTTAAGCGTTGAAGTGACTCGCTTTATGATTAAGAAAAAAATGGTTGTTCGATTGCCAGACAGCGTACCACAAATGGTAGGAGATAGCTTTAGTAATTTATTCCCAATGATTGTTAATATTCTACTTGGTTCTATCATAGCTATTTTATCAACGAGTTTAGGAGAGGTTGCCTTTCCGCAAGTAATTATGAATGTGCTAGCACCAGCAATCAGTTCCATGGATAGCTTGCCATCCTTATTAATTGTTATATTTCTAACGCAATTTCTTTGGTTTTTTGGTTTACACGGTCCAGCCATTACTTCTGCTGTATGGGCGCCATTTGCGATCACATACCAAGCGGAAAATATTGCCAACTACGCAGCAGGTGCTGATGTAACCCATATCTTTACATTTGGGTTATACTATAACATATTACAAGTGTCCGGTTCTGGACTTACATTAGGGCTCGTATTACTTATGATGCGTTCAAGAGCGAAAAACTTAAATGCGATCGGTAAAGTGTCCATTATTCCTTCGTTATTTGGAATTAACGAGCCACTTATCTTTGGCGCTCCAATCATACTAAATCCATTTATGTTTATTCCTTTTGTCTTTGGTCCACTTATTGTTACGACATTAACTTATTTTGGTATGACATCTGGTCTAATGGGTATGCCAATTGCCAACCCACCAGGGTTTTTACCGCCTGGGGTAGGAGCCTTCCTCATGACATTGGATTGGCGAGCAGTTGTATTTGTTTTCCTTAGTTTAATTTTAATGACGCTTATCTATTTGCCATTCTTTAAAGCAATGGAAGCAAACGAAATAAAAAAAGAGAGCGAAAAAACAGTTTAAGTGTCGCTTTATAAATGCGTGTTCATTAGGAAACCTTAGTAAAATAAAGATAATAAGCAGGTGATATCGATGTTTACGGAACGACAAAAGGAAATCATTGAGTTAATTTTAAAAAATCCAAATGGTATTTTTGGCGCGAAATTAGCTGATAAATTAAATGTATCCACAAGAACCGTAAGAAACGATATTGCCTCCATCAATAAAACGCTAATTCATGAATCGTTGCGCATTTTGTCTTCGAATAAAAAAGGCTATTATCTTTTGCCTGCAAATATACAGACTTTAACAGCTTTTATGAATCCTACCACCAACATACAGCGTCAAGGATTTCAAAATCAGGAACAACGTTTATATGTTATTTTAGGGAAGGTGCTGTTTTTAAAAGACCAGGATTGCTTTCAATTAGCGGATGAGCTCTACGTGTCCGAACAAACGATTTTTAAGGACTTAAGCAAAATAAGACAACTTTTGGAAACAAAGTATAAAATACAGCCAATGGAAATCCAGCATAATCAAATTTATTTTTCTGTCACAGAGGAAGAAATTAGGTATTTATTGTTTAAAATCTTAAAGGGGCTTATTTTATCGGACAAGCCCGATTATTTAACAGATGTCAACCTGTTAGTAAATGGTCACTTTGATCAAAAAGAGTTTGATTTATTAACGATAAAAATGAAAAATTATTTAGCCTCCCAGAAGCTCATTATAGATGATAAATCGTTTGAAATGATGGTTGGCGCTATTTATCTTACGGTGTTAAGGAATCGATTTGGATTTACAATAAAGTCTGATGTACAGTCCTATTTTAATGGAAATGTCAGTTCTTTATTACAGGAATTGGTGAAATCAGGCATAGATATAAAGGAAAAAGATAAAACGAGTCTCAATCGGTTTTTTTGGTCGCTTAAAATTCCAACAAGCTCGAGTTCGTTAGAAGAAAATATTAGTATAACAGCACTAACCATTTTAAATGAATTTCGTAGAGAAGTATTGGATAAATATAGTATCGATTTAAAAGAAAGCGTAGAAACGATGGAAAATCTGAAAGTGCATATGGAATATATGCTCCGCCGTTTAGATACGAATTATGAATTATCCAATCCAATCATTAATGATATAAAAAAACGTTATCCATTTTCGTATGAAGTAGCAATGTTAATTGTTCATATTGTATATCGTTATCAAGAGAAGTATTTAGCAGATGATGAAATCTCTTATATTGCGATTTATATTGAAATATTTTTACGAAAAAATAATAACCGTTTGAAGACGATTGTTATTAGTGATACGAGTATGGGGATTAATGATATTATTCAAAATTGGCTCACTAGCAACTTCAGGAATCATTTGGAGGTAGTTGCATGCTTGCCATTGATCGCATTAGACAGCTATGTGGAAAGTCATCAAGTGGATTTAATTATTACGACGAATATTTTAAATCTTAATCAAGCTATCCCTTGCCATGTTATTGAGCGAATTCCTGAGCGCAGTGATTATTATTCACTTACAAATAAAATACACAAAATCAAAAATAGTAATCGATATGAAAAGCTGATATTACGCATGTTCAGCGAAGAATTTGTTGATATCTATGAGGAAGAACAGTGGACGTTTGACGAGCTAATTAAAAATATGGCGCAGAAATTAAAAAGACATCACCGCATTCAAGATTTAGAAGGGTATGTAAAGGATGTTATCCAACGTGAGGAAAATTATCCAACAACGATTGGGAAGCATTTTATGATCCCACACCCATTGTCTTCATTTGCCAATAAAACAACCGTTCATGTAGCGGTGCTGAAAAAGCCTCTCTTGCATAAAGGAGAAAAAATTAAAATGGTGTTTTTGCTAGCCATTGAAAATAAAATGGATGATGATGTAAGCACGTTGTTTCACTTTATGCAGCAATTAGCTTTAGATCAGGACTCTATCGCCAGTTTATTAGATGCAGATGGAAAAGAAGCATTTTTAGAGAAAATTATCGCCTTATCGACATCGTTTTTTAACAAACATTATATAGAGTAACGTTTTGTATTTATTTTGTAGTAGATTATAGTAGAGGATAAAGGAATATTTTTCCATAAACTCTAAGTTTTTCTAAAAGGAGAGAACGAAATGAACATATTATTGGTATGTAATGCTGGAATGTCCAGCTCGATTTTAGTAGATAAAATGAAAAAGGCTGCAGCTGCACAAAATTTGGATGTAGTTGTAGAAGCAAGATCAAATAATGCCATTAACGAAGAAAAAGGAAAATGGGATATTTGTTTAGTAGGCCCACAAATTATCTATGCGGTTGACTCTATTAAAGCAACTTTGGGCATTCCGGTTGCTGCTGTAGAACCACGGACTTATGCCATGGCAAATGGTGAAGAGGCATTGAAACAAGCTTTCAAAATGCATGAGGAAGGGAAAGCATGATATGTCCAAAGTAGAGCGGTTATCAGAAATGGCAATGAAAATTATTACCTGTGCAGGGCTTGCTAAATCGAATTATTTAATGGCTTTAGAAGATGCGAAAAAAGGTAATGTAGAAGAAGCGCAAAAAAAATTACAAGAAGGTTCCGATGTATTTGCTGAGGCGCATCATGTGCATGCCTCTGCATTATCTGATGAAATGAAAGAATTGGAGCCACAAGTAACGTTACTACTCGTGCATGCTGAAGATCAGCTTATGAATGCAGAAACGATAAAAATATTAGTGCAAGAATTAATGGAAATTTATCAGGCAAAATAAGCTAAAACCCTATTAAACTGATAAGATAAATAGATTATATAATGAAGGAGATAAATAGACATGAGTGCAACCTATAATGTATGGGCAGAAACGAAAACAAGAAATAATTTACAGGTGGATGAAGTTGTTTCATCTTTACAAAAATCCATCCGCAGAGCGATGGTAGAGGAAGCTTGTGCATATGCTTATGAATTATATATTAGCTCCCCGCAATTACTCGATAGAATGTGGAGAAGATTATTAACCATTTCTGTAGAAGATATTGGTTTTGGTAACTTGGATGCTGCTATTCACGTGCAAAACTTAAATGAAATGCGTAAAAATTTCCCATACAGTGATGGCGATCAGCCGATGTACTTTATTCATGCCATCCGTATTTTATGCGAAAGCACGAAAGATAGATCGAGTGACTTTTTAAAAAATATTATTATTAAAGGTTTTGCAATGGGACAAAAGCCAGAAATTATGGACGTAGCATTGGATAAGCATACAAAACGAGGAAAAGAAATGGGACGCGGTTCAAAACATTTCTTTGAAGAAGGAACCAAGGTTATCCCACAAATGAAAGTAGACAATGATTATCGTGAGCGTTACGGTAAAATTCTTGAAACATATGATCCAAAAAATGCTGTGCCAAATGCATTTGTTTATAGCCAAGACCAATTTTAATCAAAAAGGCTGCATCTCTAAGCAGAGGTTCAGCCTTTTTTCTGTACGATAACAAAGGATAAAGTTAGCGGCTTCTGTATAATGACATAACCGAATAAGCCATGTCTGGCTCCAGCGTCCAGCAACTAGGTGATTTCACGAATCGCCCTAAGCTAAGTCCATTGGTTCGTGAATAAGAGGAGAGCGACTAAAAACGGGCTTGCCGAAGGGCGTCGGCATCCCCCTGTTTTAGTGGCATGATTCCTAAAACTTTCGTTGATTCGTTCCAATCGCTATGTTGCTAACCGGTCGCTTCCGCTTTTGTAAACACCATGCAGAAACAAATTAATGATCGTTTGTAAATCCTCCCAGCTTAAGCACATGATAATTCATAATATAGCCAAACATACTGTAGAATAGTAGGTCAACCACTGCTTAGCTATGCACCTCTAACCAAATATCCTTTCCTTCAACCAGCGTCCTGTTGGAGTATCCGCAAGTCCACCTTCTCCTGTTTCTCGTAAAGCAGAAGGCATTGTTTTTCCAATTCGATACATAGCTCCAATCACTTCATCACAAGGTATTCTGCTTGTAACGCCAGCTAATGCCATGTCTGCAGATACAATGGCAAGTGCGGAGCCACCAGCATTTCGTTTTACACAAGGAACTTCTACAAGGCCTGCTACGGGATCACAAACGAGTCCGAGCATGTTTTTTAATGTCATGGCAAATGCTTCTGCGGATTGCTGTGGGGTTCCACCAGCCATTTCCACAATAGCAGCCGAAGCCATAGCGCCAGCTGACCCTACTTCTGCTTGGCACCCTCCTGCAGCCCCTGAAATAAATGCATTATTTGCTACGACAAAGCCAAATGCGCCAGCGGTAAATAAATAGCGAATCATTTGCTCACGTGTTGGATGTAATTGATTTTTTACCGCAAATAATGTCCCTGGAACACATCCGGCGCTCCCTGCAGTTGGGGTTGCGCAAATCGTTCCCATTGCCGCATTTACTTCATTTGTTCCCATTGCCTTACTCACTCCATCTAAAAGGAGGTGACCGGATAAAGGTGTTTTCTCTTGCATATAATTTTGAATTAGGACGGCGTCTCCTCCTGTTAAGCCAGTAACGGATTTCACGCCTTGTAAACTTTCTTCAATGGCTTTTTCCATTACATCGAGATTTTTTTCCATATCTCCTATTACTTCTTCACGTGATTTTTCTTTTACATCCATTTCTTGTTGGATCATGACTTCTGATAGTAATATATTCTCTTTTTCGGCGATTTCCACAAGTTCGGCTACTGTTCGAAACATAGACAAACTCCTTTCTGCTTGACAGGGGTATAATGAACAAGCATTATATTGTTCCTGTTTTTTTGTAATATTGAATCATAAATCAACTAATAATTGTACAAACAGTTGTAATATGTGGTGCTTGGCGTAACTCATCCAAAATCGTATCTTTTATATTTTGATCCACTTCAATAACCATTAAGGCAGCATCGCCAACATCTTTTCGATTTACTTCCATGTGACCAATGTTTATTTCATATTTGGCTAGGATAGTTGTTACGGAAGCGATCGCGCCAAAACGGTCATTGTGCATAATTAAAAGTGCAGGATGGTTGCCAGATAAACGTAGCTTAAAACCATTTAATTCCGTAATTTCGACTTTGCCACCACCAATGGATATGCCGACTAACTCGACTTGGTTTTGATCATTACCAACGATTAATCGGGCTGTATTAGGGTGGTCTACAGCTGCTGTATCTTCAATAAAATCAATGGAAAAATTGCGTTCTTTTGCCATTTCTAACGATTGATTCATACGTGGGTCATCTGTTTCAAAGCCAAGCAAACCTCCCACTAAAGCGAAATCTGTGCCATGACCTTTATGCGTTTTAGCAAATGATTCATACAAATGAATTTTGGCCCAGGTCGGTTCAGCTCCTAATAAATTTCTAGCTGCTTTACCAATTCTCGCTGCACCAGCAGTATGGGAACTGGAAGGTCCGATCATAACAGGACCAATAATATCGAAAACAGAATTGTATTTCATACGTGGTCACCACCTTAAAAAATTGTTTGAAGTACTTCTATTAGGAAACTTTATGGATTTTACTTGCACGGTAGAAAAAAACAAAACGAAAGCTTTCAGAGTCTATAAGCTAAGTTTTTAGAATGATAAGAAGTATAAAGTGAGGTGCTAGTGGATAATGACATAACAGAACAGCCATGTCCGACTCCATTTCCCAACAACTAGGCGACTTCACGAAATCGTTTACGATAAGTCATCATCGGTTCGTCCCTAATAGGAACGCCGACTAAAAACGGGCTTGCCGGAGGGCGTCGACATCCCCCTGTTTTAGTTGGCATGATTCCTTTATCTCAGTTGATTAATTCTATTCGCTACGCTGCTAAACGGGCGCCTGCACCTTTGTTTATGGCTTATGGCCTAGTGCTTCATAAAAGGGCTATTTTATTCGTGTCAAGTATCTTAGTAACGAACATGATTCATGTGAAGGATTCTTTATCCCTACTTAAAAATTATAGTAAGGAGCTTTCTCTGTAATTAACATAGTAACTTTTAAACCTGGCTTCCAATCGTACCACGGAAGCCAACCTTTAGACAATCTCATCTATTCCATTTGTTTTCTGGATATGATCGCTGTGCATATCTGCATTTTAGTAACCCAGTATTTCAATTATTGTTATTTTCGTTAAGCGATACGATTCGCAGATAACGGTAAACACTTGATTCAGACATTCCCATTATTTTAGCAACGTCCATTACAGTACCTTTAATATCAAATACACCATGTTCCTTTAATTTGGAAATAACGAGTTTTTTTTGTTCAGGTGATAATTGGGCACCCGATTCTAATATATCTTTGTCTACTTGTGTATAAATAATGTTGTGAATATTTTCGGTCAGTTTTTCAACGGATTGTTCCTGTTCTGTTTGTTTGTCTATATACGCTATATCCCAGCTTAGGTTAGCTAAATTTAATAAATTCTTTGCGACTTTCCGATAAGCATCCGCATCAAAGTTTATACATAAAAGACCTTGTAATTGACCTTTATGGTCTTTTATAAACATGGTTGACGAACGAAATTTTTTACCTTTCGGCCCTTCTCCAACATAATTTACAATAAAATCTTTCTTTAAATATACTTTTTCCTCAATTAACTTTTTTGCATAGTTCGTTAAGGGGCTATTTAATGACCTTCCACTTAATTCACCATGGATGATGTGACCAATGTGAGAACCTCCATCAGGATCTAAAACATGTAATACGAATTCATAATTAGATCCACAAATTTCACCAAAATAATTCATTATATTTTTATAGTGTCGAAAAAGTTGATCATCCAAATCGGTACTCCTCCTTTTTATAACTCCTTCTTTTGAATAGATTGGTTATGAATTTTTAAGATAAATTTAAGCGAATTGTTTACCATCATAAATGTATCACAACTACTGATGATAAAAAGAGTTCAAAAAGGGTTGTTCGTTCTTTTTATAAATGCATTTTTCATTTATCCCATTCATCTTTATTCAATATTTTAATGTTATCACAATCGGCTAAAACATCTTTCTAAACTATTCAAAAAAATATGCCAGGCCAAACAAGTTTTTGTAATGCTGGATAAGATGGAACTGGTTAGATTTCAACTGCTATGGAAGAGGAAAATAATCATTCTTTTATTTAAAAAAGTAGCTATTATACGATCAATAAATAGGAATACCTTTCCAAAGAGAAGAAAAGATGTTGAATGGAACGCTTTTTTTATACAGATAATTATAACAGATTTTAAAGACAATCCAATATAATAATAATAAATTTTTATTAGTATAAGGTATTGTACTATTCTTCTTAGAAACATATGAAATCTTGTTCTTGGATCTTTCCAAAATAATATTAGGAGGTGAACTTAAAAATAGAAATAACAAACTAAAAAAGGTATTCTTATCGATAATTTGACGTATTTTGAAAGCGGTTTTGTTTTATATCGTTCTTTCTAACCGTAATAAAGAAATCTAATTACTAAAATTTATTATTTGTCTGCTTTTATTGTTGCCTTTACAAATCATTTCTAGTCGAACAAGTGATATAACTCCAGTTCAGTAAGTAATTTGAAATATTTGGTACCCCGTTCACTTTGACCACATTAGAAGCACTTTCATGTAAAATTTAGCCGAATTTAAATACGTTTTTATTTTTAATAAATGTTATTTCAAGATTATTCTAGTAAATTAATTAAATTCAAGGGAGGATTAGCCATGAGCGTAGTAACAATGAGAGAAAAAAAGAATGTCAGTTACAAAAGTTGTTTTGATGTGATTGGTCCAGTTATGATCGGACCTTCAAGTTCACATACGGCAGGCGCTTTAGCAATGGGATTGATTGCAAATAAATTATTTAAAGATCTTCCAAAAAAAGTGGTAGTAGAATATTATGAATCATTTGCAGAAACGCATAAAGGACACGGAACAGATTTAGCCATAATTTCTGGTATATTGGGTTTTGAGGCTGATGATAGTAGGGTACTAGATGCTATTAAAATAGCAGAATCTAAAGGTATTGATATTACCTTTTTAGAAAAATCAGGGGATAGTCCTGCTGGGCATCCCAATACTGCTGATATTTACCTCGAGGACGATAGCCGATATATTCGAACAATGGGGATTTCAGTCGGTGGTGGATTAATTAAAGTGAAACATATTGAAATCGATGGATTTAGCTTACACCCTCAAGGTTCATTACCGATAATGATAGCAATTTCGGGACGGAATAATCTGGAACTTGAAATACACAGAATATTCAAAAAACACGACGTGGACATTAATAACTCCACCAGTTTGGAGAAAGATGGAAAATACTTATACCAATTCGATTTGGATTCACAATTAAGTAGTGATGCTCGGAAAGAATTAGAAAAACTTAGTGAGATAGCTAATATCATTATACTTTAATTATACTAGGGGTGAAACAGGTATGTATATGTCCATTAAAGAAATAGTAGATGCTGCAAATGAAAGACAAGTACCCATTTATACATTAGCAATAGAGCAGGAAATGGAAGTAATGAGATCTACTTTTGATGATACTTGGGGAAAGATGGAAAAAAACTTAAAAACGATGGAAAATGCTGTGAATAAAAGCATTGAAGACGATGGCGTGTTTTCGCTGACAGGGTTAACTGGAGGAGAAGCGGTAAAAATAAAAAAATATCGCGAGGACAGGAAAACGCTTTCCGGTGATATAATGATGAACGGTGTCCAGAATGCTATAGGTACAAATGAAGTGAATGCGGCTATGGGGGTTATTTGCGCTACGCCAACAGCTGGGGCAAGTGGAACCACACCGGGTGTGCTATTTACTATTAAAGAAACATTACAGCTAAGTCGTGAAGAACAAATTCATTTTCTGTTTACTTCATCTTTATTTGGCATGATTGTAGCAAATAATGCGTGCATTGCAGGAGCTTTAGGAGGGTGTCAAGCTGAAGTAGGTAGTGCCTCCGCAATGGCGGCTGCAGCGGCAGTAGAAGCTGCAGGAGGAACACCAGAGCAATCAGCGCATGCCTTCTCAACCGCTCTACAAAATTTACTTGGTTTAGTTTGTGATCCAGTCGGAGGTTTGGTAGAGATTCCTTGTGTAAAAAGGAATGCCGTTGGAACGGCTAATGCATTAGTGGCAGCAGATTTAGCATTAGCTGGTGTAGAGAATCTAATAAATGCTGATGAAGCAGTTGAAGCAATGTATAAAGTAGGTAGACAGATGCCTCGGGAATTAAGGGAAACTGGCTTAGGTGGAATTGCAGACACACCGACAGGAATTGCTATTAGAAATAAAATTCTTGGAAAAGAACAATAATATTTAACCATATTAAAATAAAACATATTTTTTCTAACACATTGTGAAATTGTAAACAATATTTAAAATCTATACCTCACAAGGAGGAAATTAAAATGAGTCAAACTGTGGCTAAAGTACATGAAGTTGAAAAAACTACAGAAGATGTTAAACAATATAAAGACCCTAATAAATGGCATATGCAAGATACCACTTGGGCAATGAGTCTTTTTGGGACAGCAATTGGGGCGGGTGTACTCTTTTTACCAATTAATGCTGGGGCAGGGGGGTTATTATCTTTACTTTTAATTATGATACTTGCATTCCCTGTCATGTACTTTTCACATCGGGCGATGGCTAAAATGATCTACTCTTCCGAATCTGCTGAAGAGGGAATTACAGCTACAGTAAGGGAGTATTTCGGAAAAAGGGCCAGTACAGTTTTTGATATCATCTACTTCTTTTCGATTTATGCAATATTACTTATGTATGCAGTCTCATTAACCAATACTGCAGGCAGTTTCATGGAGAATCAATTGAACATGCAAGCGCCACCTAGAATTATACTATCACTTGTTTTGGTTCTCGGGCTAATATTTATCGTAAATTTTGGTCATGATGTTACAGTAAAAGTAATGAGTTGGATTGTATATCCATTTATAGCAACTTTGGTGTTTCTATCTCTATATTTGATTCCGCAATGGGATTTATCAAATTTAAGTTTAGCTGGTAATTTTGCATCTGTAAATGGAGGGGTAGGTTTTACAGATATTTTAGGAATGGCTTGGTTTATCCTACCAATCATCGTATTTTCGTTTAACCATTCTCCTATGATATCTACTTTTGTTATTAAACAACGGGAAAGCTATGGAATAGAAAATGTAGACCGCAAATGTGCCCAAATTCAAAAGGTATGTTATATCATGACAATTTCAGTTGTATTTTTCTTTGTAATCAGTACTGTCTTAAGTGTGACTTCTGGTGAACTTGCACTTGCTAAAGAACAAAACTTACCAATTCTTTCTTATCTTGCTAATAAGTATAGTATGCCACTATTCGCATATGCAGCTCCTGTTATTGCTTTTATTGCCATTACAAAATCTTTCCTTGGCCATTATGTTGGTGCATATGAAGGATTGGAAGACATTATTGTGCAAGCTGCTAAATCCCGCGGAAAAAATATAAATAGCAAAACAGTGAAGAACATCATCATTGGATTTATGATCGTGACATGTTGGGTAGTTGCTTATGCAAACCCAAGTATTCTTGATCTCATCGATATGATTAATGCACCACTAATTGCGCTAATCTTATTCTTATTACCAATGTATGCAATCTATAAAGTGCCTGCACTAGCTAAATATAGAAAAAATTATATTAGCAACGCATTTGTCATTATTGTGGGCCTACTAGTAGTTCTATCAAGTATTAAAGCATTCTTCTAAATCTATTAGACTTTTTTATTAGATAGTCGGGAGGGACAGGTTATCTGTCCCAAATGGTTTGAAAAAAGTAAGCCCAAACTTCTTGACCTTATTCTGAATTGAATAAGGTTTTTTTACTGTCGCTTGACATGGGAATAACTTGGAGATGAACGTCCACTACAGGTTTATGGTTATCAAGGAGTGTCATTCATTAAATATTAAATTGGAAACGGAAGAAAATTGTTCAATTACAGATTTTCCGAACGTGCAATTCTACTCCGGTGCGATAGTTCCCTTTTAGGGGTGTGATAATAGTGAAGTTGGTACTTCAAGTATCCAAAACGTAATAACTCTTTATTTTTATATTTCATGTAGTTTTATTCATTAACGGATACAATGTGCGTATGAACAAACACAACCGTATCACTATCCATTGAGTTCTTTATCAGAAAGGATGTGCCATCTAAAGAATAAGTAAGCTCACCAATAAATTAAAATGCTTATTCGGGATGACTAGCTTTATCACTTAATAATAGTTTTACAATTTCCATGTTTTCACCTCTTGTAATGTAAGTAGTGATAAGATTGTCTAAAGTTGAGAAAGATTGTTTGTCCATGTGAAAATGACGGAAACGCTTAACTAGTAAATTTTATAGATGTGATGAATAAGTTAAGTGCAGTTGCACTGGATGAGGTTACTCTTTGATCATTATTGATCAAAGTTTTGCTTTGTCAAAATACGATGCATGCTATAGGTAGTGCTTTGGATTGTATTTTCTCCATTAAAATAGAGACATAGGAAAATGGGCATTCATTCATTGAGGTTTTGGCTCTTGTTTACTTGATATCTGTGGAAGATTAGTACAGCTAGTTTGTTTCCTAATTAAGCGGAAAAAGTTTAATTGAGTGGGTGTTACGTTATTGATATGCTAAAGGTGCAACCAAGCACCGGTACTTTAAGTCTAGGACAATACATGAGTGAACGGAACTTCCTTTTCATCTAAAGTACATAAGCTTATGCGAGATACTTTATGAAAGTGGGGACGTTGCATGAAAAACAAATTATCTGTCGTTATTGCAGGTGGAGGGAGTACGTATACTCCAGAAATTATTTTAATGCTGTTGGACAACCTAGATCGCCTTCCTTTACGAAAAATTAAGCTGTATGATAATGATGAAGCAAGGCAAAATAAGGTTGCTAAAGCATGCGAGATTTTAATTAAAGAAAAAGACCCAACGATTGAATATGTG
Source organism: Virgibacillus dokdonensis (assembly GCF_900166595.1). Taxonomy (NCBI): domain Bacteria; kingdom Bacillati; phylum Bacillota; class Bacilli; order Caryophanales; family Bacillaceae; genus Virgibacillus; species Virgibacillus dokdonensis. The sequence continues at coordinate 11,885 of NZ_LT745762.1, read as the reverse complement.
GCGACAACAGATCCTGAAGAAGCGTATACCGATGTAGATTTTTGTTTAGCGCACATACGTGTAGGTCAATTACCTATGCGTGAATTGGATGAGAAAATACCATTAAAATACGGTTGTGTAGGACAGGAAACATGCGGACCAGGTGGAATAGCATATGGCATGCGTTCTATTGGTGGGGTAATTGAAAACATTGATTATATGGAAAAATATTCTCCGCATTGCTGGATGTTAAACTATTCGAACCCAGCTTCTATTGTGGCAGAGGCGACTAGGAGACTACGACCAAATTCACGGGTCATTAATATTTGTGATATGCCAATCGGAATGGAACATGGCATTGCTGATATTGTTGGTGTTCCTTCTCGTAAGGATTTAGATATTCGCTATTATGGTCTTAATCATTTCGGATGGTATACATCCATCAAAGATAAAACTGGAAAAGAATTACTTCCAGCGTTAATTGAACATATGAAGCAATATGGCTTTATTAATGGAGAAGAAGGAATGGCAACGGAAAATAAAGATAGTTGGTTTGAGACGAATCTATTTGCGAAGCATTTAGTTGCTGTCGAACCTACGACCATTCCAAATACGTATTTAAAATATTATCTCTACCCAGATTATGTAGTAGAACATACAGATCCAAACTATACAAGAGCCAATGAAGTAATCGACGGCAGAGAGACGGAAGTGTTCTCAGCTTGTGCGGAAATTGAAAAAAATGGCCATTCCAAAGGCACGAGTCTTGAAATTGGCATACATGCTGAGTTTATTGTTGATTTAGCAACGGCGTTAGCATTTAATACGCAAGAACGTATGTTAATTATTGTTGAAAATAAAGGCACTATTAAAAATTTCCCTGATGATGCTATGGTGGAAATACCTTGTATTGTTGGCAAAGATGGCTATGAGCCGTTAGCAATGGGCGAAATTCCTACCTTCCAAAAAGGACTTATGGAGCAGCAGGTAGCTGTTGAAAAGTTAGTAGTAGAAGCATGGATTGAGCAGTCGTACCAAAAGTTATGGCAAGCTTTAACATTATCGCAAACCGTTCCAAGTGCAACGGTAGCGAAGCAATTGCTTGATGATTTAATGGAAGCAAATAAGCAATATTGGCCTGAACTTTATTAAGAACGATTGCTATTATGGTAGAATTTAGCTAGCTATCTGTTATAATATTATAGGATAGATGAAAGAGAACTTTCATTTACAACAAGAAAATAATTTTACTTTTGTAAAACATAGGTCGCGCTTCGTCCTTCCAGTTTTTGCTTAAAACGGGGGATGACAGCGCGTTTATACTTGTACTATAGGAAAACTTGATTTCCTATGGTTTATAGTATAAGAAAAATTACAGCTTCCGCCATAAAGATTTGGCGATAAGCTAAGTTTTGCTTACAAAATATTTTCTTTTCAATTCCTTAGAAAGGCGTCATCTTATGGATAAACGTGTATATTTACTCACTATCGTATCATTTGTAGTTGGAATGGTAGAATTAATCATCGGGGGCATATTAGATTTAGTGGCATCGGATTTGAATGTCAGTCTTGGTAAAGCGGGGCTGCTAATTACGATATTTTCACTTGTGTTTGCCATTACAGCACCACTTCTAATGATTGTCACTGCCAAATTTGAGCGAAAGCGACTCATGCTATTTTTCTTACTGCTTTTTTCTTTAAGTAATTTAGTTGTTGCGCTTAGCCCTGTATATAGCATGTTATTTGTCGGTCGAATGCTTTCAGCAGCAAGTGGATCGCTATTAATTATTCTCTGTTTAACGATCGCTGCTAACATTGGTAGCGAGAAGCACCGTGGACGTGCAATTGGATTTGTATCAATGGGAATTAGCGGTTCGATCGTTCTAGGTGTACCAATCGGGTTGGTACTTGGTAATACATTTGGCTGGCGTGCTCCATTTTTATTCATTGTCTTATTAACGTTGTTGTCCATGGTCGGTGTTTATTTCTTAATGGACAAAGTACAGCCTAAACCGCAAGTACCAATAAAAGAACAAATTAACTCATTAAAAGAAAGTAAAATATTTTTAGCGCACTCGACTACTTTTTTATTTATGGCTGGACATACAATACTCTATGCTTATTTCACTCCATTTGTAAAAGAAACGATGGGGATAAGCGGCAGTTGGCTTAGTGTGATTTATTTTGTGTTTGGCATTGCAGCAGTAAGTGGTGGAGGCATAGGTGGAACGATATCCGACCGTTTTGGTACAAAGCGAACCATGCTTACAACATTAATTCTTTTTGCTGCATCTATATTTATTCTTCCATTTACAACTTCTGTATGGCCACTATTCATTATCGTAATGGTTATATGGGGGATGATGAGCTGGGCGATTACCCCAGCATTGCAAAGTTATTTAATTGAATCGGCTCCTGCAACAGCAGATATTCAGCAGAGCTTAAATAATTCTGCCTTGCACTTTGGAATTGCGTTTGGTTCTTTTATCGGCAGTATTGTCATTGAACAAGCTCACGTGGAACAAAATGCCTTTGCAGGTGGAGTGCTGATTAGCTTTTCTATCATTACAATATTGATTTCAATGTCCAAGACTGCAGTCGCAAGAAAACATAAAGCAATATATAAATAAGAGCAGTAAAAAGCGTGTGTGCTTGAAAAAAAGCACACACGCTTTTTTAAGGTGCGCCCTGCATGGGCGAAAACTTGGTGGTGAAAGTCCACTACAGGCATGGCAGTAGGAACTGTTAGCGAAAGACAAGGTGGCTATCGCGAGGTAGTGGCTGAAGGAAGTCGGACGCAAACTCCTGAACTGACGAACAGAAACTAGATAGAAGGCTGAATTAGGTCGGATAAGGTTGCCTAACAAACTGAAGTCCAATACTGCCCGAAACCTATACAGTAAATCTAGCAGTTACATGGGAGGAAAGTTTTCGCTCTTACCGGGGGAGGTCTTGTGAGGGTGCAGTGGGAGTTGAATGATAACAAACCAGCACAACCAAGACGATGACGTCTTGGTGAATCACAAGAAGTCAGCAGAGGTCATAGTAATGTTACTTGACGAAACATGAAGGACCGAACAATAGTCGTTTTGAAAGCTCTAGGAGGTGTGTAAGGTGCGACAACTGCAGAAAACAGGAGAATCTGGCTATCGGCAGAGAGATAGTGTGGAACATGAAGGGTATGTCGAAGCGCATAGTGGCTTACATGGTGAAAAGAACAATCAAAATGGTGTATCCAATCTGTTTGAAAGAATCCTGTCAAGGAACAATCTCAATCAAGCTTACCTTCAAGTCGTCAGAAATAAGGGGGCAGCCGGTGTAGACGGTATGACGTGCGACCAACTACTTCCATACTTGAAGGAACATAAAGAGGAACTATTACTCCAGTTATATCAAGAAAAATACAAACCGCAACCCGTCCTGCGGGTTGAAATCCCGAAACCAGACGGTGGAAAGAGAAAACTGGGGATTCCGACAGTCATCGACCGGATGCTTCAACAAGCGATTAACCAAGTGCTCCAACCAATATTTGAACCAAAGTTCTCCGATAATAGTTTTGGGTTTCGTCCAAAACGTAGTGCACATCAAGCCATCATACGGGCAAAGTCATACTACGAACAAGGGTACAAATATGTGGTGGATTTGGATATGAAATCCTACTTCGATACGGTAAACCATGACAAACTGATGTATTTCGTGGAAAAACAGATAGATGATAAGCGCGTGCTTCGCTTGGTAAGACAGTATTTATTGAGTGGAATTATGATAAACGGTATCTTTGAGAAATCGGAAGAAGGAACGCCGCAAGGTGGAAACTTATCGCCGTTACTCAGTAATATTTATCTGAATGAATTAGACCAACGATTAGAAAAGCGTGGTCACAGATTCGTCCGCTATGCGGACGACTGTAATATCTATGTGAAAAGCAGGAGAGCAGGATATCGGGTAATGGATAATATAACGAACTTTCTTGAGAAGGATCTGAGTTTAACTGTTAACCGAGAAAAGAGTGCGGTTGGAAGTCCTTTGAAACGTAAGTTTCTTGGCTTCTGCTTATTAGCTACGAAGAAGGGTGTCAAAATTCGTCCGCATAATAAAGCGAAAGTGACCGTCAAAAGGAAACTCAAGCGGATCACCAAACGCAATCGTGGACGACATCTCGAAGTGATTCTTAAAGAAATCCAACAACTTATGACAGGTTGGATAAACTACTATGGCATAGGGGAAATGAAAGGATTTATAAAGAATCTCAATGGATGGTTGAAGCGAAGAATTAGACAATATCTCTGGAAGCAGTGGAAAAACCCACGCACAAAAAGGAAAAATCTAATTCGCTTAGGTATCGATAAACATAAAGCTTATGAATGGTCGAATACAAGAAAGGGCTACTGGGTTATATCCAGTAGTTATGTACTCCATCGTTCATTAACAGATAAAGAACTGGCATCGAGAGGATATAAAGACATCGCTCTACAATACCAGTTCGTACACTCAAACTATTGAACCGCCGTATACCGAACGGTACGTACGGTGGTGTGAGAGGGGCGTAAAGTTACTTAACTTTTCCCTCTACTCGATTCGCCCGAGTTCGTCGAGACCTCGCTCGCCCCGCACGTATTTCGCTCGCGACACCCAGAAGTTTCGTCAGTATGATTTGTATATGCTGTTAATGTAATTGATTATCTTGCTGCACGATCGTATAACTGTTTAACATATGCTGCATGTCTTGTGGTGCTAGCTGTGGGACTTGATAGTAGCCATGTTTGTTTTGATATAGAAAGATTTCATAGCTCATTTCGATAAAGTTTGGAACGGTATCTGCAATGACGCGACGTAGTACAGGATTTGTCATTTCCGTAGCTGTCATAGCAAGTAGTGAGCTTAAAGATTTTGTATTTCCGAGCATGTAAGCAGATAGACCTTGATCAGATAAGTCGTTAATTGATGCGTTCGGTTTTTTTGGTTGGCCAGGGGTTATGCCATAAACGACATTATTATCTTGCTGCATCTCATATTGTTGTGTTGGCACAGCGGGGTCTTGTCCGGTTTGAAATGTTTGCACAATCGTGTTGTAAGCTTGCGTGACGAAAGCGGTTTGTCGTTGTAAAATCTCTTTTAACTCAGGGTCTTGTATATGTTGATCATACATTTGGTATTGGTCAAGCATACTAATTATTCCCGCAATGATTTCATGTGCATCAAATAATTCATGACCTCCATGATTGGTGTTTTGCTGATTTGGCATCGATCCAGGTTGTTGCTGGTTACCTTGCTGATTCATGTTGTGCATAATGAATTCCTCCTTGATTGTGTATTTTCCTTCATAGATTTTCCTGTTTATTTATTTTCATGTATTTAAATTTTTTTATCGTACACATAACCTTTTATTTATTGGCAAACATATAATCATAACGCAAAAAGGGCGGTGTTCATAGTGCGATTAGACCAACCTAGCTGCTGGTCAGAGCATGGTGCATTACAAACAGTGCTTGTTTGTTCTCCCTCCGTGCAAAGTATTCCAAGTCTACAAGTGGCAGAGAATGTACAATGGAATGCTCCAGTTCAACAGGATGTAGCAATGGAAAATCATCATTCACTTATATCTGTTTTGAAACAGGAAGGTGTTCAGGTAATTGATTATGCTTTGTACTTGGATCTGGTCACGAGGCAATTAAATGAGCAATTAATTAATCGTTTTTTTGTACGTGACTTGGCATGTGTATTTGGAAACACGATACTCCCGGGGATCGCAGGGACGTTTATGCGTCGAGCAGAATATGATCACGTTCATAAACTTTTGGAAAACTGGTTTCCAGAAACTTTTACTAAAGGAGTCACGAAAGGTGTAAAGGCATTAGAATATGGAGATGTCCTCATTCTAAATGCAAATGCTGTTTTTATTAATATTGGTATGCGTACAAGCTTGGAGAGTGTGGAACAAATGATGGGACATATTTTTCAAGCAGGATTTACAGAAATTGGACTGATTAGTTTGCCAAGACGGGCAGACACGCTTCATTTAGATATGAATTGTAATGTGGCGGCAGAGGATGTCGTCATTGCTAAAAACTATATGTATTATTTGCCAGTGCAAGTTGTCAATGAAGAAGGTGTAAAGGGCTATGACATGACAGAGAAGTTTTTGCATCGTCATGGGTTTGACGTATATTGGTTGGACAAATATGAGACGATACCTGATATTAACTTTCTTAATATAAACCCAGATACATTATTAATTAGTAAACAAGCACATAAGCAAATGTTAAAATCCCATCCCAAATTAAAGAATAAACGCTTTATAGAAGTTGACGTTTCCGAATTAGAAAAAGCTGGCGGAGGTATCCGTTGTATGACGCTGCCTCTGGTTCGTAAATAAGCAACATGAAAAAAGGGCAAATGAACTGGTGGCAGCTGTCTTTATTAGGTGTGGGATGTACCATTGGAACAGGCTTTTTCCTTGGAAGTAGTATGGCGATTAAAAACAGTGGTCCTGCGGTTATAGTGGCATTTGTCTTAGCGGCAGCAGGAACGTTTATCGTCTACGATTCTTTGGCGAGTATGTCGGTGGATGATCCAAATAAAGGATCATTTCGCTACTATTCTCAAAAAGCATTTGGCAGTTGGGCAGGTTTTAGTAATGGGTGGGTGTATGCTTTTTCAGAAATTCTAATTATGGGTAGCCAACTTATCGCCTTAGGGATATTTACACAATTCTGGTTTCCCAATGTTTCTTTATGGCTGCTTTGTGCCATATATGGCGCGCTAGGGTTACTAGTCATTTTAACCGGTATGAAAGGGTTTGAAAAAATAGAAGGCTTATTTGGCATAATGAAAACAGCTGCCATCCTTATGTTTATTTTCGTAGCGGTGTTTCTATTAGTGACATTTGCAGGAGGAGAAAGTTTAATCCCTTCCTTCAACAAAACAAACCTATTTTCAGAAGGACCAACCGGTGTTTGGCATGCATTGATTTATGCTTTTTATGCGTTCGGTGGTGTGGAGGTAATGGGGTTACTAGTTATTGATTTAAAAAAACCGAAAGAGGCTCCCAAAGCTGGAAGGGTAATGATGATCGCACTCACTGCTATTTATATTATATCCATTAGTCTCATTCTCGTACTTGTATCATGGCAAACGATCCATGCTGATGAAAGTCCGTTTATTACAGCGCTTAAACCACTCTCCATTCCTTATGTCACAGATATTTTTACCGGGGTCTTCATTATTGCGGGCTTTTCTACGATGGTTGCAGCACTATTTGCAGTCCTCACGATTTTAGTTTCGTTAGCAGAAGACCACCATGCCCCTTCTATTTTTCAGCATCATGGGAAATGGAATGTGCCTTGGCCAGCATTTTTATGCACGACAGGTGGGTTGGTGGTATCCGTTATTATTGCGCTTGTGTTACCAGATCGCTTATTTGAATATGTGACGACTGCTGCTGGGTTAATGTTACTCTATAATTGGATGTTTATATTAGCTACTTTCTTAAAACAAAAGAAACAGACAGGGTGGCAAAAAATAAAGCCGCTCATTGGAATGCTACTCATCACCATAGCTGTATCTGGTACATGGGTGGAGAAAACGAGTAGAATTGGTTTTTTCGTCAGCTTTGTTTTTATTTGTTTCATTGCTTTAGCTACCTTCTTGTCTCGTTCTACAAGACAACATGGATAGGTGGCGAGCGTCCCATCCATGTGTTCTCATTACCTTCTTCTATTGTAAGAACGAGCTCATTTTTTCTTTCATACGCATAAACGGACACTTGCTAGGACTCTCATCATCGTCACTTAAGAAGTATTGTTTCCATTCATGGTTATCCTCTTCGCCATACCATTTTAAATCGGGGTGGCCAGGTATCCCGTCATACTGGAATAGACGCTTGCGGATAATATTTTTCATTTTGCGCCCAAATGTGGTGTTTCCATTCAGGTTTTCGAATACCCAGCGTGGCTGAAATGCTATCATAAAATAAGGAAAATAGCGGCTTTTCCTTTTTCGATGTGCAGGGGTAGCACAAAAAGCAAAGTAAGGCTCGCCAGCAAAACAAAATTCCCACTCATGGTGTTCAGGTTCTTGTGGAATTGCTTCTGGCCACGGTTGTTCATCATAAGCAGTAACTTGATTCAAAGCATTCCAAAACAAATTGCGATAATCTTCTACGGAATAATTGCGAATCATATCCTCTGGTGTCTCAAAGAACACGGCCAATGACGTGTAGTTGCCAAAGCTTCTAGCATGATTGCCATAAGTTTTTAATGCAGTTGCTAGCTCTTCTGAAGCGCTCGTTTCACGTGGATCGGATACGAAGCAGAAACGAAGCTGATTGTCTAAAAAACCTTGTCTTGCAGGAACGCAAGGGTACGTATTCGTATCTATAAGCATACTGGTGAAGGTCTGATAGGCTTGCTGTTTCCATAGTGGCAAATTGGTTATTTCCTCATCAAGTGAGTGTTTCTCATATAATGCACCCATTTTTCACTTCCCCTTTCTAGTGGTAACGTATGAAAAAAGGGCATATTAGGTGCTTGCCTATACGCATGATGAAGTTAGGAGTTAAGTAAAATATCACTTTGTTAACAGCAGGAAAGCCTCGTATCCGAAATAGACGCCAAAGCCGATAAGCATGATCCCAGCTCCAACGGTAATGATATACTGCACTTTTGCATGAAAAAATTTGCGAAAAGAAGTAGCTACACTCGCCATCACCAAATCCCAAATAAGAATACCAAGAAAAATACCACTACTATATATAATCAGCTGGAAATTACTGTATAAATCACTTGTTTTTGCCAATACAGCGCCGTAAATACCTAGCCAGAAAATAATGTTTAACGGATTAGAAATAGCAAGTAGAAAACCTGCGCGAAATGATTTGAATTTTGATGTTTGTCGAGAAGAACGATGAATGTGTAATGATTTTTTTGCGCTGACGATACTTTCTATTCCGGTATAAACAAGAATGAAAAAACCAAATAGCCAGAGGAAGGTCTTCATGAGTGGCGTCGTTAAAAATTGCGCCACGCCAAAGTAAATGAGCAACATAAAAACTAGATCGCCAATCATTCCACCGAGCCCAACTAACCAAGCATGGATAAAACCGTGATTCATCCCTTTATTTAATTGTGCCGCGTTTATTGGTCCAACGGGCGCAGAGAGAGAAATTCCTAATAAGATATAGCTAAAGAAATTCATTCGTTCACCTTCTTTTAAAATGAATGGATGGCGCATCATGGAGAAAACAGCTATGTATATTTCCATACTATTGTATTCATAGTATGTAGCTTGTACCACTATTTTATTTTTACACGACGGAAATGTATAAAAATCTCTGATCAAGCTAATCTTTTCTGAAAAGTTTTTTATTTAGGAGTAGTAGAGATATAGATGAATATGCACACAAGAAAGATGACAGATGGTATACTAAGCATAGACGAGGTGAAAAGATGCAACGTTTACTTTTTGAGGCTTCATGGGAAAAGACAATCGATGCTAGAGATCGGGAAGAAATAGAAAAAGTTTTTGAACAAGTAAAGGAAATGAAAGAATCGAGGCAATCGTTTTTTATATTAAGCCAAGCGCGTAATCATCGTAACGATTTGCTTGTAACTGTGCTCATTCAAAATGGTTTGGAAACGGACTGGGTTCTCTGTGGAGGGAAATTAACGTATTACGAAGCAAATAAGCTTATTGCCACGGAAGTTTTTTCTGATAAGCGATTAATCGTTCCTGCCAAGTGCAGCATGCCGTGGACATTTATTTTTCCTGAAAGCTCCGTACAACAGGAACCGAATTTTAAAAAAGGGACATTACAGATGTTTTCCCAACGATAAAGCCAACTCATTTAGGAGGAGGGTGTAAGGAAGATCTAATACGGAACAACATTTAAAATCTCGGTTTCTACTGTAGGAAAAGCATTTAAACGCCAAGACTTAAAGTATAGGAAACTGTCATAAATAGATTGGACGAGCTTTTTCCATAAGTCTTTGCCGACAATCCATGTTTTTCTAATAAGAGCAAAACCAGCGTGTATTTAGAAAGGGAGGATAGGATGGCTAAGCGGACATTAGTAATGAATGTAGATGTAAAAGAAGCACATGTGCAAAGAATTCAGCAGGCATTGCCAGATTGGAAAATTGTTGCAAATAAAGCGTTGGATGACGTGCAGGACGATATAAAAGAAGCTGAAATCATGTTGCATTGGAAAAAAGATATGGAATCCATTGTATTTGAAGAAAACAAGAATTTGCAGTGGGTGCAAACATGGAGTGCGGGCATTGATAACCTACCATTATCAGAGCTTGAGCAAAGAGGGGTTCACGTCACAAGTGCTAATGGTGTGCATGCTTATCCAATTTCGGAAACCATTTTTGCGCTTATATTGGGACTTACCCGAAAGATTCATACGTATGTGAAGCAGCAACAAGATAAAGTTTGGTATCATGCACGTTTGAATCAGGAAATACACCACAAGACGATCGGTATTATCGGTGCTGGAGCAATTGGTCAGGAAACAGCTAAAATTGCTAAAGCATTTGGCATGAAAGTGCTCGGGGTGCGTCATTCCGGGAAGCCTACTGCGTATGTTGATGATATGTACAAGCCTGAACAACTAGATCACGTACTTGCAGAGAGCGATATTATTGTTATTACACTGCCATTAACAGAAGAAACGAGACATATGTTTGCAAGAAAGCAGTTTGAACAGATGAAAGATTCTGCTCTTCTGATAAATATTGGGCGTGGTGCTATTGTTCATGAGGAGGATTTGATTAAAGCATTGCAAGCAAATGAAATAGCCGGGGCTGGTTTAGATGTTTTTGCTAAAGAACCATTACCAGAAGACAGCCCGCTTTGGGAAATGGAAAATGTGATTATAACTCCTCATACCGCTGGATCGACGGAGTATTATGATGAACGTGTTATAGACGACATTTTTCTACCTAACTTACAGCAATATCTTCAAGGAAAAACACCTAAAGTGAATGCCGTTCATTTTGATAAAGGCTATTAGAATATCGGTAGCTATCTTCTTTATAGGAGATAGCTTCATTATAGGAAGAAATGAGGAAAAATAGATGCACTTATTATGGGATTTTGACGGAACACTGATAAATACGTATCCGATGTATACGAAATGTTGTCAGCAAGTTATAGGAAAAGGAGCAACAGAGGAGGAAATATATACGCAACTGAAAAAATCTTTTTCTCATGCCATTGCACATTTTCATATGACGAAAGACCAGGAATTAGAGGTGCGTCGTCTTGTTAATCAAATTCAACCAGAGGAAGTGAAACCTTTCGACGGTTTGGAGCGCGTATTACAGGCAGCAGATGTCAATGTCATTATGACGCATAAGGATTATAAAAACGTGAAACGCATCTTGGACTACCATGGTTTGACATCTTATTTTGATGATATGGTTACAAGTGATGATGGATTTCCACGTAAGCCGGATAGTGCTTCCTATGCTTATTTACATCAAAAGCACCGTATCGATATGGCGATAGGAGACAGAGAACTTGATTTGTTACCTGCGAAAGAGCTAGGAATGAAGACGTGCAGTTTTCAAAATACGCATGCAGAAGCAGATTTTTATCTTTCTTACTATCATGATTTTTTTTACACGATAGGAAAGTAGACCATTTTACGGTTTAGAGGAAAGTTGCTATAGAGATTTAATGGCTTTCTTCTAAATTGTAGGTATCAATGTAAAAAGGGAGAGGTCATTTGCTTTCCGGTGCCGCACCCCAAAAGTTAGAGTGAAAATCTGACTTTTGGGGTGTTTTTATATGGCTAAATATAGTTATGAATTTAAATTGATGATTGTAAAAGAATATCTTGAAAATTCCTTGGGCTATGGATTGCTAGCGAAAAAACATGGTATTCCAAGCCAATCACCAAT